>NZ_CP031416.1:3759103-4071977 GCF_003367375.1 Gallaecimonas mangrovi
AACCTGGGAAGCTGGCCACCTTACACGAGGTAGAGGCACTAAAAACCGACGGCAGCCGCGCCCGGCTCCAGGTTTATGCCTTTTGGCACTTTAGCCATGACGGCAGGCTGCGCACGGTTAATGAAGTCAGCCGGGTATTGGAAGGCAGCCAGAGCGACAGTCAGTTGGCATCCGTTCGCTAACAAGAGGCGGTGAAAAAGTTGCAGGCAAAAAAAACGCGCCTTAGTGAGAGGCGCGATAAACAGCAGAAAAAACGGGGTATAGAAATTTTTTAGGGGGTTGGCGACGTTTTTCGCCAACCGACACGAGGACAGTAAAAATTAGTGGCTGTGGCTACGGCGGTGGCCGTGGTGCAGCTTGCTCATTTCTGTCCGGAAGAAGCCTTTTACTTTTGCTTTAACGCTGGAACCCAGTTGTGCCAGAAATTCGCTACGGGCGATTTTGGCTTGCTGTACGTAGTAGTCGACGTCGATTTTACCGGTGTGGTCCAGTTTCAATTCAGTGTTGTTCATGGTGCCATCCTCGTGTGGGGAGTTGCTTAATTTCTACACTGCAAATGGTAGTTCGCCTTCCCCCTTTCCAAAAGCGATCCTTTCTCACGTTAAAGTTGAATTTATTTCATCATTTTAATTTAAAGGCAGGCTACACTTTAGCGTTATGCAGAAAGTAAAAATTCATAACTACATGTTATTAAACAATAAAATTATTATTTCACGCCGTAATGGCTGTCCAAGCCGTTTTCTAGAAAGCCCACAAAGCTTGATTTAAATCATCCATTGCCAACAAATTCACTGGCCTTTCAATACACCGGTGTTCTCAGCGCTTTTCGCTGTATTTTTTGCAAAAAAAAACGCGCCTATTGGCGCGTTCAATATGCAACAAATGACATTGCTAGAAGGAAAGGGATCGATAGAAATTTTCAACTCGGTTGGCGACAGGAGCCGCCAACCGACACGAGGAAGGAAAATTTAGTGGCTAGCGCTGTGGCGATGACCGCCAGACAGTTTTGCGCCTTCGACGCGGAAAAAGGCCTTAACTTTTGTCTTGATGCTGGCGCCTAATTGAGAAAGGTACTCGCGACGTAGTTGCTGGGCTTGCGCGACGTAGTAGTCAACGTCAACGTTACCAAAGCGGTCCAGTTTGATGTCGGTTTTGTCCATGGTGCTGTTCCTCGTGTCGAAATAAAGTTGGTTAATTTCTACACGGCGAATGTTACTGGCAGCACCCCAGTTGAAAAAGCGAAGCTTTCTAAGCAAAATGCTGAGAATAATTCAGCAGTCAGGATCCCTCATGCGCCGTCTACCTCCGCTAAACGCTCTCAGAGTGTTCGAGTCTTCCGCCAGAAACGCCAGTTTTGCTGCCGCTGCTGAAGAACTTTTCGTCACAGCCTCGGCGGTCAGTCACCAAATTAAAACCCTTGAAGAATATTTGGGGGTGTCACTGTTCAGCCGTAATAAGCGCAGAGTGGAGTTAACCGCCGCCGGTGAACAGTATTTAACCTCGATTAAACACGCCCTGGACGAAATAGAAGCCGCCACCCAGCGCCTGGCGACCAGCCAGGAAAACAACGTGGTGCAAATCAGTGTGGCGCCCAACTTTTTAATTCGTTGGTTAATGCCGCGCATGGCGCGCTTTCAAGAGCAGTACCCGGACGTGGAACTGCAAATCAACGCCTCTATGGGCCTCATTGACTTTAACCGCGCTAGCACTGATATGGCCGTGTATTTTGGCAACGGCGAGTGGGAAGACATCGAGATCCACTTTTTACGCAAGGTGATGCTGATGCCGGTGTGTAGCCCCAAGCTGGCCACTAGCCGCTTGCCACTGGATAAACCCGAAGACTTGCGTAACCACACCATTATTTATGTCTCCAAACGCAAGTATGAATGGGAGAACTGGCTAAAGCAGGCCGGTGTACCCAACCTAAAACCCAAGGGCAGTATGCAAATTTCCAGTGGCCAGTTGGCTACCGCCGCCGCCCAAGAGGGCCTGGGGGTTGCCCTGGCCGACAGCACCTTAACGTCGCGGGAAATCGAGTCTGGCCGCTTGGTCGTACCCTTTGATATCAAGCTCGACACCTTAAAGGCCTTTTATCTGGTTTATCGTAAAAACCGGCCGTTAACCACGGGCATGAAAGCCTTTAAAGAATGGGTAATGGCGGAAATGCAGGCGCCTGACGCCCTGGGTGAAACCCCCAATTAAAGGCGATAGCGCCAATCGCTTGCCATGCGGCCGCCTTAAACGGCGGCCGTGTTAGTATCAGGCCCTGCAAACAGGAAGGGCAACGCCATGCACGCCTTACATCGCTACATTGCCGCTATTAATGCCGCAGTAAGCGACGCCACCATCAGCCAGCGCACCCTAACCGATAACCGTTATCAAGAGGCTGGCCTTGAAGTCGTTAGCCAGGAAGGCCTTTACACCTTCAGTGATGGGGTGGTGGTGCGTCGCCGCTTTGAAATGGAACAAAACCCAGCAGACAGCGCCCAGGCCTGCCCCGAATGCTGGATTGACTATCAGGTGATAAGCACACCCAAAGGTGTTGAGGTCAGCCCCCGGCAGAAGGCCTTTTCAAACAAATGCCAGGAGCTCTTTTGGCTGCGCATGACAACCCGCGACGGCCTTGCCAACGGCCCTCAATTGCGCTCGAAATAGAGATTGATCATGGTGTCGAGCAGCTGGTTAACCTTTTCTTCCAGGCCATCGACCGTTTGCTGATGTAAATTCAGCACCTTTTCGACTTTATCCCGTGAAATTGCCCGCCCATTTAAGGAATACTGCATCTCTGGCAAGGCCTTATCGTAACGGGGAATAATGTCCCAACGCAGGTAACGCCTGGCCAAGCGGTCAAAATGCTGCTGTGCGAGCTGACAAAAATCTTCAATGTGGCTAAGGCCATCTGGGCCAAGACAGCCAGGCTCAATACGGAAGGTCACATCGAGGATCAGTTCAGGTGCAGCAGCTTTAGACATAAGGTTGTTTTAGTAGGCCGTAAAGCTAGCAACTATAGCTTATTGGTGTTGCGGTTCCTGCTTTAAAAAAGGCCAAACAGCAAACCGGAGTAAAGATGCAAATTCGCCCAGCACAGGCAGATGACGCCAACGCGATAGCTGATATCTATAACCACTACATCCTCAATACCGGCGTTTCCTTTGAGGAAACACCGGTTAGCGGCGAGGAGATGGCCAAACGCATTGCCAAGGTGCAAGGGGGCGGTTTGCCGTGGCTGGTGGCATGCCAGCACAACCAGGTGCTCGGTTACAGCTACGCCACCCCGTGGAAAGAGCGCAGTGCTTACCGCTTTAGTGTCGAAAGTACCGTTTATGTCAAACAAGGCGAGGTTGGCCAGGGCCTTGGCAAAGGGCTCTACCTGGCTGTTATCGAGGCGCTAAAAGAAACCGAGGTCCGTAACGTACTTGGCGGTATTTCCCTACCCAACGCCGCCAGTGTGGCCCTGCACGAGAAGCTGGGCTTTACCAAGGTCGCACAGCTTAACAACATTGGCTATAAACAGGGGCAGTGGCTGTCGGTCGGTTACTGGCAGTTATCGTTATCTAGCTGAACAACAAGGCGTTAAAACTCACTTAAACGCCGGTCATTAGCCAAGATAAAGCGAGGTAGAAGGGAGCTTGGTATGCCACAAACGTTTCTCAGTGCTTTTCTTTTTGGCTTGGTGGCCGTGGCCTACGGCGTTGCCGCTGTGGTAGATAAGCAAATGGCCTTCTGGACCCCGGCCGCCCTTTTCGCGCTGGCCAGTATCGCTTTTGCCGCCAACGGTGTTTACCAGCGCCACGGCAGATAAGACGTAGCTCCCATTCCCCCGCCACCATCCTTGACGCCTTAGCAGCGATGTTCTTAGCTGCTAGCACTTATTCCATTCTCGAGGTGGCACATGGACCCGGCCGCTTACATTGCCATAACCATCTATAGCTTGGGCCTGATTGGCTGGTATTTGCTCTGGCACGCCTTGGTAGGGCTGCCGCTACTCAACAAACTGCGATACCTGCATATTCCTTTTTGGGGTGCCCAGTTTGTATTTATCGCCAATATCGTTTTAGGTGCCTTTGCGCCCCACATTGACTACCAAACCGAACTGCAGCTTTATCCCTACGTTGAAACCAATTCCACCACCGTCGCAGGTATGACCTTGGCCATCGCGGTGTTTTGGGTTTTCGTGAGTAAAAACAAACCGCTGGAAGAAACCGGCTCCCTGGTTAAAATTTTCCTTTGGCTGCTGCTGTGGTCATTTTTGATCGCCGTAATGGGTACCTTGCCGCTGTACTGGGTGCCACCTGGCGGCTACTGGTTAATGTGTTTAAGGCATCTAAAAAGCGTGCCGTTTTTCTACTCGCTGTTTTTACTTTCGTCAGCCTTAATCGTCTTTATGTATGAACTTCGCTATCGGCGTGAGCTTATCCACCAGCAAAGTGCCATTGCCTTTAGCCACGACATCAAGGACTGGCAGCCACCGCCCTCCAAAAGCCGCATGCGCTTGTTTGGCAAAAGTCGTAGCCACGAAGAGATTTAACAGCGGCCTTAGCGGCTCATCGGCCAAGTCAGCAATAATAGCTGCGTCATATTAAGCGCCCAGTGGCAAAACACCGCCGGCGCCAAGCGGCCCGTGAGCTGTACCATTAACCCGTAAAGCACGCCGGCCAGGGATGCGAGCAGCACATAAAGCCCGCCTCCGGCCAGATGAGCCACACCAAACAGCAGGCTGCTTAGCAAAAGCGCCGCTACCGGCCCGCTTTTATCGTGCAGCCAAGGCAGCAAAATTCCACGAAACAGCAGCTCTTCTGCGACACAGGTATTGAGTAAATTCGATACCGCCAACAGCGGCAACCAAGGCGTAAGCCCCGGTTGCCAAGCCACTAACCCAAGCGCAATTGCCAGCCACATTAAAAGGCCAATCCCCACCGGTACCAGTAAGGCCGCCCAGTAAGCTGACAGCGGCCAGGGCCGGGTAAAATGAGGCCTAAAAAGCGGGCACCACCCCAGCAACGACCACGCCACCAACACCTTATCGACATTGAGATAGAGATTGACCGGCACACTGCCCGGTTTCACCACCCATTGCTGGGCTAACTCAAGGCCGTGATAACCAGGCAAATGGTGACTAAAAAGCCCGTAGCTCACCACAAACCACAGCAGCCGTTGCGGCCAAATAAGCCAATCAGGGCCGCGCTTTTGCTGCATCCAGGCACTAAGGGCAACGTAACCAAGGGCGATGGCGACAAAGTGCCAGGAAAAAGGCCCGATAAGCAGCAGTATTAATAGCGCCACCGGCAGCCCGTAATAAAGCCGTTTGTCGCGGCTGATACCAGCCAGCAGCATCAGCAGTGAATAGGCCAATAACAGAACGCTCATTGCACTGCCTCGCCGTACCAGGCCATCACTTCATCAATCAGGGTCCGCATTACGGTGGTGCGATAGCGGTCTTGGCGATACACAAAATGCAATGGCCGCGACGGGCCACTAAAGTCCGGCATAACCTCAAGCAGCGCGCCGCTGGCGATGTGTTTTTTCACCATCACCTCTGGCGCCAAGGTTAACCCTTGCCCGGCCAGCGCCGCATGCAACAGCGCCTGGCTTTCGTTAATGCGCAGCCGCGACTGCGCTTTTACCTGCCAACGCTGACCTTGGGCGTCATCAAACTGCCAAATGTTGCGCACCCCCGGCGTGGCAAAGCAGTAATCCAGGCATTGGTGGCGTTCAAGGTCGCGAGGGTGAGCCGGTTTACCAAAGCGCGCCACATAATCGGGGGAAGCGCACAGCAGCAAGGTAAAGGGCGGCAGCGCCCGGGCGATCAGCGAGTCGTCATCTACCGGGCCAATACGAAAGGCGCCATCGACACTTTCTTCCAGCAAATTCACACGATGGTCGGCCAGGTTAAGCTCCAGCTCAATTTTCGGGTACTTGTCCAAAAAATGGCTAACAAAGGGCATCAGGCTGAAGGTGCCAAAGGTCTTGGCTGAGCTTAGGCGCAGGCTGCCTTGCGGCTCTTGGTCCAGCATTTGCGGCAGGGCATCGGCCACCTGCATGTCAGCCAAGATTTGTTTGCAGCGCTGAAAGTACTGGCTGCCAACGGCGGTGAGCTTTTGGCTGCGGGTGGTACGTTGCAGCAAGCTTGCCTTAAGGTGCGCTTCTAAGGTGGCGACGTGCTTGGCCACCATCTGCTGGGAAATGGCCAACTGCTGGGCCGCGGCGGTAAAAGAGCCGGCTTCCACCGTGGCCACAAAGGCCTCCATGCATTTGAGCTTGTCCACTATTCACCACTTTTGGTTGTAAGTATTAAAAACCTTACTGCATTTATCGATTTTAGGTAAGGCAATAACCTCTTGGTAAAGCGGCAAGGTGCCGCTGACAGACAGGAGACACAACCATGAAACTCGGTATTATCGGCGCTGGTTTTATTGGCCAGAATGTAGCCAAGCTGGCCCTGGCAGCAGGCCATCAGGTCATGGTGGCCAATTCCCGCGGGCCGCAAACCCTGTTTAGCTTTAAAGCCATGAACCCGGGCGTTGAAGTGGGCACGGTGGCAGAGGCTTGCGACTTTGGCGACATGGTGCTGCTGGCACTGCCTTTTGCCAATTATCCGCAACTGCCTGCCGACAAGCTCAGCGGTAAAATTGTGCTCGATGCCAACAACTATTACCCCGCTCGTGACGGCCATTTTGAGGCCTTGGATAAACACCACACCACCACCAGCGAGCTTATTGCAGGCCACCTAACGGGCGCGACGCTGGTGAAGGTATTTAATGCCATTATTGCCAGTGACCTGGCGACCGACGGCCGCCCCCAAGGCGCAAAGGATCGCCGGGCCCTGCCCATCGCCGGTGACGACGTAGCCGCCAAGGCCCAGGTCGTGGCGCTACTGGATGAAATGGGTTTTGACGCGGTAGATGCAGGGCCCTTGGCCGAAGGCTGGCGTTTTGAACGCGCCCGCCCGGTTTATTGTGTGGCCCTGAACAAGGCCGACCTTGCTGCGAAAATGGCCGCTACCGAGCGCTATGTTGACTTGCCCGAAACAACCTGGGCCGAGTAAAAAAACCGGGGGAGCTCCCCCGGTTTTCGGCTAGCGAATAACGTTGTCTCGCAGCAGCGACACCACTTCGTCAGTGCGCGTCGCTTTAACACCAAACAACGCGGTTGAAGCCACTTGGCCTGCGTTAATTTTGGGTGGCATTACCAGCGCCATGCGGTTGACCTTCACATCCAGCAGTGCCGGGGTTAGTCGTCTCGGGTCAGCACTTCTAACAGCTCAATTTCAAAATGCAGGTTGGAGCCGGGCTTAATGTACTGGCCAATTTGTCGATCGCCATAGGCCAATTCTGCTGGCACAAACAGCCGGCGTTTACCGCCCACTTTCATGCCCATCAGGCCGATGTCCCAGCCTTTAATCACCCGGCCGGTGCCAATCACACACTGAAAGGCTTTACCGCGACTGTAGCTGGAATCGAACTCGGTACCGTCTTCTAGGGTGCCACGATACTGAGTGGTGATCAGCGCTCCTTTCACCGCCGCCTTACCGCTACCTTCTACCAGGTCCTCAATTTGCAGCTGGTCAGTCATTTCAGTTACTCATTATTGGGAAAACGCTCATTTTATGAAACAGTAGACCGGTGACAACTGCTTATTGCATAGGGTTTTCCCATGGACGACATTTTTTTCCGTTACCTGCACTTTCTCGGCATGCTGGTGATGATGGCGGCACTAGTGTGTGAACACATGCTGCTTTCCCCCACCATGACCGCAACGCAATTAAAAAAGCTGGCCCGGTTGGACATTGTTTATGGCATTAGCGCCTTGGTGGTCTTTATTGCCGGCATTAGCCTTTGGTTCTGGGTGGGCAAACCAGCGGCTTTTTACAGCCAGAACTGGGTTTTCCACCTCAAAGTCACCCTGTTTGTACTGATACTGGCGCTGTCGATATTGCCGTCTTTGTTCTTTATTCGCGCCAGCAGAAGCGGCGCCGAGACGGTGGCATTGCCAAAAGTGGTTATCATGCTTGTCCGCACCGAAATGCTCGTGATGCTAATCATTCCGCTGCTGGCGGTGCTGATGGCCAAAGGGGTTGGCCTGAGCCATTAAAAAACGCGATGAGTTTTTCAAATAATTCAAGGGGTTTGTCCAATGAAGCAACGACCTTTTGCTACACCTGCATATGGCCGGCCTGTATCTTTGGCTTTTTCAGTGTCTTTCACCTCGGCTGGCTTGGCCTTATCAGCGCTCTGGCGTTAATCACCGTTACCTTAGTGAATTGGAACGACCCAAGCTTAAAAGACGATACCGTTACCCTTAGGCACCCTCGGCGTTGGTACGCCATTACCGCCGGCAGCGCTTTGGGTTCGGCGGTAATAGGCTTACTTATCCCAGCTTGGCAGCTGCTAGCAGAGGTGCTTGGGGTTGTGACGATTGTGCTATTGGCATCGCTTTACTTCACCATTTTGCGTGGTGACGACCTGCAAGACCCCCTTGAATAAAAAGGCGCCAACCGGCGCCTTTTTATAAACAGCCAAATTTTGACCAACGACACTGCTGCGGTTTGGCCTTGGCCAGGCAATGCTGGCTTTGACAAATCATCGCCCCTTCGGTCCAGTTGCTTTTCGCAGGCTTGGCGCTGGCCGGGATCTGTAAGTCGTGCAGGTATTTGGGCAGATAAGCGGCGCGAAAGCAGGCAGTTTGCGGGTGGTAGCAGGCGCCTTTTGTCAGGCAGCAGCGCTGCACCTGGTCACTTTCAAGGTAATTAAAAGCACCGGTCAGGTACCACTGGCTGACTTGTGCCAAGGCTACCGGCACGTCTCGGCGGCGCCCGACACGGCCTTTGTCATTAAGGTTGTATGGGTCTTTAAGCTCGCCGTCGTGGGTTAACAATAGCCGCTCACTGCATTGCTCAAGGCTCCAGCCTGGAATAACGGCGCCAATGCCGTACTGGCAGCGCTTGGGCAATTTATACACCTTGGCTGCCTCATCCTGGCCCAGGCCCAAAAAGGAATAGCTGTAAAACGGCAGCGTTTTACCGTCAATTTGGATCTGACGAATGGCATCGTCGTCGTGGCGGCAATAAAGGCAGGGAAAGGCCACTTGGCTGGATGCGCCGCCCATTTCCACCATGCCAATATTCAGCGTCTTTTTGGCTTTCGTTAGCGACAACCAGCCATAAAGCCCTTCTTCAAAGCCGCTGATGGTACGGGCCTTAACGCGCACTTTCGGGCCAACGGCAAATTGCACCTGCTGGCGCACTGCCATCCACAATACCTGGCTTAACCCCAGCTGTTGCTGCTCGGCAAGGCGCATACCGGCAGTGGCCAAAACCGACACGGATTTTAAAGCGCAGCGGTGCTGCCAGTCGTAGCCGTGCCAGGCAGGCTTGCCTTCTTTGCCTTTTGGACCGTTATGGCGAAACGCCTTGATGCTGTCGCCAAGGGCTTTGGCCACCTTAGGAATATCGTCAGCCGTTTGGCCGTTAATGCCGCGTACCGGGTCGGCCAGTGCCGGTGATGTTGGCCCGGCAAACTCGCGCCAACCGTGACCGGTGGCCTGATAAAGGTATAAGCGGGTACCACTGGAGCCAGCGTCAAACACCATTTGGCAGGCAGGTTTGGCCGCATGGGCCGAGGCGCTAAGCAAAGCGAAAAAGGCACAACAAACAACAACAGCGCGTTTAAACATAAGCCACCCAAAGACAAACAAGGTTGTAGTGTAAAGGCGGCAAAGAAAAACCGGGGCCTTAACCCCGGTTTTTTTAAAGCACTTCGCTTAGCAGGTTTTGGATGCGCGCGTCATCAACGGTAATGTCAGGGGCGAAACGGCCAGCCACCTCGCCTTGGCGGTTCACCACAAACTTTTCGAAGTTCCACATAATGGCATTAGCATCTTTCGGGGCCAGGCCATGCTGGTTCAACAATGCCAACAGTTCGCTGTTGTCATTTTTCACCGCTTCGGGCTTGGCCACCAGCAGGGCTTGGTATAGCGGATGAATGTCATCTCCGGTAACCGAGATTTTTTCCGCCACCGGGAATTCAACACCAAAAGTGGCGCGGCAAAAGCCGGCAATTTCTTCGTTGCTGCCCGGCTCTTGGGCACCAAAGTTGTTGGCGGGAAAGCCCAAAACCACTAAGCCCTGACCGCGGTGCTGCTCATAGAGTGCCTCCAGCGCTTCATATTGCGGGGTAAGGCCGCACTTGGAGGCCACGTTAACAATCAGCACCACTTTGCCAGCGAAATCGGCCAGGCTGGTGTTGGTACCGTCAATCAGTTTAAAGGGGATGTTAGTTAAGGACATACGAAACACTCCTTGGTTATCGCGATAACAATATAGCAGCAAGGTGCTTAGAACAAGCACTTGAGGAAAATCTCGCCCTGCGGCTAATCAAACGCCATTAGCCATTTCATAACGACGCAAATTCTGCTTTTATGAACGACCCGCCATCAAACAAGGAACCCTAACTTGGTCAACCGTTTAACCTCGTTACCACTGCTGGTTTGGGTCACCTTGCTTGGCGCTTTGCTGGTGCAGGGCACCTTCTTTATGGTGTGGCCGTTTTTATCCATTTTGCTGTACCAGAGATTTGCGCTGGGGCCATATCAAATTGGCGTGATCCTGTCGGTGGCCGCCCTGGCAGGCAGCTTGCTGGGTTTTTATGTCAGTGCCCTTTCCGACCGCTTTGGCCGCAAGCACATTATGCTGGCCTCAGGTCTTTGCTGCGCCTTGGCCTTTGTGGTGATGGCCATGGCCGACAGCGTGCATGGCTACGTGCTGGGCATTTTGCTGGTCTCCATTGGCCGTTCTATTTTCGGCCCTGCCACCCAGGCGCTGATGATTGACCAACTGCCGGAAAAACCCCGTCGCGAACTGGCACTGCAATTGCGCTACTTTGTGGCCAATATGGCGGGTGCGGCTGGCCCCTTGGTGGGAGTGTGGGTAGGACTGACCGCTAAACAATCCACTTTTTTTATTACCGCCGCCACCTACCTGCTGCTGCTGGCCATGCTGCTGTGGGCGATGAAAAGGGGCTATCGGCTGGCAGACAATACCTTGGGCAACCAAGGCTTTCGCCGCACCCTGATGCTGCTCGGCCAAGACCATGGCTTTTTGCTGTTGGTGCTGGCCAATATCTTACTGATGTTTGTGTACGCCCATATTGATTCGTCGCTGATCCAGTACCTGACTCGCGCCCATGTGCCAGCGCTAGTAAAGCTGATTTCGCAGCTGATTTTGGTCAACACCCTGACCATTATTTGTTTGCAGTTCCCGCTGCGGCACTTGCTTGGCCGCTGGGCCATCAGCACCCAGATGCAATTGGGGGTGGTACTCATTACCGTCGCCCAGCTCTGGTACGCCTTTAATCCGATGAGCTGGCATTTGGGCTGGCTTGGCGCCACTTTTGTGCTGAGTGTGGGCGAAGTGATTTTGTTTCCTAACATTAGCGTGCAGATTGATGACATGGCGCCGCCCGGGCTTAAAGGCGCTTATTTCGGGGCCGGGAATCTTTATGCTATTGGCTGGTCGTTATCGCCGTTAATTGGCGGCTGGATGCTGGAACACTATTCGGGCCGCATCCTGTATTTGTGGCTGGCGCTGGTCTCTATTGCGGTATTGGTGCTGTACGCCATGGCCAGTAAAGTGCCCAGGCCAAGTTGGCTAAAGACCGAAGCAAAGCTTTAAAAAAGCCCCGCTATTGCGGGGCTTTTTGCCGGTTTGGCTTATTTCATCATGCTGCCCATTAGCGAGCGCACTGCCGCCGGAATATCCCCCGGCAACACCACCAGTTTGCTGTTGGCGGAAGTCGACATATCTTTTATCGCTTCCACATAACGCTCGCCTAGCAGGTACATGACCGGCAACTCTTGGCCCTGCACCGCTTGCGACACCTTTTCGATGGCAGTTTGGCTGGCCGTTGCCAGCACCACTTGTGCCTCGGCGTCGCGGCGCGAGGCTTCCAGGCGCCCTTCCGCTTCCAAAATGGCGGCGGCTTTTTCACCGTCAGCGCGGGTTACGGTAGCGCGGCGGCTCCGCTCGGCGGCGGCCTGCTCTTCCATGGCTTTTTGCATGGTAAGCGAGGGGTTAATATCCTGAATTTCCACTGTTTTTAAAGTAATACCCCAGTCAGCAATATCATCAGAAATGCTGCCCTTGAGTTTGGCCTTAATGGCGTCGCGGCTGGACAAGGCGTCGTCAAGGTCCATCTCGCCAATAATGGAGCGCAGCGAGGTTTGCACCAGGGTTTGGATGGCAACACCATAGTTTTCAATGCCGTAGACGGCCTTTTCTGGCGACACGATATTGATGTAAGCCACGGCATTGGCAATGATCACGGCGTTGTCGCGGGTGATCACTTCCTGGGAGGGGATATCAAGCACGATATCTTTGGTAGTGATTTTGTAAGCCACCATATCGATATAGGGGATCACAAAATGTAAGCCCGGGCCCAGCGTCCTGCTGTATTTACCCAAGCGCTGAATGACGTATTTGGTGCCCTGGGGAACGATATTAACCCCCATAAAAATGGTCACCAGTACCAGCAGCAAGAACACTACCGATACAATCATGCCATTGAATATCATCTTCTCTTCCTTTTGTTAGCGCTATGCCAGCCTGGCGTTTAGCGTTTTTCCACAATCAGGGTGTTCCCTGACATTTCTAAAACAAAAATTCGGTCGCCGATAGCGACGTCACTTTGGCAGATAAAGGGCCATTCGTCGTCGCCCATTAGCGGCGTAGTAAAGCGGGCCACGCCGCGTTTGTCGCCCACCGGCACGGCAATCACCAACCCCGACTCGCCCTTAATGGCTTCGCTGGCATTACCGGCTTTACTTTTATCGCGCATCATCGGTTTGAAATAGCGGAACCACAACAGGGTGAAAAGCACCGAGGAGATGGCCCAAAGGCCCACTTGCCAGGGGTGAGAAAGCGCGGGGAAAAAGGCCAGCACCGCTGACACAACCAAAGCACCAAGGCCAAACCAAAACACCGTAAAGCTGGTAAGAAAAATCTCGACCATCAGCAAAATCATGCCGAAGACCAGCCAGTGCCAATATTGCAGGTCAAATTCCATTCTGGGTACGTGTTAAATGGCCATGGCCCATAGTCCTTTAAGCCAGCGGCTTACGCAACTTTCTTTGCCGCGCCGTTAGATCCCCAGTAAGGAATCGAGGGTGGCAGTAATGCGCGGGTCGTCTGGGGTAATGTCCGGGCGAAAACGCCCCACCACATTGCCGTGATGGTCAATCAGAAACTTCTCGAAATTCCAGGTGATTTGCCGGGCATCTTTTGGCAATAGCCCCATTTGCGAGAGCTTGGATTTCAGCTGGCTGTCAACATTGCCGGTGGCTTGAGGCTGCGCTTCTATCATGGCGGCAAACAGCGGGTGGATGTCTTCACCGGCTACCGATACCTTGGCGGCCATGGGAAAGGTTACCCCGTAATTGCCATGGCAGAACTCCATGATCTCCTGCTCCGTGCCAGGTTCCTGGCCGAGAAAGTTATTGGCGGGAAAGCCAATAATTTCAAAGCCTTTATCGCGGTAACGAGCGTAGAGCTTTTGCAACGCTTCATACTGCGGTGTCAGCCCGCACTGTGAAGCGACATTGACCACCAGCAATACCTTACCGGCAAAATCGTCAAGGGTAGCGCCCTTCCCATCGATGAGGGTAAAGGGGATCGATGTAATGGCTGACATGCTGCCTCCTTGTCGTTATTCGAGCACCCAATCGTACTCTTTTTATACAACAACCGTTTTGCCACCTTAAGGCAATGACTTTGATCAAGGACTGCCACCAAAGCCGCAAATCCTTGGCCAATTACAGGGTAACTTCTGTGATACGGGTAGCGATTCATCGCACTTGGCCCGGCAAAAGAGGCGATTGGCCCAAAAGCACAGGTTCACAAACCGGGCCTCACTTAGCTTGAATGGTCAGTCTTTTATCAGGAGTATTCCGTGGCGTTATCAAGCAAGTTTTGGCAAACCGGCCTGGCCCTGCTGGCGGCATCTTGGGGCTTAAGTGCCGCCCCCATCACCCCAGAGCAAGTGCTGTCACAAACCTATGTGTTTGACCCACAAATTGCGCCTGATGGCACCTCGGTGCTGTTTTCCATGCTCTCGACTCCCGATGAAAAAGGCATACGCACCACCGAGCTTTGGCAAGTGGCCACCCGTAAAGGGGCCAAAGCGCGGCAAGTGCTAAAAGGCGAGGCAACGGAGCCGCAGTGGACCAACGATGGCCACGCCTTTGGCTACCTGGCGGCAGGCAACAACCAAAAGCCGCAGCTTTTTATGCGCCGCCTTGATGGCAGCAGCCAGCAGCTTACCCACTTAACCGGCGGCGTTTACCAATATGCCTGGTCGCCAGACGGCAGGCAGGTAGCGGTACTGGGCCAGGAACCGGCCAATAACGACAAGCCCTATATCGAAGTGGATAAGCACTTTGCCCCCATCCACCTGTATTTACTCAACCTTAAATCCGGCAAGCTGCACCGCCAAAGCCTGGGCGGCATGAGCATCAGTGGCGTGCGCTGGGGGCCAAAAAGCCAGCGGCTGGTGGTGCGCTTGGCCGAAACCTCGTCTATCAACAATTACTTTTACCACTCCAGCCTGCACGTGCTTGATTTGGCGTCAGGCAAGCTTGGCAAGGCCTTTGAGCATAGCGCCATAAATGACTTTAGCTGGGCCCCCGACGGCCACGCCATTGCCTATTGCCGGCTCAACACCGGCGGTATTGCCGAAACCTGCCACCAGTATTGGCCCGCTACCGGTAAAAGTGCGCGTTTGCTGCCTCACTACCACGGCGCCATTCCGTCCTTGGCCTGGATGCCCGACAGCCGCCACATGATGATGATGGGCTTTTTCGGCGCCCACCACGAAATTCTCTGGGTCGACACAAAAACCAATACCGTTGATAAAAAGCGCCGCATCAGCGCCTTTGAAGCCACATTAACCTTGAGCCGCGATGGCAAAAAAATGGCCTTTAGCGGCGACCGCACTGACCACCCCAACGAGGTGTGGCTGATGCAAAACAACACCCTGACCCAGCTCACCAATACCAACCCACAAGTGGACGCCTGGCCAAAAGCGCAAGTAAAAGAGGTGCACTGGCAGTCGAGCATCGACGATACGCCCATCTATGGCGTGCTACTGACACCACCCGGTTACAAGGGTGATAAACCGCTAAAAACCGTGGTGGAACTGCACGGCGGCCCGGAATGGCGCTGGAGCTATGGCTGGCAAAGCTCCTGGCACGAATGGGGGGTAATGCTGGCCTCGCGCGGCTATGCGGTATTGCTGCCCAATCCACGGGGGTCAGTGAGCCAAGGGGTGGCCTTTTCCCGGGCGGTGATCAACGACTGGGGCGGCGGCGACTACCAAGACATTCTTGACGGCGTCGATATGCTGGAAAAAGACGGCATTGCCGACCCCAAACATCTGGGCATTGGCGGCTGGAGCTACGGCGGCTACATGTCGGCTTGGGCGGTAGGCCATACCGACAGGTTCAAGGCAGCGGTGGTCGGCGCGCCGCCGGTTGATTTGGTGAGTTTCGTCAACACCACCGACACCCCGGACTTTACCCTGGGCTACTTCGGCACCGCCGCTGATAACCTCAAGCTGCTGCAACAGCGCTCACCCATTAGCTACCTGAAAAACGTGCATACGCCGGTGTTGGTGATGCAAGGCCAACAAGACACCCGGGTGCCGGTTACCCAGGGTCTGGCCTTTTATCGCGGCTTAAAACTGCAAGGCAAAACCGCTGAAATGGTCGAATATAAAGGCGCTCCACACTGGATAAGCAACGGACTTCACCAACGTGACATCATGCACCGCATGCTCGATTGGTTTGGCAAATATCTCTGAGGAATTATGTACGTACCTGAGCCTTACCGCGCGGCATCGCTAGCTGAGCAACAACAACTGATTGAAAGGGTGCGCATGGGCACCCTGGTTACCGCTAGTCCAGGCTGGCTGGCCAGCCCGCTGCCGTTTACCTTAAACCGCGAACAGGGGCCTTTCGGCACCCTTTATACCCACATGGATAAGGCCAATCCGCTGTGGCAGCGCCTTGTAAACGAACCCGAGGTGCTGGTGACATTTTGGGGGCCCAATAGTTACGTTTCGCCCAGCTGGTATGGCACTACGCCTCGGGTACCCACCTGGTATTACGGCGCCGTGCACGTTACCGGCACAGCCAAGCTTATTACCGACGCCGAGCCGCTAATGGCCATTCTTAACGACCTTACCGAACAAATGGAGGGGCCTGACAGCCCCTGGCACCTCAGCCAAGTCAGTGACTACGCCGACCGCCTGGTTAAACACATCATCGGTGTCGCGGTCCAAATTGGTGCAATGGATGCACAAATTCGGGTCGGTCAAGGGGATAACGCCGCCGACGCTACGGCCGTAGAGCAAGCGCTCAAAAGCGGAGAGCCAGGCCAGCAGGCAATGGCATCTTTTATGCAGCAACGAAAAGAATCAAAGCCTTAGCTTAAACTGTGGCACCGGGGGGGTGTTTGCCACAAACCGTTACAGCCAACATCGAAGGAGCGCTATTGTGGAACAGTCCAGAGTCAGAATGCCCAGTTCAGTACTGCTAGAAAGTGCCAAGCGCTCTGTGGTGACCCTCAAGGACGACTACCCGGCCAACCATTATGATGGCCGCCACCGTCATGACCGCGGCGAGTTCCTGTATGCCACCAACGGCGTGATGGTGGTGACTACCGACACCAGCAGCTTTGTGGTGCCGCCGCACCGCGGCCTGTGGATCCCGGCCGGTATTTACCACGCTGCCCATGTGCGCAGCAGCTTGTCGCTACATTGTCTGTTTATCGAGCAGGGCAGCCACCCGGGGTTGCCTGACAGCTGTATGGTCGTTGGCGTCAGTGAGCTGTTACGTTCACTTATTGTGCAAGCGATGTTGCTGCCTGCCGAGTACGACGAAAGTAACCGCGAAGGGCGCATCATGCAGCTGATCGTTGACGAGATAGCGCTCATGAGCCACGAACCCTTGCTGCTACCAATGCCGCAAGACACCCGGTTACTTAAAGTCTGCCAGCAGTTTTTGAATGACCCCACCCAGGAGCAAGACCTAAGCGACTGGGCCGATGTGGCCTGCATGAGCCGCCGTTCCTTCACCCGCTTGTTCCGCCAGCAAACACAGCTGAGCTTTACCGCCTGGCGCCAGCAAGCCCGCCTTAACGAAGCGCTGTCGCGGCTTTCAAACGGTGCCCCTATAACCACCGTTGCCATGGACGTGGGCTACAACAGCTCCAGCGCTTTTAGCGCCGCCTTTCACAAGGTGTTTGGGGTGCCGCCCAGCAAGTTTGCAACGGCACTGAGCTGATTTATAAGTAGCGGCGTAGCCAGTCTGCCCCGGCCGCAATCGCCTGACGGGCAACCTTGGCGCTGGCCATGGCTTCAATAAAGCTGTGGGTAGCACCCATAAAGGTTTTGGCTTCACTGGTTACTCCGGCCTGTTGCATCCGCGCCGCCAGCTGCAAGCCCTCGTCCGCCAGCACATCACACTCGGCCACCACCACCAGCGATGGTGGCAAGCCGCTAACATTGGCCAAAGCCAGGTTGGTTTTGGGGTCGTCGCGGGCGGCATCGCCCAAGTAGTGCTGCCAAAAAGTGAGCATTTCATCGCGGGCCAGTACATAGTCAGGGCCATCATAAAGCGTAAAAGACGCGTGCTGGCAGCGCGGGTCCAGCGCCGGGTAATTGAGCAGCAGCGCCTTGACCATGGCACTACCCTGCGCTTTTAGCGCCAAGGCACTGGCCAGGGATAAATAGCCCCCGGCCGAATCGCCGCCTAGGGCAAGGCGCTGGCTATCAAGGCCCAAGGTTTGGCTTTGCGCTTTAAGCCAGGCAATGGCGTCCAGGCAGTCGTCGAGGGCAGCCGGGCTTGGGTGTTCCGGCGCCAACCGGTAATTCACCCCCAACACCGCTACCCCGGCCTGGGCGGCGTATTCGCGCATCAACCGGTCGTGGGTATCAATACTGAAATAGGTCCAGCCGCCGCCGTGCAGATAGATAAGCACCGGCAGCTGGGGCTGGTTGCTGGGCCGGTAAAGACGCAGGGTTACCCCGTCTTTTAAACAAAATTCCTGGCAGCTGTGCATGGCCGGGCCCCCTTCCCGAAAAGGGGCTCGCACCTGTTCAATCACCGCTCTGGCTTCATCGAAAGACAAGGGGCTTAAGTCACCAAAGGCTTGGTAGCGGGCGGCCAACTGGTCGCGAAAGTCAGCTATCTCTGGGTCAAGGGGAGCGGGGCTCGTTACATGGGAAAGGGACATGGTGTCTCACAGTCGGTCTATTTATAGCGTTATATCCTGCGCTACACAGGCCAATTTGCCGCCCGAGCTGGGCCAGTGTTCGCCAATTTTGGGCCACTCATAACAAGCCTTTTAAATTCTGCGGCCAAGGCCACAGTCGCTGGCCCAGTTACCAACAACATTGGCCCTTCGCGGCAGGTTTACTGCACAGATTTCCGACAGCATCAACCTCAACGACTGAAACAAAAGCGTCACGAGGCTTAAACAGATGCGTACTTCGACCCCCAACGCCAAGTCCTGGCTGGCCCTGTGTATTATGGCTGCTTTAGGCACTTCCTTTAACGCTCTGGCTGCCGAGCAAACCGCAGCCAGTAACGCCAACAGCACCACTCAAAGCGATAAAACCAAAGATAAAGACATTGAAACCCTGACCGTTACCGCGTCCAAACGTAAAGAAAGCATTCACGACGTGGCAGGCTCGGTATCGGCCATGGGCCAAAGCAAACTGGAGTCCCTGGCAGCGCAAAGCTTGTCAGACTACGTGACGCAAATGCCGGGGGTGTCGTTTAACGACTACCAGCCTGGGGTGTCAGAGGTGGTGCTGCGCGGCATGTCATCCACCACTTATCACGAGCAAAACCAAACCACCACCGGTTACTACCTCAACGAAATTCCCTTGAGTGAACCGGGCTGGCCGGTGGTGATCCCCGACATCGACACCTTTGACCTTAAACGGGTGGAAGTGCTGCGCGGCCCGCAAGGCACCCTGTTCGGTTCTTCATCCCTTGGCGGCCTGATTAACTATGTGGTCAATGAAGCCAGTACCGACGGCTTTGATGCCGCCGTGCAAGCCGGGGTAGATAACACCGCCCATTCAGACGACACCGGCTATAACCTCAAAGGCATGGTAAACCTGCCCATCACCAGTACCTTTGCGGCAAGGGCGGTGGTCAGCACCCATAAAAAAGCCGGTTTTCTCGATAACACCGGCACCGGCCAAAAGGATGCCGATCAAACCAAAACCAACGGCGGGCGCTTGTCGCTGGTGTGGAAACCCACCGACAGTACCAAGCTAAGCTGGCTGTCGATGCACCAAACCATTGATGCCGAAGACCAAACCTATGCCAACATTGGCACCTACACCCGGACCACACAAATTCCCGAACCGATGAAGCCTGAGTTTACGGTGCACAGCCTGCGCCTAGACCAAGACCTGGACTTTGCCACCCTGACGGTACTGGGCGCCTACGCCAAAAAGGAAAGCCACTCGCAGTTTGACTACAGCAGCTATTACAGCAGCGGTTACCTAGGCGGCGACTACGTGGCTGACCACAGCTATGCCGACTCGAAGATGTATAACATCGAAGCGCGCCTGACCTCGCCCGACAACCAGCGACTGCGCTGGATAGCGGGCACCATGTACAACAGCACCAAGAAAAGCTCGGTTGACCAAGACTATGTACCGGGCTCGGAAGACTACATAAACAACAACCCCGACACCTACGGTGCAGACCAGGGCGCGGCGCTGGCAAGTGGCGACATTATTTACGATTACCGCACCCACCAGAAATACACCGAAAAGGCCGTATTTGGTGAAGCCAACTACGACTTTACCCCCCAGTGGACCCTCACGTTGGGCGGCCGCTATTTCCGTACCACCACCCACAGCCAATTGCAGCAGGCCGCCGACCTTTTGGGTGGCGATGGCTTTAACTACAGCCAGGACGCCGACGACACCGGCTTTACCCCCAAAGTCAGCCTGCGCTACAAGCTCAATGCCAATTGGATGTTCTACGGGCTGTATTCCGAAGGCTATCGGGTAGGTGGCGCTAACCCGGTGCCGCCCACAGGCGATGATAATACGCCGCTAACCTTCGACGCCGATACCGACAAAAACTATGAGCTGGGGATGCGCTCTGAGCTTTTTGACGGCAAAGTGGTCTTTAATGCCACCGCCTATTTAGTGGATTGGGACAACATTCAAGTACGGCTATTCCGTGATGACGGCTTTGCCTACGTTATGAATGCCGGTGGCGCCCGTAACAAAGGGGTGGAAAGCGCCATTCAGTGGAACATCAATGACAACCTGACCTGGAACACCAACTTTACCTACCTTGATGCCCGCCTAACCCAAGACCTGGAAACGTCTTCTGGCACCATTGCCGACGGCACCGCCATGCCAGGAGCATCGCACTGGACGGTCAATAACAGCCTGACCTGGTACATGAACCTGCCTTGGAGCCCACGGCTTATTCTGACCCACCAGTATCTGTCTAAGGCGCCGGTAACCTGGAATTCGGAAGTACAAAGGGGCGATTACAACCTCTACAACCTCAAAGCCAGCGTGGTGAAAGGCCCTTACGAGGTTAACTTCTACATCAATAACCTGTTTGACCAATACGGCATTGTCAACGCTCCCTACGCCACCCCAAGCTCAATGCTTGGCACCGTGGTGCGGCCAAGAACCATTGGCCTGACATTCTCCTGGAAGTACTACTAACCGCGACGAGAATGCAAAAAGCCCCGCCATTGGCGGGGCTTTTTGCTACTCAAGACAGCTTATCCAACATCGCCAATAACAGCTCGGCGGCGGTGCCAGAGGCGATGGCATCAAACACATTTTCGGTATTTTTGCCTTGCTGGCCACCTGCCAAGTCACTTACCGAGCGGATCACCACCCAGGGCACGTTATTCACAAAACACACCTGGGCCAGCGCCGCCGACTCCATTTCGGTAACGTCAGCCCGATAAACCCGGCGCAACCATTGCCGGTAGCGGCTGTTATCTAAAAACACCGAGCCGGTAACGCCATTGCCGCCCACCGACACCTGCACTTTGCGGCCCGACGGCATCTTGATGGTAACGGCGCTGGCCGCGGCTTTTACCGCCGCCAATAGCTGGCTGTCGGCACTGAAATAAGGCATAGGCTGGCGCTGCTGCCAGCCGTCTTTAATCACTTTCACTTCGTTGGGGAAGATAAAACCAAACGGCTGGTAATGCGGCCGGTTAGGGTCGGATTTCGCCAACTGTTGCCACTTTTTCAGCTCGGCCTGGTAGTAATCGGGCAACAGATATTGGCCTTTGTGGGCCGGGTCAGGATTGGCATAAACCGCTTCGTCGTGATAGTACCAGCGCGCCGGCACGGCGATGTCGCCAGGGTGAAATTTTGGGTTTACGCCACCGGCAATGCCCATCATCACTACTTGGCCAACCGGGAAGTAATCAAGCGCCATTTGCATGGTCATGGCGGCATTGGTGACCGATACCCCACTGGCAAAAATCAGCAATTTTTTGCCTTTGTAATGGGCAAGCTGGTAGCGCACACCGCGAAAGGTTTGGGTTGCACTAATGCTGGCATCGGGGCTGCTGGCAAGCGCTTTATCAATGGCGGCCATTTCCGGCTCATAGGCGGCCACTATTGCCAGCCAATCACGCTTGGCAAAATCGGCAGGGCCGAAACTGGCTGCCCACAACGGCAGGCAAAACAACCACAATAACGTTATTCGCAGCACGGCCATGTGTTAAATCCTTGTTTAATAAAACAACAAGGTGGCACAGCAGCCGGCAAGCGGCAATAACTGCCAGCGCTTACTGTGACGCCGACATCGCCGAATGAATGGTGCTGATGTTGTGTTCAACCCAGCGATTAAGAGCACTGATCGGCTCACCAAGGGAAACCCCCAGCTCGGTAAGCTGATACTCAACCCGCGGCGGCACTTCGGGGTAAGCGATGCGTCTGACCAAACCAAAGCGTTCCATTTTTCTAAGGTTCTGGATCAGCATCTTTTCAGAGATCCCACCGACCCGGCGCCGTAGCTCACCGGTGCGCGCCGGCCCTTGCTTGGCCAGGGTGTAAAGCACTAGCAAAGCCCATTTATCCCCCAACACTTCCAGCAGGCTTCTGGCTGGGCAATGGCTGTTCAGCACATTACCTGTCCAGACTCCCGCTTCACTGCTTTGGCTCATCGCTGTTCCTGCCCCTCTCAAAACTTACCAAAAGGTAAGTACTTGTTTTTAAGAAAGCAATATTTACACTCAAAGCAAACCCATTGTGACGCTAGGATCCCCATGAAGCTTTATTACAAGGCCGGTGCCTGTTCCCTTTCTCCCCATATTATTCTTGAAGAGCTGGAACTGCCTTACACCACCGAAGCGGTAGATACCAAAACCAAAAAAACCGAGACCGGTAGTGACTACTTGGCTATTAACAGCAAGGGCTACATTCCGGCGCTACTGCTGGATAACGGCCATTTGCTGACCGAAGGCATTGCGATTGCCCAGTATCTGGCTGACCAAAAACCCCAAGCGGGCCTGCTGCCAGAAAAGGGAGAAACCCGTTATCAAGTGCTGAGCCTGATGGCCTTTATTGCCACCGAACTGCACAAATCCCTTGGCGTTTTTTTCAACCCCAACGCACCTGAAGAATGGAAGACGGCGGTAGGCGCCATGCTCAATAAGCGCTTTGCCTGGGTAAGCGAGCAGATCGGTGAGCAGGATTATCTAACCGGCAAGCAATTTACCATTGCCGATGCCTACCTCTTTACGATTCTGAACTGGACCCGCTTTTTAAATATCGACCTGTCCCCTTGGCCGAACCTTGGCGCCTTCTTGGCGCGCGTTGCTGAGCGTCCAGCGGTACAAAAAGCCCTCAAAGCCGAAGGCCTTATTTAATCGGCGCTAACCGCATCGGCCACAGTCCGGGCCAACGCCCGGGCTGTGGTCCATTTACCACCGCTTACCGTTAACACCCGGCCTTGCCAATCAAGGGCAAATTCACGGCTCAAGCGGCTGGTACTTTGTGCGGCCGCCAAAAGTGGCCTAACCCCGGAAAATTCCCCCACAATATCCTTCTCAGTCATCCCTTTTAAAAAGTGGTGGTTATACACCGCCAGTAAGTAGCGGCGCTCTTCATCACTACACTGCACCGGTTGCTCTATGCTTTGCAGCACTTCGGTGGTGCCAAGCAAACTGTGCTGGCCATGGGGCAATACAAATACCACCCGTTCCTCACCGGGCACCTCCAGCATTAAGCCATGTTGGCGCTCACCGGGTAGCAGCAAATGGCTGCCCCGCACCAGGCTTAATGGCCGGCCCGGTTGCATGCTTGAATCCAGCAACAACTGCTGGCTCCAGGGCCCGGCCACATTCACCACGGTGTCAAACTGCTGCATGCCGGAATCCAGTACCACCAGCCCTTGCCCATCCAGCGCCAGCGCTGGCCGGTTTTCAAAAATTTTTACCCCGCTTTCCCGGCACTGTTCTGCCACCCAAAGCCCGAGCTTGTTGTCATCAAGCATTTGGCCGTCAAAAAAGCAGTAAGCGCCCAGCAAGCCCCGGCGCTCCAGCGTCGGTTCAATGGCCAGCACCGCTTGGTGGCTCAGCCAGCGGTGGCGGCCCAAGCCCTTGCCCAAGGCCATGGCGTCATAAAGGGTGAGACCGGCTTTGATGCGCCAACGGCTGCGTTGGCCTTGGCGATAGATGGGATAAAGTAACGGCAAGCGCCTTGTGAGCTGCGGGGCGTTATCCAGCCACCAGCGCCGCTCGGCAAGCGCTTGATAAACTAGGTGAAACTGGCCTTGTTCTAAATAACGCAAGCCACCGTGCAGTAACTTACTCGAGGCGCTGCTGGTGGCCGCCATTAATTGTGCCTTTTCAAACAGCGTCACCTGATGGCCGCGTTCGGCCAGTTCCCAGGCCGCACAGAGTCCGTTAATGCCACCGCCTATTACCGCCACCCGCATGGCTCTCTCCCAGTGCCGTGTCAGCTTACATCTTTAGCCGCGATCGGCTGCCAAAGCCATACGGCGACGTTGTGAAAGTCGTTTTTTGCTACGTCGGTGCCACCAAAGGTAACTGCCGGTGGCAGCCAGCAGCAGCGGCATTAGCCCAACCAGGCTCCAAAGCAGTTTCGACAGCAAGCCGCCGAAACTGCCAAAATGCAGCAAGCGGTAGCTATCGAGAATTTGCCCACCAAGGCCCATTTGACGAATATCCCACTGGCTTTGAAAGGCGCCGCTCTGGGCGTCAAAACTCACGCCGCTGGCGTAGTCTGATAGCAGCGGGTTCGCCGACGGTACCGCCCCGTAAAAACTGATGGCCATGCCTTGTTCATAAGGCAGCAGCAAATAGGTGGCTTTAAAGCCGCTAACACGCTTTTCGGCCTGCTGGCGAAGCTGCTCTAACGGCAATTGGTCGTTGTAGAGCCGCTGGCTCACCGGCAGGTCCGTATGTTCAAACTCGTGCGCGGCGTACTCGATATTCCACCAAAGCCCGGTAAAGGCCAGCACCAGCAACACCGGAGACGCCAGGGTACCCACCAATTTGTGGGTGTCCGACAGCGCTAGGCGCAAGTCTTTGCCCCAGCGCAAGGTGAAAAGACGCGTGTAAAACTGGCGATAAAGCACCAGCCCGGAAAGGCCCAAAAACAGCAAAATAGCGCCATAGACCGCGCCCAGTACCATGCCGGTTTCAGCCAGTAAGAATTGGTAGTGAAATTCGCTAAGCCAGTCGGTGAAGTGGTGATTAACCGGCAGCGGGCCACTGAGCAGCCGGCCCTGATAGGGGTCGAGGTAGAGCTTGAACCAGTCACTGCTGTGGCGGCGAATAAGATAAACCCGGTCGGCACTGTGTTTGTCGTCAAACAATTCCCAGGCCCCCAGCTCATAGCTCGGCCACTGCCGGTTGATGTCGGCGGCCAACGATTCTAGCGGCAGCCGCGTTGCCGAAGCGCCGGCGGTTAGCGTTACCTCGGCTGGGCGCAACAGGCCATCAAGCTCATTTTTGAACACCAAAATGCTGCCGCTAACCGACATTAAAATCAGCGGCAACAAGGCAAAAAGCGCCAGCCAGGAGTGCAAACGGAACAGGGTTTTGCGCATAGCCACTCAGTAATTAGCAACAATTCTCATTTCGATATTGTTACTAACTTGTAAGCAGCTGTCGAGTGATTACAGGCCTTAAATGCCACAAAAAAACCGGCCATTAAGGCCGGTTTTTATTGAGCAATAGCGGCTTATTCGCCGTCGCCGAGTTTTTCACCCCGGGCCTTGGCCGCCGCAATGCTTTGGCGAATTAACGGCGAGATAGTCAGGCCCTGCACGATGATGGAGAAAATCACCACCATGTAGGTCATCAGCACCAATAAGCTGTGTAAGTCGACGTTATGCACCATCACCTTGCCACTGGGAATAGAGGCTGCCATGGCCAGCGCCAGGCCACCACGCAAACCACCCCAAGTAAGAATTTTTACCGAGTTTACGTCGTAGCTGCGAAAGCGGCGGAACACTGAGAACGGCAGAATGACACTGATAAAACGTGCCAGCAGCACCAGCGGGATCATCATCAAGCCAAGGCCAATTTCTTCCATGGAAATAGGCATGGTAACCAGCAGCAAGCCAATGATCAGGAACAATAAGGCGTTCAAGAAGCTGTCGGTGGCGTGCCAGAAATGCTGCACGTAGAGGTTTTCGTGGGCATCTTCAGGGTCTTTAACCGGCAGGCGGTCACGGGTGACGTTACCGATAAAGATACCGGCGACCACCATCGCCAACGCGCCGGAGATATCCATGATGTTGGCCAGGGCAAAACCGGCAGACGGAATGGTCATGGTTACCAGCAAGCGGATGTTGGCGTCTTTAGACAAGATAAGCAGCACATGGCCAATCAGCGCCAGTACAAAGCCAAACAGTACGCCGCCTACCGCATCTTCTAAAAACAGATGGGCAACACCACCAAAGGTTGGGGAACCGCCAGAGAACGCCACGGCGAAAATGGTGGTAAAGACCACCAGGCCAACACCGTCGTTAAACAGCGACTCGCCTTCCACCTGAATAGAAATACCTTCAGGGGCACGCATTTGTTTGATGATGGCCAGCACCGCAATGGGGTCGGTGGGGCTAATGAGGGCGCCAAACAGCAGGCAGTAAATGAACGGTACTTGCCAGCCCACCAGACCCAGCAGCCAGTAGCTGAGGTAGCCCACGATAAAGGTCGATGCCAGTGTCGAGAACAACACCAAAATGGTGATTTCCCAGCGCTGCTTGCGCATGGCGTGCAAGTCAATTTCCAGTGCCCCGGCAAAAAGCAGGAAGCCGAGCATGCCTTTTAGCAGCAGCTGGTTGAAGTTCAGCCCGGATACGATGTGTTCCAGCGCTAAAGCAGTATCAGCCCCGGCGAACTTTCCGGACAAAATCAACAACAAAGACAGCACCACCGAACCGGTAGTGATGGCAATAGTGCTTTGCAGTTTGAGAATATATTGGTTGCTAAAAGCAAGGAAGACGGCCAGAGCCGACAGAAAGCAAATCAAATACCATGCATTCATGGACTACATCCTGATTAAGTTAGAGCAGTTCTGACTGACAGTAAAAACAGTCGCCGCAAGCCCCATCAACGATGGGTCTAGCGAAGGCCAGATCCATTTTTTGCCCAAGATCGATGCATTAAAACAGGGCGAACCAAGATGACAGGACGCCATAAGATACCACCAAAGGCGGTGTTTTCTTTGTCATCCATATCAACGGAAGCTGAAAAACAGCGTCACATGACTCGCAATAAAAGTAATGAATAATTTTAATAAGTAACGCGTTTTTATGACGATTAGGCAACTTATGCTGCTCTTTTTGCGCCGGAATTCGTTCAGTAGCGGCCAAGATGCAGGTTGAATATTCCTTCCCCCACCCAAGGCCGACTGTTGCAAACGCGGGGACATGTTAACCATAGATGCGGCGCGGTGATAGCTGACCAGTAGTGATCTGGCGCCAAAAACCAGCTATCTGCTGGTTAAATCAGCATAAATAGCCACCAAACGGCGCCGCCTAGTGACCACTTCTTAACTGCAACAGACCCCGGTCTAGCGCGTGCAGCAGCTGCGGATGCACTTGTTCGGCGTCCAGCAGCGATGGCGGCGCTAATTCTAAGGCTTGAATCGACACCCAAGAACTTTGGCGAGTTTCATTGGCCAGTATTTGCGCCTGCGCCAGGGTAAAACGCGCCAATTCCAGCTGCGCTGAGATGGCCAAAGCCGAGGCCCGTTGCTGGATAGTTGGCGCCAAATTAAAGCCCACCGCTACCCGCACATCTTCCAGCCCTTCGCTGCTAACAAAGCGTGCGGTAATTTCAGCCAGCCGCTGATAAAGCTCGGGCAAGGTGGTCGCTTCGTCTTGTAAAACCAGTAACAGGTGTTCGTCGCTGACCTGGCCTTTTAGCATCAGCTTGTCACTCAAACCATCCAACAGGCCAATGTAGCGGCGCAGCAACTGCTGGCTTTCATCAATGCCGGCCAGCAGCGGTAACTGGTTGATAAAGGCCGGGCTGAAACTCAGCAGCACCAGCGGTTCTGGCTTCTCAAGGCCCGATTCCCGGCTCTGGTTATGGCGCAGTTGTATCGCTTCAAGTAGTGCAGGTAATTCCCTAACCAGGCCAAGCTGGTTTGGCAGCAGGGAACCAGGGTTAGTGGTGAGTTGCTGGGCTTGCTCGGCCAGCAGCCGGTCTTGCTGTTGTTTGTGGCGATAAAGCCACAGCAACATCAGCAGTGCTAGCAGCAATACTACCGCCGTTACCGAACCACTCAGCTGCCAGGTACGCAGCGCCTGCTGGGCCTCTATTCGGCCACTTTCACTCTGGCGTAAGCGCTCACTTTGATTGAGCTGCTCGGTGAGCCTTTCCATGGCCTGGCGACCATCTTTAATATCATCATTGGCCAGTTTTTCCTGCAGCGCCATGGCTTGGCGCAAGGCCGCAATGGCCATGCCTTTTTTACCCAAGGCTTCATAAAGATTGGCTAGGCGTTTATTGGCTTTTTCTTTTTCCTGCCAGTCAGACACCGAATTGCGTTTTGATAACAGCACCAGGGCCTGGTTAAGGTCGCTAATGGCTTGCTGCTTGTTGCTCAGCAGCTCTGCCCGCATGGAAAGCGCCGTACCCAGGTAAAAATCCACCTTGTTTTGCTGATACAGCGTAACGGCTCTATCTAAAAATTCGCGGGCCTTGTCGCGATGATCCGGGTCTTTTAAATAGATGCTGGCGATATTGATCAGCGCCTTGCCTTCAGACAACTGCCGGTTCTGCTGATGGTAAAGATCTAAGGCATGCATCGATTCAAGTAAGGCGCTATTGCTGTCGCCCATCTCTTGATAGGTAACAGCTATTCCCACCAACAGGTCAGGGACTTTTTTGTTGTTACCCTGCTGCTGGGCAAGGACCAGCGCGCGCTGCAGGTAGTCTAGGGCTTTGTCGTAAGCGTGATTAAGGCGGAAAATGCGGCCCTTGGTGGCCAAAATATCCAGCCGCAAAGCCGGGTCGTCTTGGTGCAACAGCCTAAGGCTGGCTTCATCTAAATACGACAATGCCTGCACGATATCGTTTTGGCGGTACTTAAGGTAACCAATGCGATACAGCGCCATGGCCTCGGCCTTTGCCGCATGCTGCTGACGGGCTTTATCAAGGGCAAAACGAAAATAAGATTCGGCTTGGTCAAAGTGGCTGAGGTACTGGTTGAGCGAACCTTGCTCAATCCAAATTTTCATTTGCACTGCCAGTGCCTGGTCGCCGCTTTGCTTGGCAACCGCCTTGGCGGCTTGTTCGAGGGTTTGTAATGACTGCTGATAATCGCGGTCGATACGGCTTTCAACGTTTGCTTTGATATAAAGCACATCCCCAAGTACCAAGGGGTTATGGCTCGCTTCTGCCTCGGCTACTGCCGGGCCGATAAGCGCTTTTAGCTGGCTACGATAATGGGGGTCACTGCGGTGAGCCATGGCTTGGTGCAGGTCATCAACGGCCGATGCCTGAGCCAAAATCGGGAACAGCAACAACCAAAACCATCGCTTCATATCTACAAACCCTGTAAGCAGCCAAAAGCAACGCTTTCACGCCATAGGCGCCAGCGCTCTTATCATTGTTGGAAATACCCTCAGTGGGTCAGTGGCTTATCAACGCCAGCTAATCTCCAAATTGCCCATATCAATGCCGATAGGCAACTGTTCTTTCTATTCGCTGCCTTTGTCTGTGACATGGCACCTTGTATCGCAAGGCAGTGGTCTTCTTATTTGCTAGCTGGCATCTTAGCGAGCGAGCCACACCAACAACAATGAGGGATCTGTATGAAAAAGTTCGTTTTTTTATTAATGGTATTGCTCAGTAGCAGTGCTTTTGCCAGTGCCAACAGCGATAAACAACAGATCCTCTCGGTGCTGCACCAGCAACAAAACGCCTGGAACCAAGGCAACATTCCCGGCTTCATGCAGGGTTACTGGCATAGCCCCAAGCTGCGTTTTACCTCGGGCGGGCAAGTCAGCTATGGCTGGCAGCAAGCCATGAACCACTACCAAGCTCACTATAAAAACAAAGCAGCCATGGGAAAGTTGCTGTTTGATATTAAGGACGTGCAGCTATTTGGCGACCATGCCGTGGTGTTTGGTCACTGGCAGCTAAACCGCGAAAAGGACCAGCCACAAGGTTACTTTACCCTGGTGCTGGCCAAGTTGGATGGGAGCTGGAAAATTACCGCAGACCACACCTCCGCAGCGCGGCCTGCTAAGCATTAATCGCCCTTATGGTTAATGTCGCCGGAGCCCATAATGCTTTGCTTGAGGCTAGGGTTACCGTAGTAATCCACATCACCGGAACCGGCGATGCTGATTTTCAAACTGTCACTGGCGCGCACCGAGATATCACCTGAACCCGCCACCGACACCTTGGCGTGCTGGGCGACCAGTTTATGGGTGTCAACGTCGCCACTACCGGCAATGCTGATGTCTAATTGCTCGGCGCTGCCACCGTTGATGGTCACGTCATTACTGCCAGCCACATCAACGCTGACTTTGGGGTAGCTGGCGCTAGCTACCGTTAACGAGCCGGAACCGGCCAGTTTTAACTTCAAATCCTTGTCACCGCTAAAACTATCAACCGTTACGTCACCGGAGCCGGCCACCGCCACTTCAGCAAGCTGCTCGGTACTGATGGTGATTTTTATCGGCTTGGTCGGTTCAAGGTCGTAGCCATCTTTGCTGCCAAGCTTTAAGGTGCCGTCGTCAATCTCGACCTTGATGTAAGACTGCAAGTTATCTTCGGCGCTGATGGTTAGCTTGCCGTCGCCTTTGACAACATGCACATCGGCGGGCAACGCCACCTTGATTTCATCAATCTTATTAAGCGCTTGGCTATGCTCGATAACGTGGCCATTACCCTTGATGTCGTTATCACCCCACCAGGATGCATAGGCACCACCAGACACGGTGCTCAACAGTAAAACAGCGGTGGCTACCACTAAATGTTTGGGTTTCATTGCAGTAAATCCTTGGTTTTGTTTTTCCTGCAATGACTTTAGCAACCCCTGTGCCAACCACAGGGGCCGCATTTTTAGTGGGCTTGCGGCGGGGTCTCAATAACCGGGGTAGCCGTTTTCGCCAAAGACTGGCTAACTTCACCAACTCGGCGCGCCTGCCACCAGGCCAACACAGCAAACAGTGTTAACAAGGCGCCGAGCGGCAAGGCATCATGTTGCGGAATAAAGCTCGACAGCGCCGCCGCCATACCCGCTGCCAGGTTTTGTAAACCGCCAAGCAGCGCCCCGGCCGTACCAGCGCCTTTGCTGAAATCAGCAAGGGCGCCACTGGTAGCCACCGGCCCCAAGATCCCGGCCGCCATAAAATAAAGCGATACCGGTGCCAGCAGCGTCCAGGCCGATAACGGCAACAACCACGCCAGCAATAACTGCGAAAGGGCCGCGGTTAGCAACAAGCTGGTGCCTAACTGCAGCAGTTTTTTGTGGCGCCAGCGGTGCGCGAGACTCGCGGCCATAAAGGAGCCCAAAATGTAGGGCGGCAGTGGCACAATATAAAGCCAGCTTACCAGCCAAGCGGGCAGTCCCAGCCGTTCACCCAGTAGCACCCCGGCCACAGCCTCAAACACCACCACCCCGCTAAACACCGCCAACAGCGGCCATAAGTGGTGGCGAAAATGCGCATTACGCCAGGTGCTGCGGTAACGCACCCAAACCGGCGCTTTCGGCTCTAGATCTTCCGGCCGCGTTTCTTTAAAGGCCAGCGCTTGCAGCAGTAGCACCACAGCCCCGAGCCCCAGCAAAAAGAGGTAACAGGCGCGCCAGTCAAAACTGGACACCAAAACGCCGCCCAGCACAGGAGCCAGCATTGGCGACAAAATAAGCGCCATGCTCAGCAAGCTATTAACGCGGGTCAGCGCCGCACCTTGGTAACAGTCGCGCGGTACGGTGCGCACCATCACCCCGGCCACACCGGCCCCCAACCCCTGAATAAGGGCGCCCGCCAGCAGGCTTGCAAAACTGGCGGCATGCCAGGCCAGCAAGCTGCCGGCTAAAAACAGCACCAGGCCGGCCAGAATAATGGGCCGACGGCCCAAACTGTCGGATAAAGGCCCGTAGAAAAACTGCGACAGGCCATACATGGCCAGATAGGCCGCCATAATGCCTTGGGTCAGGCCCGGGCTAATACCAAAGCTTTGGGCGATACCACCCTGGCCCGGTACAAATAAGGTTTGAGACATCTGGCCAACAGCGGCCAGGGCAACCATAAGCAACAAAAACAGTCGCAAAGACGGCGAACGCATCACGCACACCTTAAAAAAGTGAGAAAAGGGCTAATTGGTCGGCTCCCTGCCGACGGCGCGCAATCTACCAGCGCCACATGACAAAGTCAGTAACGGTTGCTGGCTTTTTCGACAGGTTTTTTGTGAACTTCGTCAACTTTTATTGACGGCGTAACAGCGCCATGTAAAAGCCGTCGGTGTCGGTGGTGACGGGGCTTAAGGTGCACTCACTTTCCAGCACAAATTGCCCTTGGGAACGCTCAATAAAATCAGCAATTTGCAGTTGGTTTTCTTGCGGTAACAGCGAGCAGGTGCCGTACACCAGCTTGCCGCCGGGTTTGAGCATTCTTGGGTAGCTGTCGAGGATATCGCGCTGAATTCCTATCAGTTTGTCGATATGCTCCGGGGCAATGCTCCATTTCGCATCAGGATTACGGCGCAGCACCCCCAGGCCAGAGCACGGCACATCCAACAGCAAGCGGTCGGCTTTACCTTTTAAACGCTTGATGGTGGCAGCACCTTCAATAACGCGGGTTTCAAGGTTATGCACCCCGGCGCGGCGCGCCCTTTTACGCTGCGCTTGTAACTTGCCTTCAAAAATATCCATTGCCAGCAAACGCCCTTTGTTTTGCATTTGCGCCGCCAGGGCCAGGGTTTTACCGCCAGCGCCGGAGCAAGCATCAATCACCGTCATCCCCGGCTCGGCACCAACCAGGGCGGCAATTTGCTGCGAGCCCCAATCTTGCTGCTCAAAAAGACCGTCTTTAAAGGCCTGGGTACGAAACACATTGGCAAAACGTTTGAGTTTAAGGCAGCTATCGGCCACCACCTCAGTGGCTACCTGCTCTTGGCTGAGGCGTTTCTTTAAATGGCGGGCATCACCATGCAGGGTATTTACCCGCAAGTATTGCGCGGGCGGCTGGTTAAGGGCCACCGCTAAGGCGGGCCAGGCATCACCTAGGCGTTCACTCAGCAACTGATAAAGCCAGTCGGGGTAGCTTTCCCAAACGGCGGCATCCGCCTGCACCTGGCTTAGTAAGGCGTTATCCAGCTTGAACGGCTTGAGTTTTAGCGGCAGCTGCGGCGAGGTTAATGCCGCCCAGGCGGCGAGCATTGCTGGTAAGTCGTGCTCGGCTACCGGCCAGGGGCGGCCCGCAAGCACCGCATAACGGCGCGCATAGCGCACCAAATGCTGCGCCGCTTGCACGGCTTCAGATTTATAACGGCCAGACAGTTCGGTACGGGCCAGGGCTTTATCTAACGGATGGCCGCCAATCAGTACCGAATGCAGAATACTCAGAAGTGCTTTTTGCATCATATCCTTGCTTAGGGCTCTTACCCTGCTGTTGCCGTGATAATGCCCTTGCCTTAAAACGCAAAAGCCCCGCCAAAGAGGCAGGGCATGCTAGGGCATAGCCCCTATTTGAGCAAGTTAGTCGTTGCTGATGTCTTGCACAAGGCTTTGGCCTTCGCTCAAAGCCAGCTCATAACTCAGCCCGGCCGGGTTAGGAATGGTTAACCCCTCGTAGGTTTCTGGCTCGTCATTAATGCCGTCGCAGGAAAAGGCCAAGGTGTAGTCGCCAGCCGGAATAAGCCCAAACTGATAGCCGTAGCTGGCGTCGGTGTCGTCACTTAAGGTAACCGCCACCGAAGCAACCGGCGCGGTGGCGCCATCTGGCGCGCCGCTGGCACCACTGTCAAAGTCGTCAGCAAGGGTGGTAAGGCTATGACCGCTATAAAGGTAAACAAAGCCGTAATTAACGCTGTCGGTACTGGTATTGCAGCTTTCAGCCAGAGTGGCGGTAACGGTACCGCTAATGCCGCCTAAAATGGCGCTTTCCACCAGGCTGATACCACGCGGTTTAATAATGTAGCGCTGCGGCCCGGGGTTGTAGGTCATGGCCCGGCGCAGGTTAAAGTCCAGGGTAAAAGCCAGTTGGCCGCCGGCCGTGGCGGTAAAGCCGCCCAGTTTTAATTCGTCCGACGGCACTTTTAGCGTAAAAATGCCGTCGCCGGTTTCAACATAACTGAGACTGGTGTCTTCGTCTTCAATGCCTAAGCGCACGTCACTGTATGTACCGGCCGGAATGCTGGCGCTGTCGATAGCCAGGTAGGTATCGCCACCTTGATAGTCGAGTAAATCCAGGGTGACCGGGTCGCCGTTGGCATCGGTAACCGCTAACACCACATCGTCGCCGCTGTCGCGTTTTAAGGTAATGCTGTCGATGGTGATCACTACCTTGTCGGCACCGTCCACCGGTGCATCACCAATATCGAGAGACAAATTAGCGGTTTGGTTTTCATCGTCACCACCGCCGCCACAAGCCCCCAGCCAAAGGGAGCAAAAAATAAGAACAGCAAGCTTAATTGCCTTCATGCCAGCGTCTCTTGGTAAGTGGTTGCTGACTAAGTATGGTTGCTTGCTGTTAACCCTTTCTTAACGATTTAATTGCAACATTACTGGTCTTTCCAGCCCAACAATGGCGGTATGGGTTGGGCAAAACGGCCTTGCACTTGCTCATAAAATTGCTGCACCTGGGCTAGGTCGGCCTTGATGTCGTCGCTAGGATAGATAGGGTCTGCCACCAGAAAGCGGCGGCGCGGGTAATCGATACCCACCAGCACATAGGGAACCTTGGCGGCCTTGGCGATGTAATAGAACCCTAGCTTCCAGCGCGTCACCGGGCTGCGCGTGCCTTCGGGGGTTACACACAGCACAAAAGACGGCAGGCTGCGGTAGTATGCGGCAACCTGCTCAACCAGGTTATTGGCTTTGTCGCGGCGTACCGCAAAGCCGCCCATGGCCCGAAAAAGATAACCCAAAGGAAAGCGAAACAGCTGGTGTTTGGCGAGAAAACGAATGCGAACGCCTAGGGCACTACGGGCCAATACCCCCCAGACAAAATCCCAATTGGAGGTATGGGGGGCAACCACAATCAGGTATTTATCCTGCGCGGGTAGCTGCCCTTCAACGCGCCAGCCAAGGCGGCGCATTAATCCATTTGCCAGTTTTCCCATAACAAGAGCCTTGCTTAAACCGTTTCTGCCAGCAAAGCCCAGTCAGGTTCCAAGGTCAAGTCGCTGCCGCCAGTGCTGACTTTGATATAGCCCTTTTGCAGCTCATTTAGCAGCGCTTGGCGCACATTGTCTGCCCGCATGGCGGGCGCGGCCACCGGCAACGGATTGATGCTGACCCAACTGTCAGCGCCCGCTTCATCAGCAAGCTGCAAGCCCAATAGCAACAGCTCGCAAAGGGGCTCAACGTCGGTTGTGCGACTGATTTGCGGGAAACAGGGGAAAGCCAGGGTAGCCATTTGCAAGCCGCTGACCGGCACGTCCAGCTCAGCAAGGCACCCCTTTAACTGGGCAAATACCTGCTCCGCCGGGCCGCTTTTTTGGCCAGATCCCGCCTCTAACGCCAATAAGTAGTGGAAGGTATCGGGTTCCCCCAACAACAAGGCATCAGGAAAAGCCGCACGCAACTTGTCGGCCAGTAACTTTTGCTGGCGGCTGCCAAGGCGATAACCGGCCTGATAAAAGGGGTGACGGCTAAAGCGGGGCCGAAAATAATACAGCTGGCAGCGGCGCCCTTGGCCAAGTAACTGGCTAAGCCACTGCATACTGGCGCGGTGATGAGGCAGCTGCGAATGCAGCCTTAACCCAGCGTCAACGAGCGTTTGCGATTGCTGCCGCCGCCGGTATTTCAATAAGGTGCGAACCAGCAAAATCAGCAGTAAGCCAATGGCAAAATAAACTGCCAAATGCCAGTAGGCTTTAAGCTCTTTGTTGGTGGTGCTGGCCTTGTTTTGGCGCTTAATAAGGTCCAGCGACAAATTACGCTCGGCCTGGCTTTTGGCCTTTTCAACCAACGCCAGGCGGTCGTCCATGACCTTGGCATAGTGCTGCCAGTACTGTTGCTGGACATCACCATCACTGAGCGCCGCCAGTTGCTTTAAGGCGCGCGCGGCAAGTTCATTTTGGCGCATGCTATCGGTGGTTTCCTGCGCTGCCACTACCTGTTGTAACAAGGTTTTCTGGCGAACCTTATCACCTTGCTTTTCGGCAATTTTGGACGCAGTCAGCAGCGCTGACATGCGCTGATGAATAAGGTTCGCCTTGGCCATTTTATTAAGGGCGATCTGGATATAAAAATTGGCCTTATCAAGCTGGCCAAGGGCCAGGTAAATTTCGGCCAGATTACTGGCCATGGTGCCCTGCCAGCCAATGCTGGCGTGCTTTTCTACGTCGGCATACACCGCCAGCAAGGCATCAAGGGCCTCGGAGTAATGTCCGCCCTCATATTGCAACTTGGCCAATGACGCAGCAGCGCGGGCCTTATCGCTAATATCCGGGGAGCTTTGTGCCAAGGCATTGGTCTCCATGGCCAGTTGCAAATAGGGCTGGCCAAGGTCGCGGCGCACCAAGGCTAAATCGGAGCTGGAACCCAGTTCGACAGAAAGGTCGCCCGTTTCTTTGGCAAGCTCGATAGCCTTTTCAATGATCGGCAACGCATGGGCGTCCATCTGCATCAGCCGATAGCTGTAACCCTGGTCGCTCAAGGCCTCGGCTTGGCCTTTTTTATCACCCAGTTTCAGCGCTACCTGTTCAGCCTTATTGGCAATGGCCAGGGTCACTGGCAAGTTACCGGCCCAAGATTGCGCCTGGTAGTAAACCAGCATGCATCGAAGCAGCTCCGGGCTTGGCGGAAACCTTTCCAACAAGGCGATACCGCTTTGATACATCGGCAACGACCCTTTTAAATCACGGTCAATGCGCGACGCCATTTCTGCCTTTACACACAGATAGCGGCCATGGTCAAAATTCGAGAAATGGCTAACAGCCTTTGCAGGAATTTGCGACAGCAGCTTGTTGGCCGACGCATAGTCAGCTTGCTTGGAGGCATGTTCCGCTTGCGTAAGTAGGGGGGCGAGGTCCGTTTCTGCCCGGGTGCCAAATGACAACAGGCACCCTAAGAAGAGCAGAAAACAGCTTTTCATAGTCACATCTCGGGGCTAGTGCTAGGCATCTTATCGGCTAACGGCAATGCTGTCAGCCTCCTTTTGTCATTGCTGCGACCAAGGTCCAATGCTAGTGTCAAAGTGTAACTAATATCAGAGAGTTAGCGTGGATTATCTGCTGGTAAAACAGCTTCACCAAGCCTTGGCGCTGGTAACGGTGCTGTTCTTTATTGGGCGAGTGCTGCATGGCCTCGTCGCCCCAAGCCCGGCACCGCGCTGGCTGAAGGTGGCGCCTCATATCATCGACACTGCATTATTGGCCGTCGGTGTATGGCTTGCCTGGCAGTTAGGGCAATACCCATTTAAAGACAACTGGTTGACCGCTAAGGTAGTAGCATTGGTGCTGTATATCGCACTGGGCACTATTGCGATAAAGCGCGGTCGAACAGCCCAAACCAGGGTATTGGCAGCCATTGGCGCTGTGTTGGTGTTTCTCTATATCGTCGGGGTGGCGGTGTATAAATCCCCTTGGTCCTGGTTACTCGCGGTTTAAGGAGGTCCTATGGCTCAATGGTTAGATGCACAGGTGCTGGAAAACCACCGCTGGAACCCTACGCTTTTTAGCCTGCGCTTAAAGGCGCCGCCTTTTGATTTTGTTGCCGGTCAGTTTGTGCGGTTGGGCTTGGAAGGCCCTGATGGGCGAGTACAGCGCGCCTATTCTTTGGTTAATAGCCCGTCCGACCCCACCCTGGATTTTTTAGTCACCGCCGTACCGGGCGGAAAATTGTCACCTTCCCTTGATAACCTGCAGGCAGGTGACAGCATTCAGGTCAGCCAACCGGCCAGCGGCTTTTTTGTGCTGGACGAAGTGCCAGACGGCAACAGCTTATGGCTGTTGGCAACCGGTACAGGATTGGGGCCTTATCTTTCTATTTTGGGCACCGAATCACCCTGGCAGCGTTTTCAGCACATTAAGTTGGTGCATGGGGTGCGATTTGCTAGCGATTTAGCGTACCGTGAACGCCTTGAGCAAATGCAAAAAGACAACCCCGGTCGCTTTCAGTATTTACCGGTGGTTACCCGGGAAAAGGTAGCGGGGGCATTGCAAGGCCGCCTGCCTGACTTGCTGGCCAGCGGCGAGCTTGAAAATGCCACCAACGAAACACTTAGTCACGATTGCCAGATGATGCTGTGCGGCAATCCAGATATGATCCGAGATGGCCTTAAGGTATTGGCCGAAAAGGGATTACAGAAGAACCTGCGCCGTCAGCCAGGTCATGTCACAGTTGAGCAGTATTGGTAAGGAGCCAAGATGCAAGCCGATCCGCAAACTCAGCCGCCCAAATCCGGCAATTCCAAGCTTATCCCCATTGTCGTCATCGTGGTGATTGTGGTGATTGGCATTCTGGCCTGGGCGTTCTGGCCCAAGCCTGCAGGCCCCAGCGTTGCCGAAAGCGCCCCACCACCGGCGCAAACGCAGCCCCAGCCAGAGCCTCAAGCACAAGCACCGGCCGAGACCACCCCGGCGCCAGAGCCTGAGCCTGCGCCAGAACCGGCGCCGCAACCAGAACCTGCCGCCCCCCCGGCACCGAAATTGCCCCCCCTCAACGACAGTGACAGCGTGGTGCGTGACGACCTTAACGCCATGCTGCCGGCGGAGCATCAGCAGCTTAAAACCCAAGAATCTGGCCTTATCACCAAAATCACCCAGATGGTGGCAACCGCGGTTGAAGGTTATTTGCCAGAACGCCAGCGTTTGATTGCATCGCCTTCCCAGGCCTTTAGCGTTATTCGCGACGGTGACACCATCTACCTCGATAGCGACAGCTACAGCCGTTACGACCCTTACGTGAAGATCTTCGTCGGTCTTGATAACCAAAAGCTGCTGGCATTCTTGCAAAAATACCAGCCGCTCTTTAGCGAGGCCTACGGCCAGTTAGGCCTTAATGGCAATGACTTCCAGCCAAACCTTGGCCAAATCATTGACTTAGCATTGGCAACTCCAGACCCGGCAGAGCCCATTAAGCTCAAACAGCCCAAGGTGTTGTACCAGTTTGCTGACCCGGCCCTTGAAAACCTCAAGCCAATACAAAAGATCCTTATTCGCATGGGGCCCACCAATCGCGCCAAGGTGAAAGCCAAACTGACCGAGCTGAAAAAGCTACTGGATGCTCAATAACAACGACTTATGTCGTCGATAAAAATGTTTTGTTTTACCCGCCTCCAAGCTTGGCTAATACTCCGGCCTGAAAGCGCCTTGGAGGTGGGTTATGAATCAAAGCTTTGTCAGTACAAAACGCTTTTTCGACCAAAAACACTTTCCCCATGGATTTGCCCGCAGTGGTGACTTCACTAAAGCCGAAGCCACCTTGCTGGAAAATCATGGACAAGCCCTGCAAGCCTTGGCCAGCGGCTTGGTTAGCCCGGCCAGTGCCGAAGAATTCCAGTTTCTGGAATGCTGCCAAGGCACTCGCCAGGCCAGCACCGGCTTGGAAAAGGTGTGGGCCAAGTATCAAAAGATCCTGGACCACAAAAAACGGGTCTTTACTGTTTGTGGTGACTGGCATCAGGCACGCAGTGCCAATACCAGCCGCTACGACAGCGAACCCGACGACCCGGTCGACGAAGACTAATTGCCAAAGGGGCAGCCACGTTCTGCCCCTTATTTATTGCGGAGCGCACCATGCGCCTTGCCATACTGTCAGCGAAAACTGAGCTGCACTCCACCCAGCGCCTGCTGGCCGCCGCCCATCAGCGCGACATCGACGCCCAGGTGATAAACCCGCTGCATTGCAGCTTAAGCCTTACCGCCGAAGGCCCGGTTTTTTATTACCAAAACCAGCCCCTGGCACCCTTTGCGGCGGCGCTGCCCCGGGTTGGCCATGAACTCACCTTTGCCGGCAGCACCGTGCTACGCCAACTCGAAGCGCAAGGCACTTACAGCCCCACCTCAGCCGCCGCCTTACTGCGCTCGCGCGATAAGCTGCAAGCCATGCAAGCGTTAATTGGCCAGGTGCCAATGCCAACCACCGCCTTTGCCAACACCAGCGAGGCCATCAGCCGCATGGTGGCTGAAGTCGGCGGCACGCCATTGGTCATCAAAGTGCTGGAAGGCTCGCAAGGCATTGGCGTGACCCTGGCCGAAACCCCACAAAGCGCCCGCGCCACCCTGGAAGCCTTTATGGGTGCCAGGGTTAATGTGCTGGTACAGGAATTTATTCGCGAAGCCGCCGGCCAAGACTTGCGGCTATTGGTGGTAGGTACCCGCGTGGTGGCCGCCATGGAAAGGCGCTCACAAAGCGGCGATTTTCGCGCCAACCTGCACTGCGGCGGTAAAGCCCTGGCCCTAGAGCCTAGCGAAGAAGAATGCGCCCTTGCCATTAAAGCCGCCCAAATCCTCGGCCTTGGCATTGCCGGGGTTGATCTGCTGCGCTCCCACCGCGGCCCGCTGCTGTTGGAAGTCAACTCCTCCCCCGGCCTTGAAGGTATCGAAAACGCCACCGGCGTGGATGTCGCAGGCGCGATTATGGATTTTATTGTTGCGCAGTGTGCAGCTCACCCAAGCCGCAGTCTTTTTTAATAGCCAACAATAACTGCTACTCGTTCTGCTATCCGCCGGTTCGCGCACCGGCGGGCGCCCTACTTTTGTTTCGCCAAAAGTAGGCGAGGCAAGCCACCAACTCCTTCCCCAACATTAAAAGAGGTATATTTCCATTAAAAATCAATTGGTAATAAAAAAGGACAGTAAATGTTGGCAACGATGTTGTTAATGACAGCCTTGAGCAGTAGCGCAGGAAAAACCAGCTGTTACAGCTATGGACCGCAAGTGGCGCTACTGGGCACGCTGATACGTAGCACCTTTGCTGGCACACCTAACTATGAAAGTATTACTCAAGGTGATTCCCCAGAAACGGTCTTCGTTTTACATCTCACCGGCCCAATTTGTACCTCTGCCACTCACGCTGATCCCCTTAGTCGTTCGGTAAAAGCTACATCTGACCTACAACTGGTTTTTCCAAATGATGCCGCCGTGTTTTACCAACAGCTGGCACCCAAACTCGGGCAGACGGTTAAGTGTAAGGGAACCTTGTTTTCACAAATCTCCGGACATCACCACACCCCGGTTCTGATGAATGTTCAACGCTGTCAAACGCCCTGAGGATAAAGCTAAGGCGTTTTTTAATAGCCAACCGTACTAACGACACCTGATTTTGTCCGTTAAGTGAAGCGCTTGGCTGGCGAGAGTGTAGGGGCAGCTGAGACAGGGAAGTCGAAGCAGGTGAATACGTGCCGGGAGCGCGTATGAGCCGGTGACCCGGGAACGACCAGAAGCGAAAATGAAGCGATAAAATCGCCAGGAGCGATTTTGAACATCGGAGCACCGCGACGATGGCCAGAAGGGCGAGGACAAGGACGGTCCAAGTAAACGTGGGCGGTGCCTTTGGTTGGGCAGCCCCGCTGACTTTGTGCGAAAACAAAGTAGGCCGGCTGCCGGGCCGGGACCCGGCGGATAAAAGAACGTATAACGACTGACAGATTGGCCATCACAGATACCCCAACATTTAATTCATGGCATAAAGTCCCTGCAACACCGAAGAATCAAACCCTCCAAAACCGGACACCCCGGACAACGGACACCAAAACCGGACACTTCCCACATAGACCAACCCAAAAATAACCATATAAATCAATAAAATAAAAACTGGCACGCCCCTTGATAAGACTTCTGCAACGCAAGGAGTTTTTTCATGATCAGAGACACCTCGGGGCAAGACGTTGTTGTTAGCCAGCGCCGTCCTTACCGAAAATGGTTAGTAATAGGCAGCGGTTTACTGCTGGTAACCGCTCTTGGCTGGGCTTATAGCAGTTGGCAGCAAAGTGCCGGCACCGACAGCACAGTGTCGCGCCAGGCCTTGGCGTTCGGCACCGCCCGAGTTGGCGATATCAAACGTGACATCAGTGTGCAGGGCCGGGTGGTGGCGGCCAACAGCCCCACGCTTTACAGCCCGGCGCAAGGCATTGTCAGTTATCTCATCAAGGCGGGCGACAGCGTCAAAAAGGGCCAGGTGCTGGCCACGGTGAAAAGCCCAACCTTGACCAACCAGCTTAAGCAGGAGCAGGCCAACCTGGCTCGCATGCAAGGCGAAGCGGACCGCCAGCAAATTCAGGCCAAGCGTGACGCTGTTGAAAACCAGCAAGCGGCGGATTTGGCCAAGGTTGACTTAACTGCCGCCGACCGGGAAATGCGCCGCGCCGAGCAGTCCTGGCAAAAACGGGTAATAAGCGAGCTTGATTATGAAAAGGCCAAAGACGAGTTGGCCCGCGCCAAACTGCGCTCACACCAGGCCAAAGAAAACGCCCGCCTGGCCATACAAATGGCCACTGTTGAAACCAAAAATCTGAAATTGCAGGTGCAGCGCCAAGCCCTGCTGGTAGCCGACTTGCAGCGCCAAGCCGATGAGCTAAGGGTCACCTCGCCGGTCAACGGCATGGTGGGCAGCCTGGCCCTTAACCAACAGTCCGCGGTCAGTGCTTACCAGGCACTACTCACGGTGGTGGACTTGTCCAGCTTTGAAGTAGAGGCGATGGTGCCAGAAAGCTACTCAGACGATTTGGGCCTTAAAATGCCAGTGGCGGTGAATGTAAACGGCCATGACTGGCAAGGCGAAGTGGCCGCTATTAGCCCGGAAATTAAAGACAACCAAGTGGTGGCAAGGCTGCGCTTTAAAGACAAAAGCCCTGAGAACCTGCGCCAAAACCAGCGCCTGACCGCCCGCATTCTTTTAGAAAACCTTAACCATGTACTGGCCGTTCCGCGCGGCGCCTTTATTGACTCAGGCCAGGGCCGCAGCGCCTTTGTGGTCAGGGGCGATAAAGCCATCCGCACCGCCATCACCTTAGGGGCAGTGGGCAGCCAGAACGCACAAGTACTAAGTGGCCTTAAAGCCGGCGACCAAATCATTACCTCTGATACCAGTCGCTTTAAAGACCAAAACACCCTACTTATCACCCATTAAGGACCGCCAAGATGCTGACTATGGAAAATATCGCCAAGGTGTACCGCACCGAAACCGTCGCAACCCATGCACTACGCGATTTCAGCCTACACGTAAGGGAAGGCGAATTTGTGGCGGTCACCGGCCCTTCGGGCTCCGGTAAAACCACCTTTTTGAATATCGCCGGCCTTTTGGAAAGCTTTGAAGAAGGCCAATACCTGTTAGACGGCGTTAACGTGCAGGGCCTTTCTGACAGCAAGCGATCAAAACTGCGAAACGAAAAAATCGGCTTTATCTTCCAGGGGTTTAACCTCATTCCCGACTTATCGCTGTTTGACAATGTTGATGTGCCACTGCGCTACCGGGGGTTAAGTGCCAAGGAACGCAAAAGCCGCATTGACGAAGCCTTGGAAAAAGTGGGCCTAGCGGCACGCCGCCACCATTTGCCGTCACAGTTATCGGGTGGCCAACAGCAGCGGGTGGCTATTGCCCGGGCCCTGGCCGGCAAGCCCGCCTTTTTACTGGCGGATGAGCCCACCGGTAACCTTGATTCCTTAATGGCCCGGCAAGTGATGGAGCTGCTGGAAAGCATTAACCAGGAAGGCACCACCATCGTCATGGTTACCCACGACCCAGACCTTGCCCGCCGCGCCCAGCGCAATATCCAAGTGGTTGACGGCCAGGTCTCTGATTTTGACTTCAGCCAAAGCCGCCGCGCCTAAGGAGCCAGCATGTTTAGCTATTACCTGCGCCTGGCCTGGCTGTCGTTTAAAAGTACCCCGGTGATGTCGCTGCTGATGGTGCTGGCCATTGCCGTGGGGGTAGGGGTGGCCATGAGCACCCTGACCCTGCAGCACGTCATGGCATCTAACGCCCTGGCTGATAAAAACAGCCAACTTTATTACGTGCAGCTCAACAGCCATCCGCTGGGCGACCATTACCCGTCTAAGGCCCGCAATGGCCTGCCGGATCAAATTGCCTATAAAGATGCCGAAGCGCTGCTGCAGTCGAACATCCCCACCTATCAGGTGGCCATGCACCAGTGGGGCGGCACCATTGAGTCGCCCAACCCTGATATTCACCCGATGATGGTGAACATCAGGGTGACCACCCGCGACTTTTTCCCGCTCTTTAACGTGTCCTTTATCTACGGCAATGGCTGGGATAAAAGCGCAGATAGCCAAGCGCAATACCAGGTGGTGCTGGGCAAAAAAATGAACGAAGACTTGTTTGGCGGCCAAAACTCGGTGGGTAAAACGGTGCAGATAAACGGCCACCCATACCAAGTGGTGGGCGTGGTGAAAGACTTTAAGCCGGTGCCGTCGGTAGAGGACTTAAGCACCGGCAGCTTTGGTGGTAATAGCGACATTTACCTGCCCTTTGGCCTGCACCGCCCCCTGGAAATGATGCCTTATGGCCAAATGAGCTGCTTTAGCAACAGCGATGCCGGCTCGCCTGAAGGCTACGAGGGCTTGTTGCAATCAAACTGTATTTGGCTGCAATACTGGGTGCAGTTAGACAGCGCCGAGCAAAAAGCCCGCTACACGCAATTTTTAAACAACTACTACCAGGACCAGAAACAACAGGGCCGTTTCCAGCGTGACAACGGCGTCGTCTTATCAACCCCTTCCCAGTGGCTTTACCAGAACAATGTGGTGGGCAACGACACCCGCTTACTCACTTGGCTGGCCTTTGCCTTCTTGCTGGTGTGCATTATCAACACCATTGCCTTGCTGATGGCGAAATTGCTGCGCAAAGCCCCCGAAGCCGGAGTACGCCGCGCTTTAGGTGCCAGCCGCGGCGCCGTTTTTACCCAGCATCTGGTTGAAAGCCTGCTGGTGGGCGGTATTGGCGGCTTACTGGGTATTGTGCTGGCGTTGCTGAGCCTAGGTGCTATTCGCCACTTGGTGGTGCATAGCATGGCCAGCATTGTGCACATGGATTTACTGATGGCCGTGGTCACTGTCGGCTTAGCCATGCTGGCAAGCCTGTTGGCAGGGGTTTACCCGGCCTGGCGCATCAGTACCACCAACCCTGCCCATTACTTAAAAACGCAATAGGAGCGCACCATGTTTGAATTCGGCCCCATACTGCGCACCCTGTGGCGCAACAAAACCAGCGCCTTGCTGATCATGCTGCAAATGGCCCTGACCCTAGCCATTGTGGTTAACGCCGCTTTTGTGATTAACCAGCGCCAAAGCGCGGTTAACCGCCCCACAGGCATTGATGACCAAAACCTGTTTGGGGTGTCGGTGATCCCCACCCACGCCGGTTTAAAAAATTATGGCGATGTGCAACGCGACCTTGATGCCATCAAGCAACTACCGGGGGTCATTGACGCCAGTATCACCAACAGCGTGCCGCTGTCAGGCTCGGGGAATACCTCCACCATACGAGCTGGCAATAACCCTTCAGGGGTGGGGGAAGTTGACGCCAATGTGTTCAGCACTGACCCTTCAGCCATCCACACCATGGGGTTAAAGCTCCTTGATGGCCGCAACTTTACCGACAGCGACATGGTGGTGACCACCAGTTTGTCCAGTGCCGTCCCGCAGGTCGTCATCGTTACCCGCCAGCTGGCCGACATTGTGTTCGGTAAAGGGGTTAACCCAGTTGGAAAATTGATTAATTTTGGTACCAGTAAAGTGCAGGTGATAGGCGTGATGTCGGCCAACCTGGGCACCTTTGTCCATTCCGATATCACTGGTAACGTTGCCCTGGTGCCGCTTTTTAACCGCGACTACAGCCTGCGTTATATGGTGCGCGCCAAGCCAGGGCAGCTGGATGCCATGATGAAAAAGGTGCCACAGCTACTGAACCAGTTAGACAGCCAAAGGGTGATAACCGGCGTGCGCAGCTTTAAAACGCTCAAAAGCAACGCCTACCGCAGCGACAACGCCACCATTACCATGCTGTCTACCACCATAGTGCTAATAAGCCTGGTAACGGGGCTTGGTATTGTTGGCCTGACCTTGCTGTGGGTAAACCAGCGCCGCAAACAAATTGGTACCCGCCGCGCTTTGGGTGCCACCAAAACCGCCATCATCCGGTATTTTATGGTGGAAAATGGCCTGGTAACGGCTCTGGGCATTGTGGTGGGTATCTTTCTAACCTTGGCAGCTAACCATTTGATGGTGCAGCATTACCAAATGAAAGCATTGGCACCGAGCTATTTAGTTATTGGCGTGATTATGGTTTGGCTGCTGGGTATGTTAGCCGCCTTGGTGCCGGCCTGGCGCGCCGCCCAAATATCCCCAGCGCTTGCCACCCGCAGCGTTTAACCGGCACACAAAAAGGACGTTATGGATAAGATCCTGGTGATTGATGACAACAGCGCCGTTGGCCAAGCGCTAACGGTGTTGTTTACGTTGCATGGTTTTGAAACCGCCACCGCGCTCACCCCCCAGGCTGGCCTTAACCGGCTGGCCGAAGGGGATATAAGCCTGGTGGTGCAAGACATGAACTTTAGCGCCGACACCACCAGCGGCGAAGAAGGCAAGGCGCTGTTTTTTGCCATTCGCGAACGCTTTGCCGACTTACCCATTATTCTGCTCACCGCCTGGACCGAGCTAGAAACCGCCGTTGAGCTAGTAAAAGCAGGTGCCGCCGACTATTTGGCCAAGCCCTGGGACGATGCCAAGCTGATTGCCACCGTCAAAAACCTGTTAGAACTGGCCGAGCTTAATGCCAAGCAGCAAATTCGCGCCAGCGAACGCCATCAGCGCCGCCAAGCCATTGCCGACAAGTTCGACTTGGGCGGCTTGGTATACCAGTCAGACGCCATGCAACAGTTACTGGAAATGGCGCTGCAAGTGGCCAAGGCCGAGGTGTCGGTGCTAATAACCGGCCCCAACGGCGCCGGTAAGGAAAAAATTGCCGACATCATTCAGCGCAACTCCAGTGTCGCCAAAGGCCCTTTTATTCGGGTCAATGCCGGTGCCTTACCCATTGAACTGATGGAAGCCGAGCTCTTTGGCGCCGAACCCGGCGCCTTTACAGGCCTTAATAAAACCCGCATTGGCCGCTTTGAGGCGGCCGACGGCGGCACCCTGTTTTTGGATGAAATCGGTAACCTTTCGCTGGCCGGGCAAATGAAACTGCTACGGGTGCTGCAAACCGGCGAGTTTGAACGGCTGGGCTCCACCCAAACCCGCAAGGTTAATGTCAGGCTCATTTCCGCCACCAACAGCGACCTGCCTGGCGCCATTGCCGCTGGCGATTTTCGTGAAGATCTTTACTACCGCCTCAACGTGATTGAGCTGACCCTAGCACCGCTCAAAAACCGCGCCGAAGATATTTTACCCCTGGCCCGCCATTTTTTAGCCGGCCGGCCCTTAACCCTGGAAGCCTGCCGGGCCCTGGAAAACCACGACTGGCCGGGCAACGTACGGGAGCTGGAAAACTGCCTCAAGCGCGCCGCCTTACTGGCCAGCAATGAGCGCATCGACGTGGGCGACTTAAACCTGCCGCCGCAGGCAATGCGGCGCCCGCGCCCCGCCTTTGAGCCTGACGAGCAGCAACTGCGCGAGGTGCTGGCCAGGGCGCCCAGCATCAGCGAAGCCGCCCGGCTGTTAGGTTTGTCACGCCAGGCGCTTTACCGACGCTTAGAGAAATACGGAATAACACCACCATGAGTATTGAAGGCAAGCTCGCCGCCGTATTGGCACTGAGCCTTTTTTTGCTGGTGACCCTGGCGGGCTTTTTACTTCACCTTGGGGTAGGCGTTTGGCTGGCACTGCAAATTGCCTTGTTGGTAGCCCTTACTTGCGGCCTGGCCTTTGGCCGCCTGTTTACCCGCCGCCTAAACCGCGGCTTGGACGCGCTTACCACCGGCCTTTTAAACTTTAAAGACAACGACTTTTCGGTATCTTTAACCCGTAGCGGCAACGACGAACTGGCTAAGCTGGCGGCGCTTTACAACGATGCGGCGCAAAAGCTGCGCGGTGAAAGAGCCCATATTTATCAGCGCGAATTGATGCTCGACACCGTGCTGCAAAGCTCACCGGTGGCAATGCTGCTATGTAACCAGAACCAGCACATTCTCTACGCCAACCCGGCGGCGCGACAGCTGTTAGCTGACGGCCATGCCATTAACGGCCTGCTGCTACCCGAACTGCAGCAACAGCTGCCACAAGCCATAAAAGACGCCCTGGAAGCCGGGCAAGACGGCCTTTTTACCTTAGACAGCGGCGCCGAACCACAAATTTGGCACTTGTCACACAGCCACTTCCAATTAAACAGCCAGCGCCATCAGCTGTATTTATTCAAGCAACTTACCCGCGAACTCAACCGCGCTGAAGTCAGTACCTGGAAGAAGGTTATTCGCGTTATCAGCCATGAGCTCAACAACTCGCTGGCCCCCATTGCCTCAATGGCCCACTCCGGCCAGCAGTTAGTGAATAAACCCGACCCGGCGCTGCTAACCCAGATTTTTGACACCATCAGTGAACGGGCCAACCACCTTAGCCAGTTTTTGCATGGCTATGCGCGGTTTGCCCGCCTGCCGCAGCCACAATGCCAAGCCATTGACTGGCGCGAGCTGCTGCAAAAGCTGTCGGGAGTGGTTGAGTTTCGGCTACGGCAAACCCTGCCAGAGAGCCCCGGCTGGGGCGATCCGGCGCAGTTGTCGCAGGTGCTGGTGAATTTGTTGAAAAACGCCATTGAGGCGGGCAGCCAAGCCAAGGAAATTGAGCTGGCCATTCACAGCCAACCGGGCTGGCACTGCCTGGAAGTGGTGGACCGGGGCAGCGGCATGAACGAGCAGGTGCTAACCCAGGCACTGCTGCCGTTCTACTCCACCAAAAAAGAGGGCACCGGCCTTGGCCTGGCACTGTGCCGGGAAATAATCGACGCCCACGGCGGCCGCCTGCATTTGGAAAACCGCCCATCGGGCGGCCTTCGGGTACGCATTTGGCTGCCGCTGGCGGCCAAGGTTTAGCCTGGCCTTACCGCCAGATAAATGGCCGGCAAGCCTTGTTGGTTTTTCATGGTAAACACTAAAAAGTCGTGGCCATCAATGGACACCGGCGCCGGAAGTCTGGCGTCGTGCTCGGGCACAATTTTACTGACTTCATCCCGATTAATGTCGTATTGCCAAATGCAGGCTACCGCACCCTGGTTGGCAAAATAGGCATAGGGCTGGTGCCGGGCCATGACCAGGCCACTGATATTCCAGCTGCTGCCGGGCGAAATGTGTGGGTCTTGCACCACTTGGTTGTCGCGGTCGTACAGCACAAAGGCGCTAGCTGAATGCTGCTTACGCACGTCATAGCGCTGGCGAAAGCCGTCAAGGTTATGAAAGATGTCGTAACGGGTGGGGTAATAAAGCGGCGCAGTATAAATAGCGAGCCATGGGCCGTCTTCATTAACGCTAAAGCTGTTACCAGCATCGAGAATGCGGCTGTAACGCTGTTGCTGCTGCGCGGTCATCGGCTGTGGTTTTTCACCGCTGCCCACCGGGTAAATCATCAACTGTGGTTCCGGATTTTGCGGAAATCTCAGCTCCTGCTGGTTGCCCCCCGGCACAAAAAACAGCAGGCCTTTTTTCACTTGCAGTGGCTGGCCAAGGGTGGTCCAGTACTTGGCGTGGAAAAGCAGCCGGGTCTGGTTGCTGGCCATGTTCAGCTCATACAAGCTGCCGCCTTTATCGTCACTGCTGACGGCGTAATACACATAAAGGGTACCGTTTTTATAAACCGCGGTTAGCCCGGCAACGCTTTGGCCTTTGGCCAAATGCAGCAAAGGCCGCCGCGGCCACGGCTGATAGTTTTCAGCGGCAAGAGCATTTTTGGAGGTGTTGTCCAGCTCCGACTCACGGGGAAATTGCATGCCTTTAATTAAGGCAGCAAGAGCCTGTGTGGGCTGTGACACCAGCGGCTGCTGGTCGGCGTAATAGCGCTTTTTTAGCCACGCTATGGCACTGATGTAAGCCGCTTCACAGCGCGCCGGTTCAGCGCCTGCCCGGCAGTCGTCATTGCTGATATGCCACCAGTCCAGTTGCTGCTTTTTCACTTCCACCGGATCGCGCGCATATTGGTGCGCCCGCTGGTACATGGCGCTTAGCAGCTCGTCCATCTGGCTGATAATAGGGTGGCTACAAATGTATTTTTCCCTTTCGGAATGGGCTTTCTGGCAATCGAAACTGGCCGCAGTTGCCACAAAAGGCAGCAGCAAGCTGACAGCGAAAATGAAAAGTGTTCGGCGGTACATAAGATTATTCCAGCATCAGGTATCGGTAGAAATGTGGTCCCAGTCTTGGCGCAGATAACCGGTTAGCCAGTTAAAGGCGTAGTGTCTTTCCATCACCACACTGCCGTTAACCTCTTGGGGACTGGCTTCCCCCTTGATGCGCGCATCAACTACCGCCCAGTGATAGCGGTATATGAGGTCGTTTTCATCAAGCAATTGCGGCAAGGCTCTTAATTTTGCGTCGTCAATAAATTGCTCGCGGCTGCGCGCTTGCATAAAGGTTACGGCGGCAGGAACGTCACAAATATCGGTGGGTTCACCCAGGTTGTCGACATACCCAAGCGCCCACAGCAGCACCCAGGCCGCCTCATAGCGCCAAACAAATTGGGTTTTGTCATACTCGCTGGGCGCCGGGTTTTCAATAAAACGCCGCTCTGCCTCGGTAAAAGCGCCTTGCAGTTGGTACTGGCCGATAACATCGTCGAGGATGTCTTGCTCTAAACCCTCGCCTTTTACCGCCACCATCAAGAGTGCCATGGCCCGCAGCGCCACTTCTTGCGTGGAACGCGTCAGCGCTTGGCTGCTATCGTCGATAACCGGTAAATGGGCAATGGTGGGGATATGACGCGCCGTTAACAGCGCAATAGAACGGGACCTTCTGTCTAAGGCCTCTTGAGAAACAACATCTTCCATGAGTACAACTTTCCTTGTTTAGCATTTATCCATGCCAAAAAGCGCGAATATCGAGCCGGCGATTTTACACAGCCCGTATTTTAAATTCGACAAGGTGCTCATTTTTATCAAATTACCGTTACAACTTCGTTGTGTTTTTATCTGGCAACAAACCCCTGGGCTTGGGTAATAAAGCCTCTCGGCGAGCTAAAAACAGGTTTTCTTACAGTCTGTTAGCGCCTTAACCGACCAATAGTTAAGGGTTTAGGTTAAACGGCAGTAAAAACCGTTAACGATCACAGTCGCCAGCGCTGACTTCTGGCAGTCTGGTGCAAAATAACTGACAGGTCTGACCCGTGCGCGCTCTGATTTTATTCACTTTTCTCGCTCTTCTTAGCGGCTGTGCCGACCAGCAGCCTGCCCCCAAAATGGGCTGGGCTCTGCCATTAAGCACCAAAGGCGCCAGCATTGTTGATAACAATGGCCACAGCGTGGTGCTTAAAGGAGTGAACTGGTTTGGCGCCGAGTCGGGCGAATTTGTGGTGGGCGGCTTGGATAAACAGCCGGTGGGAAAAATTGCCGATTTAGTGAAAGCTGGAGGCTTTAATGTGGTGCGCCTGCCTTGGAGCAACGAGCTGGTTGAGCGTAACCCCAAGGTAGCGGCCCAGTACCTTACCGCTAACCCGTGGCTTAAAGGCAAAAGTGCCTTGGCGGTTTTGGATGCGGTAGTCACTGCCCTTACCGAGCGTGGCATTGCAGTGATTTTGGATAACCACCGCAGCCGCGGCGACTGGTGCTGTGACGGTGACCACGGCGACGGCCTTTGGCACACCCCCGCTTACCCCGAACAAAAGTGGATGGCCGATTGGCTGACCATGGCCAAGCGTTACCAGCACAACCCGCTGGTGGTGGGCTATGAGCTGCGCAATGAAATTCGCTCGGACCACCAGCTGAAATTAAAACCAAGCTGGGGCGACGGCAATGCCAGCACCGACTGGCGCCTGGCCGCGAATAAAATGGGTAATGCGCTGCAACAGCTCAACCCCAAGGCGCTGATTATCGTTGGCGGCATTGATTATCAAGGCAATCTTAACGGCCTGCCGCAACACCCAGTGACCTTAAATCAGCCCAATAAACTGGTATACGCGGTGCACGATTATTCGTCCTGGCACGATGCCGACGCTTATACCTCGGATGCCGCTTTTGCTAAAAGCATCGAACCGCGCTTTGGCTTTTTATTTACAGCGCATTACCCGGTACCGGTAATGGTGACCGAATGGGGCGGCTGCACCCAAAAAGACGAAAACGGTAAGGCCTGTAGCCAAGACCGGATCCAGTTTCCGTTGATGTTCGCCCACTACCTAAATGCGCACCACTTAAGCTGGATTTGGTGGCCACTTAACGGCACCCAATCGGGCGGTTATAACCGCCATCACGGCGCGGTGGAAACCTACGGGATTTTAAATCCGTCCTGGACCGGTTTTGCCAACCCCAAGCTGATGAAGGTGATGCAACACACGCAATAAAAAGCCTTGCAAGGCCGCTGCTGGCGGCCTTTTTTAAGGCCGGGAAAAAAACCGGGTGAAGCGGTAATCAAACTGATTCTTATTTGTCGATAACAAGCTGTTATTTCAATAGATTTTTTTGCATTTAGACGTTTTCTGCTGCATCCTTTTTGGATAGGTAAAGGAGCGATAGATATGCAGGGCAATCCAGAGGTTATTGATTACTTGAACATGCTGATCGGCGGCGAGCTGGCGGCCAGAGATCAGTACCTAATTCATTCCCGCATGTATGAAGACTGGGGCCTGCCCCGGCTTTATGAGCGTATCGACCATGAAATGCAGGAAGAAGCCAGCCACGCCGACACCATTATTCGCCGGGTACTGTTTTTAGAAGCCACCCCGAACATGGACCGCGACGACTTGGACGTGGGCACTGACGTGGTGTCTTGCCTCAAGGCCGACCTGAAACTTGAGTACAAGGTGCGTGAGCACCTGGCCAAAGGCATTGAACTTTGTGAGAAAAAGGGCGATTACATTAGCCGCGACATGTTGCGTGCCCAACTCTCCGACACCGAAGAAGACCATACCTACTGGCTGGAAAAGCAAATTCGCCTTATCGATATGGTAGGGCTGGAAAATTACATTCAGTCGCAAATGAAGTAACAAAGGCCGCACTAATGCGGCCTTTCTTATGCCCCCGGCACCGGCATTAAACACACCAGCTTGCAGTCAGGCTGGGCCGCCGGAATAAGGGTGTTTTGTATAAAGCGTTGGCGGCCATTCGCGGTGTTAAATAGCCGTTCGCCCCCTTCCCGGTACTGCACCGATTGCGCCTGCCAGCACTGGCTAAAATCAAGGCTTTTGGCCATTAAGTCGTCTACCAAGGCTTGCAACTGGCTGTCCCCCGGATGGCGCGAGAAGTCACTTCGAAACTCAGCAACCAAACGTTCGGCTCTTACCGGCCAGTCCGCAATCAGTTGCCGGGCCAGCGGCGTTAAAAACACAAAGGCCAGCAGGTTGTGGCCCGCCTCGCCGTTATCAAGCCAGCCTTTAAAAAGCGCCTCGGCGCCGCTGTTCCAGGCTTGCATATACCAACAGCGGTCTAGCAGATAGGCGGGCATGGCCATGACCTTTGGCAAAGCCAGCAGCTCATCACTGACGGCTTTTGCCGGGGCGTCGGGCTGTTCTGGGTCACGCTTGGCGGCCAGTTCAAACAAGGTGGCCCTTTCGGCAAGACTGAGCTGTAACGCCTCGGCCAGCCGTACCAAGGCCGCAGCCGAGGCGCTAACTTGCCGGCCCTGTTCTAAAAAGGTAACCCAAGTAACGCTCACCCCAGCGGCATCGGCCAGCTCTTCGCGGCGCCAGCCGGGTGTACGGCGGCGGCCAAACGCTCTGGCAGGTGGCGTTAAACGTTCGCGATGGGCACGAATAAACTGGCCTAAAAGCCGTGGCGCATCAGTGTTCATGGCAGTTTTTGTACCAGTATAAAAACCTATCTTGTACCAGTTTATAGGCTGCTCAACAATGGCGATACGTTGTCGCTTCGAAGGAAAATTACCATGTCAAAACAAGACCATAACGCTGTTGTTAGCCGCCAGTTTAGCCCCCAGGCCGAGGCCTACCTGCAAAGTGCCACCCATGCCAGCGGTAAGGACTTAGCACTGCTGGCAGCAGCCGTTGGCCAACAGCCACAGGCTCGGGTGCTGGACATGGGCTGCGGTGGCGGCCACGTCAGCTTCACCTTGGCACCGCAGGTGGCCGAAGTGGTGGCCTGCGATCTGTCCAGTGACATGCTGGCGGTGGTGGCAGCCGAGGCGCAAAAACGTCAGCTAACCAATATTGTTACCACCGCCAGCGCTGCCGAAGCGCTGCCCTTTGCTGATGCCAGCTTCGACGTGGTGGCCACGCGATACAGCTGCCACCACTGGCAGGATATGGCGGCAGGCATAAAAGAAATGAACCGCGTGCTAAAACCCGGCGGCCTGGGCATTTTTGTCGATGTGGTCAGCCCTGGCAAACCGCTGTTAGATACCTGGCTGCAAAGCATTGAACTGCTGCGAGACCCCAGCCATGTGCAAGATGCCTCGCCGGCCATATGGCAGCAACGGCTGCAAGCCGCCGGTTTTACCGTGACCGAAGAGCATGCCTTTAAACTGCCGCTAAACTTTGCCGCTTGGGTAGCGCGCATGCAAACCCCAGAGCTGCAAGTGGCCGCCATTCGCGCCCTGCAGCGCCAGGCAGGCGGCGAAGTAGCGAGCTATTTTGGCTTCGCTGACGACGGCAGCTTTACGGTGGACACCCGCCTGATGTTTGCGCGTCGCCATTAAAAAGAGCGGCCCGCACACATTTATATTCTCTTAAGGTTCTCCTAAGATGAGGGCGCCAAGCTCGTTGCCTTGTTGTGGAGTACTGAATGAAACCTGGACATACCGGCGTTAAGCGCCTTTGGCTTGCCGGCCGATATTCCTGGCAGGGGCTGCGCGCCGCTTGGCGCAGTGAAGCCGCCGTTCGCCAGGAAATGGTACTCATTGCGGTAGCGGTACCTGCTTCCTTCCTATTGCCGGTGTCCGGTTTGGAACGGGCCCTGATGATAGCGTCAGTGATGCTGGTACTGGTGGTGGAATTACTCAACTCTGCCATTGAAGCCGTAGTAGACCGTATCGGTACCGAACACCATGAATTGTCCGGGCGAGCCAAAGACATTGGTTCCGCAGCAGTGCTTGTTACTCTCTTACTGGCAGGACTGGTATGGCTAAGTATTCTGTGGGACTCGTTTTCGGTTGGTTCATTGCTCTGAGCTTGAGCATTTGGCATGGGCCTGACTTTGCCCTGGCCCATTTTTGGTATCAGTTGGAAGGCGGCCAATGGGCGCTGCAAGAAAACTGGTTTACCAAAAATCTTATTCACGACGGTGGTAAGAAGTTATCGGCACTGATGCTCATCATTGTCTTCATTGGCCTGGCCGTTAACTGGAAAAAACCCTCACGCCGCCGCTGGGCTTACCTGGCCATTACCGCGCCGCTTATCGTTATCACCGTTGGCACCATCAAACATCTGGTACCGATGGACTGCCCCTGGAGCCTGAGCGTTTTCGGCGGTAAAGAACCCTTTATTCCCCTGTTTGCTGACCGCCCGGCCGGCATGCCGTCCAGCCAGTGTTTCCCGGCGGGCCATGCCAGCAGTGGTTACGCTTGGCTAGCGCTGTATTTTGCCATTCCCGGCCGTAAAAAGTGGGCTCTGCTGCCTGGCGCGTTATTGGGGCTGACCTTTGGTATCGACCAGCAGCTGCGCGGCGCCCACTTTTTGTCGCACGACGCCTGGACCATCATGCTCAGCCTGACCATCAGTGCCCTAGTAGCGCGGCTGATGCTTCCCACAACAGTTGGATCGCCAGTAGTGTCAGCACCACTTGAAACAGTCGGTGAAAACGGGCCTCGCTGATCCTGCCCAGCAGTTTAAGCCCTAGCCAATTGCCAAAGATGGAAGCCAGGAACATGGCAAAGATCAGCGGCCACCAGGGCTTAAACACAAAACCTGCCACGCCAAAAGCCACCCCTTTAGCCGCATGCTGGCAGCTCATGGTGGCAGCAAAGGTTGCTATCGACTGAAAGCGGTCTTTGCTGCGCGGCTTGATAAAGGCCGCCACCAAAGGCCCCGACGCCCCCACAAACAGGCTGATAAAACCGGTACCTAAGCCGCCCAAGCCAAGCCCGGCATTGCCGGCAACCACTTTGGGCATCGCCGGCCCCCAGCACAGGTAAAGCACAAAAACGGCGATCGCCAGTTGTAGCACTTCACTGGGTAGCTGCACCAAAAACAAACTCGCCAGCCAGGCCCCGATAAAACTAAAAGGCACGAATACCGCCAGCAGCTTCCAGTTGATATGCCGCCACGACAACAGCGCCCGGCCGATGTTTGAACCCAGCTGCACCAAGCCATGCACCGGAATAACAGCTGCCGGCGGCAAGATAAGCGCCATGACGGCAATTAAAATGGCACCGCCACCGGCGCCCATACAAGCGGTAATAAAAGAGGTAAAGGCCGACAATACCGTCAGCCCGAAAAAGGTAGTGTCCAGCATGACGGCTCCTGATGCCGGATAAAACGATAAGCCGATACTACCATCAACATCGCCACCAACCGGCGCGATTAACCCACCAGATAAGTGCCGGTGCCAAAGGCAATGTGGTCGCCGTTTTCGTTGTGCAGTTCCATGCGCGTAACCGCCACCTTGTTACCGGCCCGAATAATGGCAGCGGTGGCCACAAATTCATTGCCGCGGCCCGGACGCAGGTAATCGACACGCATGTCAATGGTGCCCATTTTGCCGAATTTCTCAGCCAGGGTTTTGGCGCTGGCACCGTCAAACTTGTCGGTGACCGAGGCGATAGCGGCCAGGCCGCCCACCACATCCAACACCGAGGCGGTAACGCCACCATGCAAAATGTTCTGCACCGGATTGCCCAGTAAGTCTTTTTTCATCGCAAAGCGCACCTCAACCACATCGGCTTGGTATTGGGTTACTTTCAAGCCCAGCACCTTGTTAAAAGGCATTTGCTCGGTGAAAAGTTCGCCAACCATCGCCAAGATCTCGCTGCGGTTTAGGGGCATGTCGGTCAATGATGTCATTTCCTTCCAACCCAGTTGTTTGATTCTGCTGACTTTTATTTTTAATAGCCGGATTATCACGGCCCACTTGAAAGACAAGGCTGCCTCCATCTATTACAATGGCGCCGCTATGAGCATGTCCCAAGCCCCCGTCTTTGTGAAGTCCTCCGATGAGTCGCCGCAATCTGTGCTGGCGTCGGTGTTCGGCTATGACGCCTTCAGGCCCGGCCAACAAGCGGTGGTAGAGGCCGTTTTGGCCGGACGTGACGCCTTGGTGATCATGCCCACCGGTGGCGGTAAATCGCTGTGTTACCAAGTACCGGCCTTGGTGCTGCCCGGTACCGCCATTGTGATTTCGCCGCTTATTTCCTTGATGAAAGACCAGGTCGACCAGCTACTGGCGATGGGCGTGCGGGCAGCCTATTTAAATTCGGCGTTGCCAAGGGACCGGCAAATTCAGGTGCTAAACCAGCTGCACCACGGCGAGTTGGACCTGCTGTATGTATCGCCCGAAAGGCTGAGCCACCCGGATTTTCAGCAGCGGCTGTTGGACATTCCCATTAGCCTCTTTGCCGTTGACGAGGCGCACTGCATTTCTGCATGGGGCCACGATTTTCGCCCCGAATACATGGCCTTAGGCCAACTTAAGCAGCACTTTCCACAGGTGCCGTTGATGGCGCTCACCGCCACCGCCGACAAAGCCACCCGCCAAGACATCGAGCAGCGGCTGAACCTGGATAATCCTTACTTTAATTTGTCCAGTTTCGACCGGCCCAACATTCGCTACCTGGTGGTGGAAAAGTTCAAACCCATCAACCAGTTGCTGCAATATCTGCAAGGGCAAAAGGGCCAGAGCGGTATCATTTACGCCGGGTCGCGCAAACGGGTAGACGACATTGCCCAAAAGCTTCGCGGCCAAGGCTTTAACGCTGCTGGCTACCACGCGGGGCTGTCCAGCGACGAGCGCCAGTTTGTGCAGGAAGCCTTCCAAAAAGACGAAGTGGATATTGTGGTGGCAACGGTGGCCTTTGGCATGGGCATCAACAAACCCGACGTGCGCTTTGTGGTGCATTTTGACTTGCCAAAAAACATCGAGTCTTACTACCAGGAAACCGGCCGCGCTGGCCGTGACGGCCTTCCATCAGAAGCCTGGATGCTGTTCGAGCCGGGCGATGTATCAAGGGTGCGCAGCCTAATTGAGCTTTCGGAAAACGAGGCTCAGCAAAAAGTGGAGCTGATGAAGCTTAATGCCATGGCAGGCTTTGCCGAGGGGCTCACCTGCCGCCGCCAGGTACTTCTAAACTACTTCGGCCAGTACAGCGGCGAGCGCTGCGGTAACTGCGATATTTGCCTGGACCCACCACAAACCCTGGACGGCACTGAACTGGCGCAAAAGGCCATGAGCTGCATTTACCGCACCGGCCAGCGCTTCGGGGTGGGGCATATTGTTGAAGTGCTGCGCGGTGGCCAAACCGCTCGCATCAAGGAGCTGGGCCACGACAAGCTCAGCACCTGGGGCATTGGCAAAGATCACAGTCACGATTATTGGGTCAGCGTTATCCGCCAGCTCATTCACCACGGCCTGGTGATGCAGGACATCACCCGCCAAAGCGCGCTGGTGCTGACCGAGGCAGCCCGGCCGGTATTAAAAGGCGAACGCCCCTTGATGCTGGCCGTGCCAAGGCTGGTCACCCGGGTTAAACAGACCCGCGCCACCGATAACAGCGCCGCCGACAAGGTGCTGTTTGCCCGCCTTAAAAAGCTCAGAAAGCAATTGGCCGACGAATTTGAAGTGCCACCCTATGTGGTATTCAACGACGCCACCCTGGCGGAGATGGCCAGCCATTTCCCCACCTCGGACGCCGAACTTTTGGCCATCAGCGGCGTTGGCCAAACCAAGCTGTCACGCTACGGCGAGCCCTTCCTGGGCCTGATTACCGATTACCTCAATAAAAGCTAAAGCGCTGGCCATTAACTGCTGCTTCTGCCTCTTTGGTTAAAAGGACTCAACCCCACTATGCAGAACCCCTTACGCCGTCATGGCGGCATTTTCATCGCCGGCCTACTGATACTGGTGACAGCTATTGCAGCGCTCTGGTACTGGCAGCGGCCGGTGGCGGTGGTCAATCGCACCAGCATAAAAACGCTATATGCCGTGAGCCTGCTCGATTTATGGTCGGCGCGCACCCATGCCCTTCCCAGCACCGATGAAATCAACGCCAAAGTCGCCCAAGCATTACAGCAGCACCAAATACAGGGCGAGCTGACCGTTGGCGACATTCTCAGCCATGCCAAGGACATCGAAAAAATCAGAACCCGTGTCACCAGTGGCAGCAGTCTCATTAATGGCGTTAAACGCAATGCCAAGCTGGTGGAAATCAGTTTTTATGAGCGCAAGCGAAAGGTGCTTTACATCCTCTATTTCGCAACCTATCACCCTTACTGGTTACCGTTAAAAACCGAGGTGTTCTATGCCTACGGCTTTCGTACCCATCAGATAAAAAAGTACGGCAAGTGGCATCAAGCCCACCGCACTCCCAGACAGGTTTTAGAACAAGTTTATAAAGAGCAATTTGAGACGATCAGCGACTTATGGCACGGCGAAAATGACTAAGCGCAAACGGCAAGATAACAATCTGGATGCGCTTAACTGCATGCTTTCAAATGCTTACTCTCCGGCGTAGAGTCAATTGTATCTTGCGTTATCAGGTTTACGGTTATGGCAAATGCCGCGTCTTTTACTCCCATTAAAGCTGACCCTAAGGCTATTTTTACCATCAATGCCTGTACCCGCCCTTTTCGCTTAACAGGGCCCCGGTTAGAACTCGAAAAGCGCGGGCCGCTTAACCTTATCCATAACTATGGCCATGGTGGCAGTGGCTGGTCATTATCTTGGGGCGCGGCGGCGCAGGCGGTGACGCTTGCCAAAGCCACTGGCGCAACGTCATTGGCAGTTGTGGGCTGTGGCGCCATTGGCATCACAACCGCCATAGCCGCCCAGCAGGCCGGTTTTCAGGTCAGCATTTATGCCAAAGCGGCGTTGCCGGGGGCCAATTCTGCCTTTGCTACCGGTATTTGGTCGCCCGATTCACGCATTGTGGCCAAGCCTTATGCCAGCGATTTTGCGCCGCGCTGGGAGCAAATGGCGCGCTACGCCTTCGCCCGCTTTGTGAGCTTGCTGGATGAGCCTAGTAAACCGGTGCAATGGCTACCGGTTTATAACCTTTCCAGCCATCCTTTTGGTGAAAGTAGTCGCCACGCCCTACCTGGCGAACCGGAGTATCCGCACTTTGAACAGCAGCTTTTAACCGACTTAACCCCGCAGCCCGAAGATTTGGTAGCAGGTAGCACGCCTTTTGCGCATCTGCATGTGCGCCGCGAACGGTTGCTGATGTTTAACCTCAGCCAGTATGCCGACTATTTAATGCAGCAATTTAAAGAGGGTGGCGGGCAAGTGATTTATGCTGAGCTTCAAAGCGGCGAAGACTTTGCCGCCCTGGGCCATGGCACGGTAATTAATTGCACCGGCTTTGGCGCCAAAGCGTTATTGGGCGACCAGCAGTTAGTACCGGTACGTGGCCAAACCTGCCGTTTACCGGCCCAGGCCGCGGTGCATTACGGCATCCGAGATTGGGATACCGGTATTGCCGCTTACCCACGCCGCGATGGCCTGTTAGTGCAAGCCCAGGCAGCAACCGACTTTAATAACCCTGATGCCAGCATTGTTGAGGCAGAATCGGTAACCGCGGTTAAGCACTTGGCGCACCTGGCTGCCAGCATGCGGCGATAAAAAAACGGCAACCCACAGGCTGCCGTTTTCAACTGCTTAAAGGCCATTACGCCGGTACATCAAAGGCCAAAAAGCGGGTGCCATCTTCGGCAACAAAGGCCTTTTCTTCACCGGCGCTCAGTTCCAGGCCGTCGCCCGCACTCAGGGTTAAGTCACCTCCACGAATAGCACCGTCAATCACGTGCAGGTAACGTTTGCGGCGGCTTTGCGCCTTAAAACTCACCTCGTCGCCACCATCAAGCCGGTACTGCGCCAGTTCGGCGTTTTGGTTGATGGCAAGCAAGCCACCAACACCTGCCAAAATCACCTTGCCTTTTTGTTCCGGCACATTGGCTTCTTGGTAACTCGGCGCCAGACCCTGGGTATGAGGCGCAATCCAGATTTGCAGGAAGTGCACCGTGTCGGTGTCAGAACCGTTGTATTCAGAATGACGAATACCAGTGCCGGCCGACATGCGTTGCACCATGCCTGGCAGCAAGTGACCAACATTGCCTTCGGAGTCTTGGTGGGTCAGTTTGCCGTCCAGCACCACCGAGATAATTTCCATATCACGGTGGGGATGGGTGCCAAAACCGGCGCCGGGGGCAACGGTGTCGTCATTAATCACCAGCAAGGCGCCACTGCCGGTCCATTTCGGATCGTAATGGTGACCAAACGAATAGGTGTGTTTGGAGTTGAGCCAGCCGATGTTGGTTGGCAACCGCTCTTGGGCTTTACGAATACGCATAGCAACCTCCTTAATTTGATGCTGACAGCATGGCTTAAAGATAATCGAACAAAAAGCGCTTAAAATTGACACAATCTTTCGATTAAGTTGATTTAATGCCGATTCAAACGCTGTGGGACAATAAAGGCACATTCAGCCATCGCTTTTGTTCGGGAGGCCCCTTGGCATTGACCTTCGACAACCGTTTCGCGCGGGACTTTCCAAGCCTTTATAGCGCCCAGCCGGTGCAGGGGTTTCAACAGCCCGAGTTATTGCTGGTTAACCGTGACCTGGCCCAGCAGTTTGACCTGGACGCAACCGATGCCGAGCTTGCCGACTGGTTTGGTGGCCAAGGGGCCTTGCCGGGCGGCGCGCCACTGGCGCAAAAATACGCGGGCCACCAGTTTGGTGTTTACAACCCCTTTTTGGGTGACGGCCGCGGTTTGCTGCTAGGGGAAATCAAAGACAACCAGCAACAGTTTTGGGACCTGCACCTTAAAGGCGCCGGGCCCACGCCCTATGCGCGCCAGGGCGATGGCCGGGCGGTGTTACGCTCATCCATTCGCGAATTTTTAGCATCGGAAGCCTTATACCATTTAGGGGTGCCGACCACCCGGGCACTGTGCCTGGTCGCGGGGGAACTACCGGTACGGCGCGAGCAAGTGGAGCGCGGCGCCATGGTGACCCGCGCGGCACGCAGCCATATTCGTTTTGGCCATTTCGAGCATTGTTTTCATAAGGGCCTTCAGAGCGAATTAAAAGCCCTGAAAGACTACGTAGTAGAGCGCCATTGGCCCGACTTGGCAGACCAGCCCGATAAGGTCTTTTTCGAGCGAGTGGTGCATAAAACCGCGCAGATGATTGCCCACTGGCAGGCTTACGGCTTTGCCCACGGGGTAATGAACACCGATAACTTTTCTATTTTGGGTGACACCTTTGATTTTGGCCCCTATGCCTTTATGGACGACTACCAGCCGGGGCTAATTTGTAACCACTCCGACGATACCGGCCGCTACGCCTTTGATGCCCAGCCCAGCATTGCACTTTGGAACCTGAACTGCCTGGCCATGGCGCTAAGTCCGTTAATTGCTTCCGACGACCTGATTGCCGCCCTTAAGCAGTTTCAGCCAGCATTGGCCGGGCATTACTTAAAGCTGATGGGCAAACGCCTGGGCTTAGCGGCAGCCAGCAAAGACGACGCCCCTCTTATTAACAGCTTTTTGGAGCTACTGGCTGGCGAAAAGCAAGACTATAACTTGGCGTTTCGCTGGCTTAGCGACGCTGAAAAGGGCGCAAGTAAGCTGGCATGCCGTGACCATTACCTAGACCCTTCCCGTTTTGATAGCTGGGCCGAGCGCTACCTTCAGCGCCTAGCGGCTGATAGCGCCGATGACGCAACCCGCAAAGCCGTCATGGATGCCGTGAACCCTTTGTATACACTGCGCAATTACCTGGCACAAAACGCCATTAGTGCCAGTGAAAATGGCGACCATAGCGAACTGGCGCGGCTCTATAAGCTGCTTAAAAACCCCTTTACCGAACAGCTTGGTATGAGCGACTACGCCAAACGGCCACCAGACTGGGGCAAACATTTAGCTGTGTCTTGTTCCAGCTAACCCGCTACCTAAAAGAGACAAACATGGCCTTTGATGCACAAAATGGCAGCTTGATGTTGCCCCTTAAAACCCGCTGGGAAAGCTTTGCTGAGGATGTTCAGCCCTGGCTGCAACGGCTTGAACTTAAAGTCGTTAAACAGGAAACTGGCGCCGACCGCCACCAGTGGTTCGTGGAATTTGAGGGTACCAAGCTACGCTTGGAATACGAAGATTTAGCCGATGCCACCTGGCTTGCCGCCGATGACGACGAAGGCCTCGAAGTATTAGCTTTTCTAGCGGGTTGGGCCGGGCTTTAATCCCGCCGGGAATTTGCGTTTTTGATAGCACCGACTACATAAGGAGATAGCCAAGTAACCTGAGGGACTAAGGTGCACCAGTCAGCCAAAATTCTTGTTGTGGACGACGAAGCCATCATCGCCATGGATGTGGCCGAGCAGTTGGAGGAATTCGGGTATCAGGTGGTCGGCATTGCCCACTCTGGCGAACAGGCCATTAAGCTGATCAAAGAAATGCAGCCCGACTTGGTGTTAATGGACATCGTACTCGGCGCCGGTATCGACGGCATTCAAACAGCCGCCAAGGCCAAACAGGATGCCAATATCCCCTTTATTTTCCTAAGCGCCTTCAGCGATTTAGAAACCGTTACCCGCGCTGCCAATACCGCCCCTTACGGTTATCTCACCAAACCCTACCAAGCCAATGAGTTAAGAGCTGCCATTGAAGTGGCGCTAACCAAGGTGCAGTTAGAACAGGCACTGGTGGAATCAGAGGCCTGGTTTTCCAATATTTTAAAAGCCGTAGACGACGGCATTATTGCCGTCGCGCCCGACTGCGGCGTCAGTTTCACCAACCCCACCGCCAGCAAAATGCTGGCCTTGGACAGCAAAGACATTAAGGCCCAAAAAGCCCAGCAGCTTTTTAGCCTAAGCCCCAGCGCCAATGCAGACCACGCACTGCACCCACTGGAGCAGGCGATGAAGCTCGACCAGGTGCTTCCCATTGTCTTTGGCGGTTACCTGAGCTGTGTTTCCGGCGTAAAAATGCGGGTGGATTACACCGCTGCCCCCATTCGCGGCAATAACGGCGACAACAGGGGGGCAGTAATGGTACTGCGTGACGCCGGGCCGCGTCTGGCCATGGAAGCGGCCCTTAAAAACAGTGAAGAACGCTTCCAACAGGCGTTTATGCATTCGGCCGTCGGGCTGGCGTTGGTCACCATGGACGGGCGGGTCATGCAAACCAACCCGGCTTTTGAAGGCCTGTTGCAAGTGCGCAAGGAAGACAACGTGCACCTGAGCCGCTACTTAGTATCTAACCTAGACCGGGACCAGCTCACCGGTAAATTGCACCAACTGCTGGGCGGGCGTGTACCGGCGGTGCAAATGGAAATGCGCTTTAAAAACCCCAAAGGTGGGGTGAAATGGATGCTTACCACTATCTCCCTTATTCATGATGAGCACGCCGAACCCTGCTACTTCATCTACCAGTTGAACGACCTTACCGAGCGAAAAGAGGTTGAGCTGGAACTGCACCAGTTGGCTAACTTTGACGACTTAACCGGGCTAATGAATAGGCCCAAGTTGCTAAAAGAGCTGAATCAGCTGATCGTCAGCAGCGCCATTAATGACGAGTCATTTGCAGTGGTTTTTATCGACCTTGATCACTTCAAAGACATTAATGATTCTTTAGGCCATGCCATTGGCGACAAGTTATTAGCCGAGGTTGCCAGAAGCATGCATTCAGGTACGCGCAGCAGCGACATTCTGGCCCGTTTAGGTGGCGACGAGTTTGTGGTGTTAGTGCCGCATATTCGCGGCCCTGAAACCGTGCAACGGGTTGCCAACATCTTGGTCAAGCGCCTCAGTCAGCCTTTTGATATTGACGGCAAGGAGCTGCAAATTGGCGCCAGTGTTGGCATTAGCATGTTCCCCACCGACGGCGATAACAGTGAATTGCTGCTGCAACACGCCGATGCGGCGCTTTATACCGCCAAAACCGAGGGCCGTGGTTTGGTCCGCTTTTACGACCCCACCATCACCCAGCAACTGAATAAACGTTTGGCGATGGAATCGGCCCTGCGCCATGCCATGGAAGATGGCGAGCTTTATCTGCACTATCAGCCCATTGCCGCCCTTCCCGACCTTAACGTTATTGGTGTAGAGGCGCTGCTGCGCTGGCAATACAAGGGCCAGCAGATATCGCCTTGCGACTTCATTCCGTTGGCTGAAAAGACCCAGTTAATTAACCCTATTGGCAGCTGGGTGTTAGAACAGTCCTGCAAGGAAGTGAAGCAATGGCATAAGGCCGGGCATCGGCTTAGCCTGTCGGTGAATGTGTCACCGGTGCAGTTTCGCGACCCAAGATTTCTTGAACAGGTCAGCCTAGCCCTTGAGTACAGCGGCCTGGAATCGCGTTACTTGGTGTTGGAAATTACCGAAAGCGCCTTGTCAGATCCCAAATTGGCATTAACGGTCATGGCCAGTTTGAAAGCGCTGGGAGTAGGGGTTGCCGTGGATGATTTTGGCACAGGTTATTCATCGCTTTCTTATCTCAAGCTTTACAGCCCGCACATTTTAAAAATTGACCAAAGCTTTGTACGGGATCTGGAAAAGGACAGCAACGACGCCGCCATTGTTAATGCCACTATTGCCATGGGCAAACAACTGGGCATGAAAATTGTGGCCGAAGGGGTAGAAACCGAAGGCCAACTGCAACACCTGCTCCAGCAAAAATGCGACCGGGTGCAGGGCTACCTGTTAGGTAAGCCGATGAGCGGCAATGACTTGTTGAGTTCTTTGTTATGAGTAAAGCTCCCCGCTCTTGGCTGCCGCTACTGCTGTTAGTGGCAATGGTGGTAACCGGGCTGATGCTGCCTCGCCATAACCATTCTTGGGCGCTTACCGTCGTATTTTTGGTCACCACCTTGCTGCTATTTGGCTGGGTGTATTACCAGCAAAAAGCCTTTGCCGCCGCTAACCGGCAACTACAAGCGTCGGAAAGTCACTACCGTTCTCTTTTGGAGTTAGCCCCTGAGGCCGTTGTTTTAGCCGATGCCAGCGGCACCATTCGCTACGTTAACCAGCGCACCATGGACCTGTTTCGCGGCAACTTCGACGACTTTGTCGGCCAGCAGGTGGAGCTGTTGATCCCCGAGCACTTGCACCAACGCCACCGCCATAGCCGTAGCCAATTTGCTAAAACCCCCAAACTGCGCGATATGGGCTCGGGGCTTGAGCTAAAAGGCCGGCGTTTAGACGGCGAAGAATTTCCTATCGATGTGATGCTAAGCCCCATGGACCGCGATGGCGACTTACACGTAATGGCCATGGTTAGAGACGTGTCAGACAAAAAAGCGGCAGAGCACCTTATCAAAGTGAGCCTGGCGGAAAAAGACGTGTTACTTAAAGAGGTCTATCACCGGGTAAAAAACAATATGCAGGTGATTGCCAGCCTGATGCGCATGCAGGCGCGTAGTGCGAAAAACGATGAGGTAAGGGCAGGCCTTACTGATGCAGCCAGCCGGGTAAGGGCAATGGCGCTAGTGCATGAAAAGCTCTACCAGTCGAAAAGCTTAAGCCAGGTAAGCTTTGATATTTACGCCGACAGCCTCATTGATGATTTGCAAAGTACCTTTGGCCGCGAGGGAATTAAGGTAAAAACCGAACTTGCGAAGTTGGAACTGCACCCGGAGGTGTTGATCCCACTGGGGCTTATCATCAATGAGCTGATTGCCAACAGTTACAAGCATGGTTTAAGTGAAAGCGAAGAAGGCCTTATTACCCTGCTTTTTGCCAAGCAGGGCGAGCAGTACCGGTTAACACTGCAAGACTCCGGGAAGGGCTTGCCCGCCAACTTTTCACCACAAAGTAGCCGTTCTTTAGGCATGAAACTGGTCACCACCTTAGTCGCGCAGCTACAAGGTGAATTGACATGGCACAACGACAATGGCGCCTGCTTTGAGGTGCTGATACCGGCTGACCAGCTTCCCCAAGCCAGCCCAATGCAGCGCCAATATTCAGGCTAGGCAGATGGTATTGCGGCCAGCACTTTTGGCGCGGTACAGCGCATCATCCGCCGCCTTTATCCATTGCTGGGCATCTTGCATATCATCGGTCAATTCAGCGATACCGGCGCTGATGGTAATGCGAATGGCTTTATCACCGATAACCGCTGGCTGTTCTGCCAAAGCATTGGTGAGCCGGTCCGCCAGCTGGCTGGCCTGCGCCGCGTCGGTATCCACCAGCAGCAGTGCAAACTCCTCACCACCATAGCGCCCCGCCTTATCGGTGGTGCGCAAACTGCCATTAAGTAGCTCAGCGGTATGCTGCAACACCTTATCGCCCACCGGGTGGCCGTAGGTATCGTTAACCTGCTTGAAGTGGTCGATATCGAACATCATCAAGGTACTGGTGTAATTAGAGCGGCGACAGCGGGCAAACTCTTCGGCCAGCGCCAGCTCCCAGGACCGCCGGTTAAGTAACCCGGTCAAAGGGTCGGTACGCGACAATACCGATAAACGCTGATTGGTATCTTCAAGGGCTAGGCGGTTATTGGCCGCTTCGGTAACGTCGTAAACAATGATGGCCATTTTATCGACCTTACCGCCGCTGCTGATGGGCATAAACGTCAGGTTTTGATACATGGCAGAAGAGCGACCGGTGAGCGCCCGATAAGAATAAAACGGAAAGAGGTGCGGGCGTTGTTCCCAGGTTGAAAAGGCCAGGGTTTCCAAGGCAATAACGGTTTCGGTTTTTTGCTTTAACCAGTCTTGGGGAAGGTTGGAAAACACATCAAACAGCGATTTACCGGCAACCTCTTCGGCTGATTTATTGGCATGGTTAGCCATAAAATCATTCCAAAAGTGCACCTTGTACTGGCGGTCGAGGATCACCAAGCCAACATCCATGGTTTGCAGGACATCCAGCAATTGCTGTAATTCAACCAACGACAGGCTCATCATGTTAATTCACCAGTTGGTAGAGCCGCTTTTCGAGCATCGGCAGCGAAGCGGGGGTGATCAGCAACACCAATTGCTGGTTAAGATGATGTTCGGGTATTTGATAACCAAAGCGAATACATAAGATGGCTTTGTCACCCAACTCGTCCAGTAACCGCTGTTCCCCCTGGGCGAGTAAAATGGGGTGGCCATGGCTGAATGCCAGCTCCAGCTGCGAGGCGATGCCCTTAAGGCAAACGCCAATCAAAATGGACGACATTTCAATCAACAGTGCCTGGCTATTGCCCTGGTTACCTTCTTGCCCCATTAAATGCGCCATGGAAATGGCTTCTTCACCAGACAATTCCACCAAGACTTCACCGCAGATCCCCGCGCCCACAAAGCCTTGACTGATCACCTGGTGGCCAGGTTGGCTTTGCCACTGCTCTATTAGCATTTGTACTTCGGTGGCAGGCATGGCCTGAATACGCGGTACCGGGATCTGCACAAACACATTAAAAATGCCGGCCATGGTACCTGCTGCGCGGCCCATGGCCACATTAGCCACTTCCCGCAGCACTTCGATACGGTCGATGCTGGACTCTTCTTCAAGCTCGGCGCTGGGTAACTGCAGCGTCTCTGTCTCGATGAGCCCTAGCGCCAACAGCTCGCTGAGCAATTGTTCACGACTTAATGGCTTGGGCAGAAAGGAAAGGGCGCCAAGCGCTTTGACTTTTTCACGGGCCTTGGGCTGTACATCACCTGAGATAACAATGACCTGGCAGTCTGCTTGCTGAGCACGCAACTGCGCCAGCACCTGATAACCATCCAGGTCTGGCATATTCAGATCTAAAAACAACAAATTCCCTTTGCCTTGCTCAATCAGCTCTAGGGCTTCTTTGCCACTTTCAGCAAAGTGCTGCTGCTCAGCAAAACCGCTAGGGAGCGAACGGGCCAGAAAATTTCTGGCAAGGCGGGAATCGTCACACAGGATGACTTGGTATCCCAAGGCCGACTATTCCTAATCAAAAAACGCGCGATAGTGTCGTTTCTTTAGTCAGCAATAGTCAACCTCAAAAAAGCATTTGCGTTAGAAACATTTCACATTTTGCCTAGGAAACAGCCTTTCCGTTACCCAGTCTGAGTGCTGGCCAAATCAATAAACAGGATAAAACGATGGATAACAGCAAATCGCTAGGCCAGTGCATGCCCAGCAGCAGCCGCGAGCCCATCACCACCAGCGCCCAGGCCAACACCAGCAATAAACTGCCCCATGCCCCGGCTAACCACAGTAAAACGCCGGCATAAAGTGCCAAGGAGGCGGCAAACTGGCTGTGTCCCGAGGGTAAAGAATAGCCACGCTCAGCGCGCCAATGCCGTTTTAACCATTGCGGAATAGGCGACTTATCAATAAGTTGGCGCTGCCGCGTGGCACTGTCTTGGTAGAAATCAGCGTTATGGGTTTTATCAAGATATTGCACATAGGGCCGTGCTTCTTTGAAGTGCCACTTCAGGTAAGACTTCACCCCTGCGCCAGCCAATAACGCCAGTAACAAACAGGCACCGTGGCGCAGTAATTGTTGACGGCTCCATTTGAGCCGCCAATGTAAAAATAACAGGGCGGCGGCAGTGGTTAATAACGCAAAGGGAAAGGAGCCGGTCAGGGTTAACCAAAACCAGGGCTGGCGTTCACCTAAGCTCTGGCTTATCTGCCAATGCCAGCCAAAAACCCATACTGATATTGGCAGCAGCGCCAATAACATGGCCAGGCATAGCAGTCTTACAACAAGGGACATCTTGATCTCCACGATTACAGGCTCTATTCTCACGGCCCGTCAGAATAGACGGTCAACTGTAACCCGGGTTCCCTCACCCCGACATCAAAAAGGTATGCCATGTTTAGTCATTCTAAAGCCCGCGCATTGGCCTGGCTTATCGGCTTTCATATTCTGGTGATCGCCGCATCCAATTACTTGGTTCAAATCCCCTTTAGTCTTTTTGGCTTGCACACCACCTGGGGCGCTTTTACCTTTCCCTTTATCTTCTTAGCCACCGACTTAACGGTTCGGTTGCTGGGCGCGGAGCCAGCCAGGCGGGTGATCTTCTGGGTTATGCTGCCAGCCCTTTTCATTAGCTACGGGGTAAGTGTGGTATTTCCCCATGGCCACTTTGCAGGCCCATCGGCGTTAAGCACCCTCAATACCTTTGTGGCGCGTATCGCCTTAGCCTCTTTTCTGGCCTATGTATTGGGGCAGGTTTTGGATGTGCAGGTTTTTAATCGGTTACGGCGGTTAGGCCCGTGGTGGCTGGCACCTGCCGCTTCAACGGTATTGGGTAACTTGTTTGACACCTTGGTCTTTTTCGGCGGCGCTTTTTATCAAAGTACAGATCCCTTCATGGCCAGTCACTGGCTGCAAATCGCCTGGATGGACTACGCCTTTAAGCTGCTCGTTAGTCTGGCTTTCTTCCTGCCACTTTATGGGATGCTGTTAAATGGCCTGTTGAAGTGGCAGCGTTATCAGCCAACCACTGCCTAAACGCCGCCATCGGCATGGGCCGGGCAAAGAGATACCCCTGGCCCATTTCTACCTCATGGGCGTTTAAAAACTCATATTGGCGCTGCGTTTCGATGCCTTCGGCAACCAGTGTTAACCCCAATTTGTGGCCCAGCTGCATGATGGCTTCCAACACTGGCGCTTGTACCGAACCACTGTCGAGGGCCGAGACAAAACTTTTGTCTATCTTCAGGTAATCCAGTGGTAGTACTTGCAGGTAGGCCAACGAGCTATGGCCGGTACCAAAATCATCCACGGCAATTTGAATACCAGCCGCCCGGCAATCTTTAAGCTGGGTAATCACCATTGCTTGGCTGTCAATTAGCTGCCTTTCCGTCAGTTCCGCAACCAACTGCAATGACGGCCCTAACCGTTGCTGTAAATGTAATAAATCCGACGTTAAGAGCCCTTGCTGCAAATGAGCAGAAGCGATGTTGATTCCCACCTTTAAAGGCCCTTGTGACCAATGCGCAAAATCGTTGCACAACAGCTCAAAGAGGTGGCGCGTCAATGGCACTATCAGGCCCGTTTCTTCGGCGGTACGAATAAAGATATCGGGCGAGATAAGCCCTTGTACCGGGTGGCGCCAACGCATGAGCACTTCCACCCCAACAGGCTGTTTGCGGCTGAGAGCAAACACCGGTTGATACATTAAGAAGAACTCGTCGTTCTTCATCGCCTTTTTAAGTTCGCTGCCCAAACCTTGTTTTCGATTGAACAGCAGATAGCTCAACAGGCCCAACACCACTGACATCAGCAGTGAAATCAACAAAACCCAACCGTGGTAGAAGGAGGTACCGACAAAACCGGCCGCTTCCACCCGAAAGCCCAGCGAGCTGGTGGCTTGGCCAAAAGGTTGTTTGTGAGGCTGGTAAGGGACCAGGCGGTCAGGATTGGTGAGCATCACCATATCGCCAACCACCAGTGACATGCGCTCTCGTGGCACGCGCTGCATTTGATTCAGTAAATCAAACAGATGCTGGCCATCAATAACAGCCATGATGCCTTGGGAAAGATCCGGTTTACCGCGCCAAACCACCAAACCTATATGCCCCGGTGCCAGAGAGCTGCCCGGGATCAACGTCAGCAGTTGCTTACCCATATTGTGAGGGGCCCATTGCTGCAGGCCATTTTGAGGAATGCTGCCCTTGAATGAATGACAAATGCGGTTGGGATAGGCCATGGCAATGGCACGTACATACACATCTAAGGCGGCTGTTTTGGCCAGCTGATTGCGAAGGCGGCTACATGGTAGGTTTTGCATGGACTCGAGCGGGCCGAACTGGTCAATAATGGGCCTGACCATTTCTTCAACCAAGCGCTGGGTGTAATGGGCGGTGAGGTTCGCTTGCTCTTTCTGCTCGCTACGCCAAGCAACTTCAAGCCCCCAAGACAGCGCAATAAACACCACCAGCGCAATAGATGCGCTTATTAGCCAGGCTCTTTGCCGTCCTAGTGAGGCGGGATCTTTTAGCTGAGTCGCCATGGATAGCTTACCGACGCAATACTTAGACCCGCGCTTGGATCAGGTAAACACAGCGGCGCCCTTCCGACAGAAGGTGTTCTTGTCTTTCGATTTTGGCTTGCTCACCCAAGCATTGGCTAAACAGCGATAGCTCTGAGCGGCAAAACTGCTGGCACTGCTGAGCGGCAGTGCAAATAGGGCAGTGATTTTCTATTAGCAGCCATTGGCCTTGACCATCGTATTCAACTTCAGCCATATAACCCTCCGCAGAACGTAACTGCGCCAACCGGTTAATTTTGGCTTCCAAACTCCCTTCGTTAGCCAATGCCAATTGATAAGCCTCGCGCATTTGCCCCTCGCGATGCTCAATCAGAGCTTCAAGACCTTGTTCGCCAAAGACACTTTTCACTCCGTCTATTAGTGTAAGTGTCAAATCTGCATGGCGCTCCGGAAAACGCGCATGTCCGGCATCCGTCAACCGCCACACCCGGGCGGGCCGACCGATACTGCGCTTTTCCATTGAGCTCTCTACCAGCCCTTGCTGCTCGGCTAACAACAGATGCTGACGCGCTCCCATGGCGGTCATATCCAAGTCAGCCGCCAACGACTGCGCTGTTTGGGCGCCACGGGTTTTCAGAAGATAAAGTATACGATTAATACTGAGCATAGGCTCATTATGTGCGGGAATAGCGATAAGACTCAACGACATTGAAACCGTGGTGAGAAATTAAACACATCGGCTTGACATTTAAATGATAATTATTACTATTTGAATGGCGTTTTAAATAACGCACTGATGCAGTCCAGACGCTTTGGCAGCATCGCACGACATTGCTCACATTGCTTCCAATTGGAAAAGGCCGGCTATTTTTTAGCCGGCTATTTTTTTAGGAAACATAGCTGCTAGCCTCAAAACGGTTACGCCCTTGGTGCTTGGCGCGATATAACGCCTTGTCGGCCAAATCTAACAGCTGTTGCGGTTCGCCTATTTGATGGGGAGCACCTGAGGCAATACCAATAGAGACGGTAACTAGTTTATCGATAGGTGAATCAGGGTGGGTAATGGCCGCTTTGGCCAAGGCCTCCTGAATACTTATCGCCATGGTGCGGGCTTGGTCTAAGTCAGAGCCCGGCAAAATAATGGCAAACTCTTCACCACCAAATCGGGCCGCTATCTCACCACTGCGCTTAACCACGTCATGCAAAATGCCGGCAAGTTGTTGCAAACAGCGATCGCCGGCCAAATGTCCCGCGGCGTCATTAAAACGCTTGAAAAAATCCACATCGAGCATCATTAGCGTTAGCGGCTGCTGGTGGCGAGCGCAGCGCAGCCACTCTTTGTGGAGTTCTTCATCGAAGGTACGGCGGTTAAAAAGCTGGGTGAGGCCGTCGATACGGGAAAGGGCTTCCAAGCGATCGTTGGCGGCGGCCAACTCTTGGTTACGTTCTGAAAGGGCAACCGTCAGTTCTTGCTCTCTCGCTTCACTTTGCAGTCGTTCAGTGATGTCTTCTCTGAGAATCAGGAGAAAGCTGTTGTGAAGGCTATCTTCAATAACCGGCACCCTTAAGGTCTTAAACCAGCGGGGGCCTTGCGGCGTTTGCAAGCACTCTTGGCTGGTTAGTGATGGCTCAGCGCTGTTGAGTGCGGCTTCATCATCCCGGTGCAGCCCCCGGGCGGTATTTTTATCCATCAAACTAAAATCGTCTTTGCCTTCAATGTCCTGTCGTGAACGGCCAAATAACTTTTCCGATGCCGTGTTAATCCGCCGGTATAACAGGTGCGAGGCATCTTTCACCGCCAGGCTCAAAGGCAAGTTTTCAACCAACGAATTAAGAAAATGTTCCCGCTCGCCCAGTTGCTGATTTGCCGCTTCCAACTCTTGGGTGCGTTTTAGCACCTCTTGGCCCACCACGATGGTTTGCCCTGTAACCAGCAGCACGGTGAACCCCACCAGAGACACCAACAGCAAACCCCCAACTTCAACTATCCATAGCCCTTCATTGCTCTGCGCCAACACAAAGTGTTCGGGATAATGAAAACGCAGCAGCCAGTCACGCTCACCCACCATGACATGGCGCTCAGCCCAAAGCCCGGAACGCTGGCCACGTTCATTGGCCAGTGGCCCTAAAAAATAACTACCGGTTTCGTTATCAAGGGCGGAAATTTCCAAAGAAGACGCGTTAAAGACCCCAGTAAGCACACGCACTTCGAAGTCAGCATCGATAACCGCCATGATGTAACCCATTAACTGATGCTGAGTGTCACGCACCGCGCGAAAGGCAAAGAAGTCTTGGTGCTTGCCATCAAGATAGTGAAAACGCGACGGTAGCCCTGCCAGCACTGACTTGTACTGATGACTGGCTTTATTCATTGCCGTCGCCAGCATTGGGTTTTCTTCTGGCAGTCCGCCTTTGGGAAAGGGAAATTCGCCCTGCGAGGCCATGTATAAAACGGGGTAATAACGCTGCGCGTTAGGGGCTGCAACCCACTGGCCTGCTTTGTTTTTTATAGAAAACTGATAAGGCCGTCCTAGCTCCTTACCGGCTACGGCTTCGACATTGGCCCGTTGCGCCTGCGTGACCAAGGGCAGCCATGCCAGGGCATGTAACCCCGGCATGTCTCGCAGCAATTCGTCGGTAACCCGGTGAAACTCCTCACGGGAGACAAAATCGGACGCCTGGAATACCTGAGCAAGACTAAACAGCGATTGCAGATAGTGTTCGGCTTTCGCACTCAATGCCGCGCTGGCCACGTCTGACTGGCGGGCCAACTCCTGCACAACCTGTTTGCGCTGATTGGTGGCCATATTTTGAATGCTCCACTGCAAGGCTGTTAGCAGTGTCAGCATAATAACGGCAGTCCACACAATGCGATTGCGCGCAGCATCGTTGAACCACAGCAAACTTAAAGGCGCTATCAGCGCCACCCCTAGCGCATCTCCTGTCCACCAGGTTAACCATCCGGCTGCTGTGGTACCGCTAGGGTTGATATTCGCAAGGAACAAGGTGAGCTGACCAATGCTGGCAGCAATGATGGTGCTAACCAGCGCCCCTTTGACGATAAAGTGGAGTATTTCTTTAAAATCAAGTAGCTGCCAGTCTCGCCGAAAACAAAGCAGCCAGCCGCCACCCACAGCCTGTAAGCTGGCCCCAATGCCAATGGCAAGGGGCACCAGCCACGAACGGACATTGCCGTCCAGTAACGCCTGCGGTTCACCCACAATCAAGGCGTTGGTAAGAAAAGACCCCACCAAAACCCCGAGCCACATGCTCGGACCCCACCACAATACGGCAACCAAAGCCACGCCAGCGGCGGGCCAAACAGGGCTGGCATAGCCAGGGGGCTGAGCCACTTGCAGCCCTAGCCAGCCCATCAAAAAATAAGCCAGGGCGACCGTTAATAAACGCTGTAAAAGCGTACTGTTCAAATGGGATCCTCTAATGAGCCTTAAGCGCGAGCAAGTACCGCTTTCACTAGCTTATCGATACCACTTTTTGCCTCCAGAATGGACGAGGCCAGCATGTAGGCAGGGGTAGAAATCACCTTAAACTGCTCATCAATGCAGATCTCGTCCACCGCGCAAATTTGGTGCTCTCCACCCATGGCATTAAAAGCACTCGCCGTATCAGCATCGTTACCAATAGTACCTTTTACCCCCTTGCCATAAACCTTAGGAAGCATGGCTGGTGCAATACAGATATACCCGGCGACCTTATGTTTGCTCGCAAAAGCCTGACAAGCCTTCAACACATCGGCTTGCACCTGGCAGTCGGCACCCTGGAATGCAAAATCAGAGAGGTTTTTGGCAGCACCAAAGCCGCCCGGTAAAATAAGCGCATCAAAATCGTCGGCATTTAGTTGCGCCACATTTTTGATATCGCCACGGCAAATACGAGCAGCTTCCACTAACACATTACGCGATTGCGCTAGTGGCTCGCCGGAAATGTGATTGAGTACGTGGTGTTGTTCAACATCAGGCGCAAAGCACTGCACCTTGGCTCCGGCCTCCGCTAGCGCCAGCAGCGTCAGTACTGACTCATAAATTTCAGCGCCATCGAAAACACCACAACCACTTAAAATAACGGCAACTTTCTTCATCTTAGCCTCCTTTCGCTACGCGTCCATGGTAGCGGCTGACGGCGAGCACTGTCACCAACAGCAAAGTTTTCTAAAACGCTATTGCACATCTTTTGCTCGGTGTTAGACTGAACTCTTGTTGTCGCGTCACCAAAAACAACAAAAAAGACCTGAGGGAACGAGGTTATTCACAAGCCAGAAGCGGCTGTCCACACTTCTTAGCTCTCGTCCAGGCATCGCTGCAGGCCAGTATCTATGCAGCTTCATCAATTCGTACAGATTTTAGACACTGCTTTGCCGGTGGATACACCTGTACTTATTCAACAGACTTATCCACAGCTTTGTGTCATCCATTCCGTTTCTTCCCACCCGAGGCTATGGCATCCTTGGCGCAAACAAGGAATCTGGATCTCATCATGGCAAGCATCCCCGAAAATCCTCTTATTCTGGTTGACGGCTCATCCTATCTTTACCGCGCTTATTACGCGCCGCCGCATCTAACCAATTCCCAAGGCGAACCCACGGGGGCGGTGTATGGCGTAATTAACATGCTCAAAAGCTTGCTACGCCAATTTAAACCAACAGAAATGGCTGTGGTTTTTGATGCCAAAGGCAAAACCTTTCGGGACGAACTTTTCGAGCAATACAAAGCCCATCGCCCTTCCATGCCTGACGATCTTCGCAGTCAAGTAGCACCGCTTCATGCGTTAGTAAAAGCCATGGGTCTGCCCCTTATCATTATCGAAGGGGTCGAGGCCGATGACGTCATTGGCACCCTTGCCAAAAAAGCCTCCGCCGACGGCCGCCACGTGCTTATCTCTACCGGAGATAAAGATATGGCACAGCTGGTGGACGATAAGGTGACCTTGATCAATACCATGACTAATACCGTGCTGGACCCAGCCGGTGTTGCTGAAAAATTTGGCGTGGGGCCAGAGCTTATCATCGACTTTTTGGCGCTGATGGGAGACAAGGTTGACAACATCCCAGGTGTTCCCGGGGTTGGCGAAAAAACCGCTCTGGGCTTACTGCAGGGCCTTGGCGGTATCGATACGCTTTATCAAAACCTCGATAAAGTGGCGACCTTAGATTTTCGTGGTGCCAAAACCATGGGTAAAAAGCTGGCCGACAATGAAGAACAGGCCCGGCTTTCTTACTTGTTGGCCACCATCAAAACAGACGTTGATTTAAGTGAAGAACAACTCGACCTGGCCATTAAACCTGAGGACACAGATGCCTTAGTCGAGTGGTACGGCAAGATGGAGTTTCGCCGCTGGCTAGCCGACGTACTGGATGGCAAAGCACCAGAGCAAGCTGCAGGCCCAGCCAACGCGGCAAAAGATGAAGCACAAGACGCGGTTGCAGACCCTGCCGGCATTGACCGTAGTGACTACGAGTTGGTCACCACAGAGAAGGCACTGCTTGGCTGGGTAGAAAAACTCAAAAAGGCAGCGCTTTTTTCCTTCGATACCGAAACCACTGCGCTTGATTATATGGTGGCCGACCTGGTGGGCTTTTCAGTGGCGCTTGATGATGGCCAAGCGGCCTATATTCCCTTTGGTCACAGTCCATTAGATGAAATTGAACAGCTACCCCGCGACACCGTGCTGGATGCCTTTCGGGATTTACTGCAAAGCGAAAAGCACCTAAAGGTTGGGCAGAACCTCAAATATGACATGAGCGTATTAGCCAATCACGGTATTACCTTGGCCGGTATCGCTTTTGACACCATGTTGGAAAGTTACATTTTCAACTCTGTGGCAGGCCGCCACGACATGGACAGCTTGTCTTTGAAGTATTTGGCCCATAAAGCCATCAGCTTTGAAGACATTGCCGGCAAAGGCGCCAAACAAATTACCTTCGACCAGGTGGCCATTAAAGATGCCGCCGTTTACGCCGCCGAAGATGCCGACGTCACCATGAAACTGCATCAGGTGCTGTGGCCAAAACTGGAAGCGGAGGCGCCACTTAAAAAGGTATTCCAAGAGATTGAATTACCGCTGGTACCGGTGCTGTCACGTATGGAGCGCAGCGGCGTGTTAATAGACAAGACTCTGCTTGGCAAACAAAGCGAGGAGCTAGCCACACGCATTGCTGAGCTGGAGAAAAAGGCCTTTGATATTGCGGGCGAAGAATTCAACCTCGGCAGCCCCAAACAACTACAGGCTATTTTGTTTGAAAAAATGGGCATTAAACCGCTGAAAAAAACACCTTCAGGGGTACCTTCAGTGGCAGAGGAAGTACTGCAAGAACTGGCCCACGACTACCCGCTGCCGAAAGTCATTATTGAGTATCGTGGCCTTGCCAAGCTGAAATCCACCTACACCGATAAGCTGCCACAGCTTATTCATGGGAAAACCGGCAGAGTGCATACCAGCTATCACCAAGCAGTGACAGCAACCGGCCGCTTATCTTCATCCGACCCAAACCTGCAAAATATCCCGGTACGTACCGAAGAAGGCAGGCGTATTCGCCAAGCCTTTATCGCCCCTAAAGGCCGGGTGCTACTGGCCGCTGACTATAGCCAAATTGAACTTAGGATCATGGCCCATTTGTCCAGTGATAAAGGCTTGTTGGCTGCCTTTGCCGAAGGCAAAGACATCCACGCCGCCACCGCCGCCGAAGTCTTTGGCGTCAAACTGGATGCGGTAACCAATGAACAGCGCCGCCGTGCCAAGGCCATTAACTTTGGGCTTATCTACGGCATGTCAGCCTTCGGCTTGGCCCGCCAGCTCGACATTGGCCGCAATGAAGCCCAAGGCTATATGAACACCTACTTTGAACGCTATCCAGGCGTTCTGGAATATATGGAAAGCACCCGTCAAAAGGCAGAAGAGAAAGGTTACGTTGAAACGCTCTTTGGCCGCCGCCTATATCTGCCCGAGATCACCGCCCGCAACCAGGCCCGTAAAAAGGCCGCCGAAAGGGCCGCCATCAATGCCCCCATGCAAGGTACCGCTGCCGATATCATCAAAAAGGCGATGATTGCCGTTGATGAATGGATCACCACGCAAGCGGCCGACAAGGTGACGCTATTGATGCAGGTGCACGATGAATTGGTGCTGGAAGTTGATGAAAACTATGCCAAAGAAGCGGCGGCTAAGATCAGTGAACTGATGCAAAACGCCGCTGACTTAAAGGTGCCGTTAGTGGTTGATCCCGGCATGGGCATGACTTGGGACGAAGCTCATTAACTTACTTCTAACTGTAATATTTTTACCTTATGAGCATTAAAGGGCTGTATGAGCAACAAAAAAGTGCATGAACCCATGCATTTTTGAAAAAAAATTACAGCGAGTGCTTTTAATCTGAGCAGCAGGCCATTACACTGACGGCGTAGGGTACAAAAGACGCTTTCCTAGCAAAGTGTCTTTGTTTCACGTAGTGGATTTGGCTACATAGCCGCCTCGCTCACAGCAGCGGGGCGTTTTTTTTGCCCGATATCAAACTCCCGCCTTTCATCTTTCTGAACACTTTTTGAAACAGATCCCGGTAAAGCAATTTTTTTAGAGCAAATACTTCAAATAGCCGAAAAACTGTTGTACCTTGAAGTTGCTGCATAACCTCAATGCTTGCTTATGCAAGCTTGTGGTGATTTTCTGCTGACATATTAGCTTCTCCCCCAATAAGCTAATATTTCTCACCGGTGGCTTCGGCCACCGGATTTTTTTTGCCTAAAATCCAGCACCTTATAACGAAAAAAGCCCCTAAGGGGCTTTTTTGTTTGCAGCAATAACGCCTCTTCAGGCTTCTGGTGAGTCGTCTTCTGGCTCATCCATCTCTGCTACCAGAGGATCTTCTAGCCAGGCTGCTAAATATCGACGCACCTCTGGTACGCCAAGGCCTTTGAGGGCCGATATAGTCATCACCGTCACATCCCCTCCAAACGCCAGCGCCGCTTCTTTGCATTGCAGCAAGGTATTTTTACGGGCACCACTTTTTAACTTGTCCGCTTTGGTAAGCAGCGCCAACACCGGTAAGCCAGACTCAACCGCCCAGTAGATAAGGTCTTGGTCAATGTCCTTAAAAGGGTGACGAATGTCCATTAACACCACCAGGCCACGTAGCGACTCACGCTTTTCCAGATACTCAGAAAGGCTGGCCTGCCACTTTTCCTTCATTTCCAGCGGCACTTTGGCAAAACCGTATCCCGGTAAATCCACCAGGCAATGACGCGGGTCGGCCAAGCTAAACAGGTTAATTAGCTGAGTACGGCCAGGGGTTTTCGAGGTCCGCGCCAGCTGCTTTTGGCCGGTGATGGCATTCAAAGCACTGGACTTGCCGGCATTCGAACGGCCAGCAAAGGCGATTTCAACCCCGTCGTTACGTGGCAGATGACGAATGTCAGGTGCAGAGGTAATAAATCTGGCTTGGCGAAAGTCGATTTCAGGGGTGGAGTTCATCAAAGCTCCCACTTTGGGCGTTAAAGACATCGATAAAAATTTGTGTACACTGACTGGCAACTCTGATGTTGATCAGGGTGTTAGCGGCCTTTAAGCGCAAAACATTCGCTATTTACAGCAGCGGCCGAAGTCGCAATTCTAACATGGCCAGGTATTAAAAAGCGCCTTATTGATACCGGCCACGCGCAATGCTTTGGAGTATCATGAAAAACATCGTCGTCGCAGTCGCGATACTTCTCACCAGTATCTCATTTTCGTCTTTTGCCAAGGGTGACATCACTGCTGGCAAAGCCAAATCAGCCGTTTGTAGTGCCTGCCACGGTCCGGATGGCAATAGCCCTGTCAGTATGTATCCCCGTATCGCGGGGCAACATGCTCGTTACATAATTAAAGAACTCAAAGACTTAAAATTGGGTATGAGTTCAGGTGGTAAAGACGGCCGCTTTAACCCAGTGATGAGCGCAATGGCATCACCGCTATCTGACCAAGACATGGCAGATTTAGCGGCTTACTTTGCCGCCCAAAAGCCGGTTATAGGTACCACTCCTGCAAAAGATGCCGCAGCAGGTCAAAAGCTTTACATGGGCGGGGATACCAAAAGAGGCATTACCGCTTGTAGCGCCTGTCACGGCCCGAAAGGCAACGGTTTGGGGCTGGCGAAATATCCCGACATTTCCGGGCAATACCCGCAATATATTAAGGCGCAACTAGAAGCCTTTCGCGCCGGCAAACGTCATAACGACCCCAATCACATGATGCGAGATGTCGCCGCTAAGCTGAGCGATGCTGACATCAATTTGCTGGCAAATTACCTTGCCGGGCTCCATTAAGCCATTTACGAGATGATGAAAAGACAACCTTTGGCGACACTTTTGATAACTGTGATCGAGCACGAAAATTTGGCATTGCTTTAACAATAACCCCCGAGCAAGGGTTGCACCCCTCATGCGCTGACGGTAACTTCAACCGCGTCGCAAGGTTTGAGGGTTGCCCACGGCACGGGCGCCCAAGCGAAGGAAACGGTAATAAGGTCAGGACGATCAACATCGACAAACCTGTGGGAAAAGCGCTAATCAACCGAGAAAAAGAGGTAAGGTGGCCACGACGGCCCTAAGCCTCCAGGGATGAAATAGAAAGCGCCAGGAGCGGCGTAAAAAGAATAACCATGCAGGGAAAGCTGGCAAAAAAAAGATGGACACCCGTTAGACCGAAAAATAAAAGCAACGGTCAAACACAATGGGAAAGGTGTCAATATTCGACACAAGGGATAAGGCGATAGCGTAAAGCATCGCCTTTTTCTTTATCCGCCACTCCCGTAAAATACCCCCATGCTTGAATGTCCCCTCTGCCAAAGCGCAGTTCACGACTTTGCTCGTGACCGTCAGCGCCAATATTTTCAATGTGCAAACTGTGCCCTGGTCAGTGCTGACCCGGCCTGTCACTTGAATGCGGCAGAGGAAAAGGCGCTCTATGACATTCACGACAACCACGTGGATGACCCAGGCTATCGGCGCTTTTTAACTCGGCTAAGTGCGCCGTTGCTGCAAAAGCTGGCCGTAGGAGCACAAGGCTTGGATTTTGGCTGTGGGCCAGGGCCAGCACTGGCGGCTATGTTACAAGAGGCGGGCATGGTAATGACGCTTTTCGACCCATACTATGCACCGCAACAGAAAGCGCTTAGGCGCCAATATGATTTTGTAACCTGCACCGAGGTGGTGGAACATTTTAACCACCCCCTTGCAAGCTGGACCCAGTTAACCTCGCTGGTAAAACCCGGAGGCTGGCTGGGAGTAATGACTAAGCTGGTGATAAACCAGGCCCGTTTTGCCAACTGGCATTACAAAAATGACCCCACCCATGTGAGCTTCCACAGTGAAGCGACCTTTGACTGGCTAGCCAAACATTTTGGCTTTGTCTGGCAACGGGTGGATACCGATGTGATCCTGCTGCAAAAAAGGTAAGGCAGAGATGACCCGAATGAAGAAAACCCGCGCCCCGGGTAAATTGGGTACCGCCAAGAAAGTGGATACTGGCAATACCCAGTTAAGCACCAGTAAGGGTAAAAAACACAAGCTGGGCAATAAATCTGGCAGTCGTCATGCCGTCGCTACGGCTGGCAACAACGCCAAGCAAGCCAATGCCCAAAACAAAGATAAGCGTTTGGGCTCGACCAAACCGGTCACCTTGGTGAAACCAGGTGCCAAAGCTGCGCCTAAAGCCAAGCCGGCTCCTGCAACGCCCAAACAAGACATGGCAGCCAAAGCGGCCCTGCTGGAAAGCCTCGAGAACGACATTCGTCTGAACGATTTGCTCGACAGACTGGATGAAGACCAAGAGCTTGGTGCCGAAGAACTGGCTTACGTTGAAGAGATGACCGGTAAAATCGAGAAGCTGATGGCCGAGCTGGGCATCACTGACGATGAAGACGACGATTACACCGACGACATCGACTGGGATGACGAGGAAAAGCCGGCATGAGTTTTTGGACCATTGCCGCCATTGTTGGGGTTGTCATTATTATTGGCCTGGCCTTTTACGCTGGAAAGCTACTCTTTATGGTCAAAGCGCAGCGCCAAAAAGAAGAAGCCTTCCTAGCCGAGCACAATGAAAAGCTGCTGAAAAGTGTTCGCATTATTGCCGCCGCCATGGTGGAAGAGCAGTGTGATTTCTCGGAAGGGGCCATCCGCATTCGAGTATTAACCGACCACTTACTGCCTTATAAGGATTACCAGCCGCAGTTCCCGGCATTATTTGATCTTTATGACAGGGTCAAAGACATGCCGACCCACGACGCCCGTAAAACCATGGATAAAAAGGAACGCTTTAAACAGGACATGCAACGCGCCGCCTGGGAGCAAGAGCTGGGCGCCGCCATAAAACTGGAAGCCAAAACGCTCAAAGAATTGACTCATTGAGTCAGATCAAGCACCGCTTCGAAGGAGGGCACCATACTGGTGCCCTCTTGATTTGAAGGAGCCGTGCTGTGTATTTCGATCCTGAACTCATTCGCCGTTACGATATGGCCGCCCCCCGTTACACGTCTTACCCCACAGCACTGAGCTTTACCGAGCAGGTCAGAGGCGACCAATGGCGCACCGCCATTACGCAAGCGCCCTCGCGCAAGTTAAGCCTTTATGTCCACATCCCCTTCTGTCAGAAGATGTGCTACTACTGCGGCTGCAACAAAATAGTGACTCGCCATAGCCATAAGGCCGACCTTTACCTTGACCACTTAGCCAGGGAAATTGCCTACCAAGCTGAGCTTTTTGGCGACTTTACCGTGCATCATTTGCACCTGGGCGGCGGCACCCCAACCTTTTTAAACCAGCTGCAAATGCAGCGGCTATTGGCGATGCTGAAAGGCAACTTTCATTTTGCCAAAGACTTTGTTGGCAGCATTGAAATTGACCCCCGTGCCATCGAGGTCAGAGATCTGGCATGGTTAAGAGAGCTGGGCTTTAACCGCCTCTCCATGGGCGCCCAAGACTTTGACCCGAAAGTGCAGGTGGCTATCAACCGGGTACAAAGTACCGACAAAATTGCCGCCCTGATGGACAAAGCCCGCCAGCTTGGCTTTAACTCCATCAACCTCGACTTTATTTATGGCCTGCCCTTTCAAAACGCCGGTTCCTTTGGCCAAACCTTGCAAAAAGCGCTGCAACTGGCCCCCGACCGCTTCTCTATTTTTAACTACGCACACCTGCCAGAGCGTTTCCCGGCGCAGCGCAAAATAAAAGAAGACACCATGCCGGGCGCACCAGAAAAGCTGCGAATGCTGGGCACCACCATCGACACCCTAACCGGCGCCGGATATCACTTTATTGGCATGGATCATTTTGCCAAGGCCGACGACGAACTCGCCGTTGCCCAGCAGCAAGGGCGCTTACACCGTAACTTCCAGGGCTACACCACCGACGGCGACTGCGAATTACTGGCCCTTGGTGCCTCTGCTATTAGCAAAGTCGGCGGCCAGTATGTGCAGAACGAAAAAAGCATTGGCGACTACCAAAACGCCAGCGCCAGCCAAGGCCATGCCCGCTTAAAAGGCTACCTAATGAGCCAAGAAGACCACATCCGCGCCGCCGCCATTCACAGCCTGCTTTGCCACTTCAATCTTAACTGGGCCAAACTCGACCAGCGCTTTGGCATTGATAGCAAAAGCTATTTTAAAGACGACCAAGCATTGTTGGCCCCCTTTATCAAAGACGGTTTGGTTGATACGCACAGTCAGGGCATAGACGTAACCGACAAGGGCCGCTTTTTGGTGCGCACCATCGCCACCGCCTTTGACGCCCACCTAAGAAAACAGGTGCAGCAGCACCGCTTTTCGCGGGTGATATAAAAAAGGGCCGCCAGGCCCTTTTTTATTGCTTGGCGGCTAGCAGCGCCTGTTTTTCCTTGTCACTTAGAAAGCTCATGGCCAAACCATGGCGCTGGCAGGCGCTAATTTGCGAAGGGCTTAACCCCGCCCTAGGCGCGGCAACCTCATATTCGTAATCAAGCTCAATGCCGCTCACCCCCGGGTCGTCGGTATTGAGGCTCACGGCAATGCCGTTCGCTAAGAAGGCGTTAATAGGGTGCTCGGCGTAGCTGGCAACCGTTGAGGTATGAATATTGGAGGTCAGGCAAGACTCGATGCCAATATTATGCTTTGCCATATAATCCAAAAGCTTAGGGTCTTGGGCGGCTTTCACACCATGGCCAATGCGCACCGCACCCAGCGATTGCAGCGCATGCCAAACCGACTCAGGCCCAGCCGCTTCACCGGCATGCACTGTCACCTTAAGGCCAGCGTCCAGCACCTGCTTAAAGTGCGGCTCATAAAGCGGCCCTGGAAAACCGAGTTCATCACCGGCGAGGTCGACCGCAGCAATATGTTGGCTTTGGGCCAAAATAGCGTCTAATTCCCGCTGGCATTGCGCCGTGCCAAAGGTGCGACTTAAGATGCCAATCAAATTGGTTTTCACCGCAAAGTCTCGGCTGCCGGCAGCAACCCCGGCGACCACCGCTTCCACCACCGCTTGCGGGTCAAGGCCGTGGCTCATTGCCATATACCAGGGGCTAAAACGCAGCTCGGTATAATCAATACCAACCTTGGCCGCGTCTTCAACGTTTTCGTACGCCACGCGGTAGCAGGCGTCCAAGTCCCCCAACACTTTTACACCCCAATCTAACTTGGCTAAAAAGGCCACCAGTGAGGCTTCGTTCTCAATAACCTGCGCATAGGGTTTCATGCCCGCTTCGTCCTGGGCCGGCAATGGCACGTTAAAACGCCTGGCTAAATCGATAATGGTGCCAAGGCGTACGTTGCCATCCAGATGCCGGTGGATATCCACCAGAGGAAAAGTCTTATCAATCATCACGGGTATCCGCTTATGCTTGTGGTGGGTATTAGTGTAACGGATGCGTTTTATGAGCCACAGCGCTTGCTTTAGCTATTGTTTGGGCGACAGGTTTAGTTTGGACGTTTTAAGGCCAATATTGGCCAAGCACGGCCAGGCGCAAAGCCTGCGCGATGCTTTTATCCTGCCAATGCCTGCCGGCGAATGCATTATTTTTCACTACGGGGTGGTGGTTTGCTGGGGCATGGCCGAAGACAAGGCCAAGGCCTTTTGCCAAAGCCTTAGCGCCGCGGTTGAAGGGCCCATTAAAGCCACCCGTGATGAAATCAGCTTTGCCGAACTCGGCCAAAACGAGCGGCTACACATCAAGCACGACCACTTTGTGTTTCCCGGCAACGACAGTTTAAGCAAACTGGCGGTTAGCCATGCTTTGGCGCAATCGGTGAAATTGGAAGCCTTTGAGGAACAGGTGGCGGCAACCATCAAGGAAACCTCGCCCATTCCCGAAACCCTGGCCAACCAAGGCAAAATTCGCCTGCCAAGGCGCAAACTGGCGGTGTTGCGTGGGCGGCTGTATTTGGCCAAAAGCCAGGTTAACCTGCATTTTGACTTGTTGGATAAGCCCGATTTCTTTTGGGACCACCCGGAGCTCGACCCTTATTACGACTTAACCCGTGCTAACCAGGAATTAGACAGCCGCTTGGAGATCTTAAATAAGCGCCTGGAAGTGATAGGGGAGCTGCTGGAAATTTTGGCCGATGAGGAACATCATAAACATTCAAGCTTCTTGGAATGGATCATCATCTGGCTGATTAGCATCGAGATTCTTATCTTTATCTTTCACGACTACCTCGGTTGGATTTGATGGGTTATCTTGTGCCCCCCCAAGGAGGTCTCTGATGCTCGACAACAACTGGCAGCCACAATGTTCCCTTGACGCCCTTAAGCGCCGGGCCCAGCTTTTTGCTGACATTCGCCGCTTTTTTGCACTCAGGCAGGTGTTGGAAGTCGACACCCCGATGTTGTCGCAGGGCAGTATTTCCGACCCGCATATTGAGGTGATGACCAGTACCTACACTGGCCCTTTGGCGGCAAACGGCCTGACCCTGTATCTGCAAACCTCACCGGAATTTGCCATGAAGCGGTTACTGGCAGCTGGGGCCGGCGACATTTACCAACTGGGGAAAGTGTTTCGTAATGAGGAAGCCGGGCGCCGCCACAACAGCGAATTTTGCATGCTGGAGTGGTATCGGCTGGGCCTTGACCACCAACAGTTGATGGACGAGGTTGCAGAGCTGCTGGTGGCCGTTGCCGGCATTGATGCCGCCAGTATCGAAAAGGTGAGCTACCTTGAGGCATTCGAGCGATGCTTAAACGTCAACCCGCATACCATTAGCCACCACGCTTTACAGGCACTGGCCCAGCAGCATGCCGGGTATGGCGCCGAAGAACCCGACCGCGACACCTTATTAAACTTGCTGGTGAGTTTTGTCATTGAGCCCAGCCTGGGTAAGGCTGGCCCAAGCTTTCTTTACGATTACCCCGCCAGCCAGGCAGCACTTGCCCGCACCTCGGTGGATAAATACGGCCACGGTGTCGCCAGTCGTTTTGAGCTTTTTATCAACGGGGTAGAGCTTGCCAACGGCTACCACGAGCTAACCGATGCCGCCGAGCAGCGCCGCCGCCTGTTGGCAGATGGCCAAACCCGTTTGGAACTGGGCCGACCTTACAACAACCCCGATCTTCGCCTAGCCGATGCGCTGCAGGCAGGCATGCCCGATTGCGCCGGCGTGGCTCTGGGGGTAGACCGGTTATTAATGGTTATCCAGGGCGCGGGCCATATTCGCGAGGTGATGCCTTTCACCCTGGAAAGGGCTTAATTACGCGGCAGTACGCATTTCGCCAATGTGGCGATTCACTTCGGCAACCACCTTAAGTTTGTCGGTACTGGGCTTGCTGGGCGGCAATAACCTGCCGTCTTCAAAACGAAAGGCGCCCACACCTTTTATCCAAATAACGCCTTCAAAAAAACCGGCAACATGCTTAGCCACTTGTTTTACGTGGTACTGAGGAAACCTACGCACTTCCTTGCTCCTCGAAAAAAGACCGTCAAAGTCTAGTGCTGTTTGATGACAGAGATATGGACTTAATGATCTCATCATCGGTTCCCAAGTGCTTACGCAAAACCCATGCCAGTCAGTTTTCAGTCATCCAGGGTGCCAGAACGCTGGCGTAGCTCAGTTGCTAAGGTTTTTTTCGGTTCAACACCCAGCTCTAGCAGCATCTCGGTTTGCCGCACTAGGTTTCCCCTGCCGGAAGCCAGTTTTCCCATAGCCTCGCCGTAACGCTTTTGGGTGTTATCAAGGGCGGCGCCGACTTTTTCCAAATCCTCAACGAAGCCGACAAATTTTTCGTAAAGGGCTGCGGCGCGGCTGGCGATGTCCTGGGCATTGCGCGATTGCTGCTCGTAGCTCCAGACCCGTTTAATGGTGCGCAGCACCACCAGCAAATTGGTGGGGCTAACCACAAGAATGTTTTTCTGCAGTGCTTCGGTAAAGAGGTTGGGGTCGGCTTCCATAGCGGCGAAAAAGGCGCCTTCAATGGGAATAAACATCAGCACATAATCAAGGGCATTAACCCCAGAAAGCCGTTCGTAGTCTTTATTGCCAAGGCCTTTAATATGCTGGCGCAGCGCCTGCACATGGCCACGCAGCGCCGCTTCTTTTTGCAGGTCATTTTCGGCAGAAAAATACTTTTCGTAGTCCACCAGGGACACTTTCGAGTCAACAATAATGTCTTTGCTATCGGGCAGGTGCACCACTACATCGGGGATAAAACGCTCACCGGCGTCGTCTTTTAGTGCCACCTGCACGTCAAATTCATGGCCCTTTCTAAGCCCAGATTCTTCCAAAACCCGGTTCAGCACCATTTCCCCCCAGTTACCCTGCAGCTTTTTATCGCCTTTAAGGGCACGGGTCAGATTTTGGGTTTCTTCACTCATTTGCCGGTTAAGATCTTTAAGCACCTGTAGCTCGTTCATGAGCCCTTGGCGCTGCAGTCGTTCGTTGTCATAAACGGTGTCGACTTTTTTATGAAAGTCGCCCAACTGCTGGCGAAGTGGCGTCAGGATGCTTTGCAAACTCTCGTTGCTTTGCTTGGAAAGCGCTTCGGCTTTTTGCTCAAAAATACGCTGCGCCAAGTTTTGAAACTGTTCCGACAGGCGCTGTTCGGCATCTTGCAGCGCCGCCACTTTATCTGCGGCAGCTTTTTGCTGTTCTTCCAGCCGCGCTTGCAACTCGGCCCGGCTTTGCTGCTGCTGAGCAAGGGAGATACGGGTTTCTTCCAGTGTGTCTAAGGTGGCATCGCGTTCTGCTTGCAGCACGTCTAAACGTTCTGACTGCGCTTCATGGCGGCTTTGTAAACTCCCCAGCTCCAACGCCATTGTTTGTAGGCGCTGGCGACTTTGCCATAGCGCCAGGGCTAACAGCAGTACCAGCACCGCTAAAGTGCTCGCCGCGATTAACCATTGCAGTTCGGTCATGCCGCTTCCTTGTGATAATGCAATTGCACCAGGCCGCTACCAAAGGTGCGCATACCGGCCAGCTTCCAGGGTTGTTGGCGGCCGGTGGGCAGGAATAAAGGATTACCTTCGCCTTTGGTGACAGGCAGCAGCGACAAGATAACTTCGTCGACCAAGCCATGATTTAAAAAGCCTTTCACCGTTTCACTGCCCCCCACTAACCACAGCTGCTGATGTTGCTGGCCAATTTGCGCCATCAATTCTTCACCCGTGCCAGTAAAAGGAATAACGCCATCGGCATTAATGTCGTCTTGGTCTGTTAATACATAAGCGGTTTTGCCGCTATAGGGCCAAACACCCAGGCTTAATACATCATCAAAGGTGTTGCGGCCCATAATCAGGCCATCCATGCGTGAAAAAAAGGCATTGTAACCGTAGTCTTCGTCCGTTTTATTATCCTTAGACAACCACTCTAACTGGCCTTTGGGGCGAATGATAAAGCCGTCCAAACTAATGGCGATATAAAGCGTTACTGTGGGGCGAGTCGACATCTTTGCTATGCTCCAGGCATCAATAACTTAGGTCCTACTACGATGTTCTCTTTGCATCCTCAGCTAAGCGCTGATACTCACCAGGTCACTGACCTCACCCTTTGCCGCGTATTAATGAGCAAAGACGCGAATTATCCCTGGTTTTTACTGGTGCCCAAAAGGGATGGCATACGCGAGATCTATGAACTGGAAAAAAGCGAACAAAATCAGTTGTTACATGAATCGACTTTGCTTTCCAGAGCATTGATGGATCATTTCGAAGGCCACAAACTGAATGTGGCGACCCTGGGCAATATGGTGCCGCAGTTACATATTCACCATATCGTGCGCTTTAAAGAAGACTTGGCCTGGCCAAAACCGGTTTGGGGGCAAGTGCCCGCTAAGGCATTTAGCGATGATGAAGCACAACAGCGCATTGCCGCTATCGCTGCCCGCTTAAAAGCCTGAACAGCAAGGTCTTTTAAGGTTGTTAGCCGCGCCGCACTGCTTTAGTTATTTGCCTTAACCAATCAAAGGAAGAGGAGCGCCAATGGGCATTATCACCTGGATTATTTTAGGCTTGGTTGCGGGCATCTTAGCGAAATGGATCATGCCAGGCCGTGACGGTGGCGGCTGTGTTATTACGGTGCTGTTGGGCATTGCTGGCGCTTTTGTCGGCGGCTGGATAGGCACCTTTCTTGGTTTTGGCCCAGCCACCGGCTTTAACCTCGGCAGTATCTTCACCGCTGTGGTCGGCGCTTTGGTCTTGCTGGCTATCTACCGCGGCTTAAGCCGGTAAGGTAGCGCTTAACCCGCCATTTTGTTGCGCCAGCGCAAAAAATCAGCAGCCATGAACTCGCACAATGCCGGTACCTTAAAACGGAGGTACCGATATGCCCACTTGGTTAAACAAATTCAAACTGGATTACTTTGAAACCCTAGCGCTGGCTTCGATGAGTTTTGTGCTGCTGATCTTGGCCGTTTTTGAAGCAACCACTGCTGCCTGGCTACCCTTGGCCATTATCTTTGCCGCTAGCGGTTCTTGGTTTGCTTATCGTCACCTTCTTCGCCCTGGGCGCGCGCACTGACGACAACAGCCCTCGGCTCAGGCTACAATGGGCGGCGACTTCAATGAGCCCGGTTCCATGGAAAAACAGCTTTCTCAACTTACCCCCTTGGCCCAGCGGGCCTTCGCCGCTGCCCTAGCCCAACGCATGATGCCTAATTTTGTGCTGTTTGCTGATATTACCGAACAGCTTGATAACGCCCATGCTTTGCAATCTGCCTTGGATACGGTTTGGGAAAAGCTGCTGACACCAAAAGCCAAAATCAACTTCGAAAAGCAGCAACTGAAAATTGCCGAACTCGAACCAGAACCCGATGCCCACGACTTTTTCGGTGTTTACCCGGCTCTTGATACCTACATGGCCGTGCTCGCCGTCTTAGCGGCAATGCAAGATAAGGACGAACAGCCAGCGCTGGACGTGAGCCGTTTGTCCCGTGGTTCGGTGCAGTTTTATTTAAATATCCAGGCTGAAACCACCCTTGATTACAGCCAGCTGGATGAAGAACCGCTGTGGCAAGAAGAGCGCGATTTTCAAGATAACTTGCTAGAGCTTCTTGCCGATGAGCCGGATCTTGAGTGTTTTCGCCAAGCGCGGCAGTTGGGGAAAAATGACGGAATTTCTAACCTTGGCATAGCCTTAGAAGATTAAGCCGTAAAGGCTAGCGCCAAAAGATACAAAAAAGTTAAAAATGTTAAAGAAAACTCCCACGTTAGGCGCTATACATTAGCGACCTTTTAAGTAGTGGAGTTTTTGATGAAAAGGCCCCTTGTTCTTTTGGCATCTCTTGCCAGTTTTAGCCTCTATGCCCAAGATGCCCGTATCCAGGCAATGGGCGGTGCCGGCACCGCCAACGCCGACTACTTGGCAGCTCCCTTTTACAACCCCGCCTTGTTGTCACATTTCGATGAAAGTGACGACTTTGGCCTGGAGCTCCCCAGCATTGCCGCCAGTTTTCAGGACAAGGACAGCCTGCTCGATAAAATCGATGATTTTCAAGACTTAAACGACCGCCTAGAAGCGGTGCAGCAAAACCCTAATGGCACCACCCAAGCCGAGGCCGAACAGCTTGTTGGCCAATGGCAAGACGCCCTTCGTAAAATGAACGGCAATAGCCTGGATGGGGAAATTGGCTTAGGCGCCGCCATGGCACTGCCCAATAAAACCCTCAGCAGTGCGTTTTTTATCGGTGTTACTGCCTATGTGCGCGGCATCGTCGACATTGACGAAAACGACCTTGATTGGACCGCCGCAGAGTTGCCAGACCAAGACCTAGACAACCTTAATTCCAACGTCAAAGCCGTTGGCATTGCCGTGGTTGATACTGGTCTTGCTTTTAGCCACGGCTTTACCCTTAACAACGGTGACCTGTTAATGGTGGGCGCCAGCCCCAAAGCCCAGCGCATCTACAGCTATTTTTACCAGGCAGACGTGAGCAACTTTGACGACAGCGATTGGGACGACAGCCAATATCGCCAAGATAAAAGCGCCTTTAACCTTGATTTAGGGCTTGCCTATCAACACGATAATTGGCGGCTTGGCTTGAGTGGGCAGAACCTTTTTAAGCAGCAGGTTGATTCAATCATCATCAACCAGCAGCAATTTCGCTACCAGTTAAAACCCCGTTTTACCTTGGGTGGCAGTTATGAAAATCATTGGTTTGCGGCCACCTTGGAAGCGGAGCTCACCAAAACCGAGCTGCCATCCTTTATTGGCGAAAAACAACAATGGGTGCGCGCCGGTGTTGAGTTTGATGCCTATCGCTGGGCACAGCTTCGGCTTGGCTACCGCCATGATCTGGAAGAGGGCCAAAATGTATTAACCGCCGGGGTAGGGTTTTCTCCCTTCGATACCGTGCACTTGGACTTCGCATTTGAGACCGGCCAAAACAGCCATACCGGTGGCGCACTCACCCTTGGCTTTACTTTCTAACAAAGCGCCCCGAACCAGGGGCGCTTTTTTTTAGGAATTCCTTTACCATTTGCCCAGCCCCATGCTTTGCAGGCCTAGGAATACATGGACTTTTTTTCTGCTGCCGTCACCTTATTTTTGATCATGGACCCCTTAGGCAACATGCCGGTGTTCATCTCCATTCTTAAACATCTACCCGCAAAACGCCGCCGGGCGATTTTGGTGCGTGAACTGTGCTTGGCACTGCTGATCATGCTGATGTTCTTATTTGGTGGCGACACCATCCTGCACTTTATGGGCCTCAAGCAAGAGTCGGTGTCCATTGCCGGTGGCATCATTCTGTTTTTAATCGCCATTAAAATGATCTTCCCAAGCCCCGGAGGCCTTACTGGCCTAGCCGTTGGTGAAGAACCCTTCTTAGTACCCATGGCCATTCCCTTGATGGCGGGTCCTTCAATACTGGCGTCACTGATATTAATGTCGAACCAAGTGCCCAATCACTTAGGGCTATTAACCCTGGCACTGGTCGGTGCCTGGGTAGTGAATGCCGCTATTTTGTTGTGCTCAGAGGTATTGATGAAACTGCTAGGTGAACGCGGCCTGGCGGCAATGGAAAGGCTAATGGGGATGATTTTGGTGATGATCTCCGTGCAGATGTTCTTAAATGGCATTGGCCATTACTTCAAACTTTGAAGGAGTTAAGTTTTTGTAAATAAAAGTTAAGACATTAGTCACACAAAATCACATTAAGTTACATATTTGCTCAAACTTGTAATAGTTTGCGAACCAATGCGTCAAATAGTGCAAAAAAGATGCATGGAAAACCAACTATTTCAGGGAGCAAAAATGAAGAACACTTTGCGCAAGAGTGTATTAGCACTCACTGTCAGTACCATTCTCTTTTCAGCCGCGCCTGTTTATGCAGATGACCCTCAAGGTTCTTTGGTGGGGAAAGTCGAGCAAGCAAACGGTACAACCTTGGCTGGCACAACCATCACCATTACCAACATTGAAACGGGGCTAACCCGTACTGTGACCTCAACAGAACGCGGTGAGTATCGCTTTCCATTGCTGCCCATCGGTCACTATAAAATTACTGCCAGCAAGTCTGGTTTCGAGCAGGTGATCGCCGACAAGGTTGCTATCAGCGTTGGCCAGCGTGCTAACGTTGACTTTACGCTCTATGAGCAAGGCGTTGAACGAATTGAAGTTTCAGGGGCAAGAATTGCCGCTTTTGACGTGTCATCCAATACCAAAGGAATGGTGGTTGATGCCGAAACGTTAGACCGTATGCCCGTAGCCCGTAACCAAACAGCAGTTGCACTGCTGGCTCCTGGCACTACCAAAGGCGACAGCGCCTTCGGCAACCTCGCCTCTATTGGTGGTTCATCCGTTGCTGAGAACGCTTACTATGTTAACGGTTTGAACATTACCGACTTCCGTAAAGGCCTCGGCAGCTCTGATGTACCTTTTGACTTTTATGAAACCTTCCAGGTAAAAACCGGCGGCTATAAAGCAGAATTTGGCCGTTCTACTGGTGGTGTTATTAATGCCACCACCAAAAAAGGCTCTAACGAATTTCACTTCGGTGCCAACACCTATTGGGAGCCTAAAGGGCTGCATGAAGACAGCCCGGATGTTGTGAACCGCAACGGCACTATTTATCAAAAGAAAAGCGATATCGGCGATTCATCGCTGGACGGAAATATCTGGGCATCTGGGCCACTGATTAAAGACAAGCTGTTCTTCTTTGCACTTTATAACCCCCGCGATATTAACAGCCGACGTTTTCGCACCGATGGTACGCAAGAAGACGGCAAAACCGACAATGCGTTTTGGGGCGGGAGAATTGACTGGTACATCACCGATGATGTGGTACTAGACGTTACTACCTTCTCTGACAAACGTGACGACCACTACGTCGATTACAACTATGACTATGACACCAATAACCGTGGCGAAGAGGTAGGTTCTTACACCGAGAAACACGGCGGTAAAAACTACATTGCCAACCTCAACGCCAATGTTACGGACAACCTGACAGTGCACGCCTCTTACGGTGTAAACAAAAATGAGTCGACCTCTGTGGCACCAGGTGACAACTGCCCCATCGCCTATGACGCCCGTGATCCAGATACATTAAAGCGACTTGGCTGCTGGGATAACAGTTACCGCGGTGCAACCAACGACGAACGTAAACAGTATCGCTTTGATGTGGGTTATTACGTTGATGATTTCTTCGGTGCCCACGAATTAAAAGCCGGTATCGATGTTGAAGAGTTAACCTCCAATACCGTAGAAGAATACTCCGGTGGCACTTACTACCGCTACGTTACGGCTGATCGCAATGACGACGGGGTGTTGGAAGATGAGGTGAGGGTACAGGTTTATAACAACAATGGTTCCTTTAAAACCACCTCTACCGCCTTTTATGTTCAAGACACATGGCACGTTACCGATACCCTAACCCTGAACTTAGGTATCCGTAATGAAAGCTTTGAGAACGATAATAAAGACGGAAAATCCTTTATCAAAATGGATAACCAGTGGGCACCGCGTTTAGGTTTTGCCTGGGATATCAACGGCGATGGCGAGTCAAAACTTTTTGGTAGCTATGGCCGTTATCATCTTGGTGTGGCAGCTAACACCAATATTCGTTTGGCAGGTGGTGAGCTCTATACCTCAGACTATTACCAGTTCAACGGCACTATTAATGAAGATGGCTCACCCAGCTCCATCGGTAACCTCACCGAAAGTCACGTTTATGGGAACGGTGAAGTACCAGACACTCGCGCCATTGTTGACCAAGGTATTGAACCGATGTACCAAGACGAGTACATCCTTGGTTACTCGCTGCAACTGACCGATGACTGGAGCATGTCGATTGTCGGTACCCGCCGCGACTTAAAATCCACCATCGAAGATATGGCCATTGATGCTGCACTTAATACCTATGCACAAGAAAATGGCTATACCGACTTCGAGGCAGGTGGCTTTGATTACTACGTCTTGGGTAATCCCGGTAAAGACATGAATGTCTATATCGACCTTGACGGCGATGGTAATCCTGAAAACATCAACCTATCAGCCTCGGAGCTTGGTTATCCAAAATCAGAACGATACTACAACGCCGTTGACCTTATCTTTGACCGGATGTGGGATGGCAAGTGGATGTTCCACGGCTCTTACACTTGGTCGCAAAGCTACGGCAACAACGAAGGTTCAGTACGCTCCGACAACGGCCAAGATGATGCTGGCTTAACCACCTTGTTTGACCAACCTGGTCTGTTAGATGGTGCCTATGGCTACCTACCTAATGACCGCCGTCACCAGATCAAAATGTTTGGTGCTTATGCACTTGATGAAGCCTTTACCGTTAGTGCCAACTTCAATTGGCAAAGTGGCCGTCCGAAGAATGCCTTTGGTTACCACCCCACTGATGAGTTTGCCGCGGCTTATGGTTCAGAGTCCTTCTATAGCCTGGGTGAACCCTCACCACGGGGCTCTCAAGGCCGGTTGCCCAGCACTTGGACACTGGACCTTGGGCTGCAATGGCAAACCCAGTTCTCCGAAAAATATGACCTGACACTGCGCGCCGATGTATTCAACGTCTTCAATAATGACCGTGCCACCGAGGTGTACGAGATTTATGACGACGAAGATACCGGCGGTGCATCCATGGACCCGATGTTTGGCCAAGCTACCAGCTACCAAACGCCGCGTTACGTGCGTTTGTCAGCGTCGCTTAAATTCTAATAACAATCCTGGACCAAACTTTGCGCGGGCCTCGCCCGCGCTTTTTTTACATCATGCATTTAAAAAATGAGATGTATGTAATGCAAAAAATTACATATTTAGATCGCATCATAATAATTAGTGAGTCACTTAACTTTTACTGAGCAATAAATGATGCTGTAGGGTTCTATTTCTGAATAGTTAGTTTCAATACCAGCCATAGTAATACTTCCATTACAAGTGACTGTGTACCATCCTACAACATTCTCCATTGCCGATGTTTCAAAGTATAAACGCCTAAAAGAATACTGAGGAGAAGCTCCGACGACAGATATATTACCCAATAAAGAAATAAAGAAAACAAAGACCAAATGTATTTTTTTCATGACTAAAATTCCATTTTTAAAAAGGCCCCGCTAAAGGCGGGGCAATAAGGTCAAGAGAGAAAGTGGTAAGAACGTCTTAGTAGGTAACCTCTACACCCAGCCTAACCGAGCGGGGTGATTGATAACCCGTTGCTAAACCATAACGCTCATCTTCATTACCAGCGGTACTGTGTTCCGCATATTCATAGACCTCTGTTACACCATGGGCATCCATGACGTTAAAGATGGTCGCTGAAAATTTGACATTCACCTTGTTGAACTTCATTTCATAGGCGGTGGACAAATCCAAGTTGGCAATCCAAGGAGTGCGGCCCATAGAACCACGGCTCACTTTGGTCAGCTCGCCGCTGTCAGGGTCGGTCAGATAATAGGTGTAGCCGTAACCTGGCTGCCCACCTAACGCTTCCGGATAACCAATACCAAAAGCATTAATAGGACGACCTGACATCAGATAAGAGTTCCAACCTACGGTCCATTGGTCGGTAATAGAGTACGAGCCATAGAACTTGAAGGAATGGCGACGATCATTAGGCAAATCACCGTAGGCACCATCCATTAACTGCGGGTAATCCCAATCGGTAGTCAAGCCAGCATCATCTTGGCCGTTATCCGATTTGACATAACCTTCGGTGTTACCCTCTGACTTAGCCCAAGTATAAGAAGCATCAAACTGCAGTTTGTCGGTGGTATGTTTTAAATCGAAGGTCAGCGCTTTATAGGTACGTTTGGCTTTCGGCAGGCCTAACTCATCGGCGGTAAAGTGTTTAGTTTCATAAACACCATCACCGTCAGGGTCAACGCTAACCGTTGCACCATAGCCAGGGTTAATGAGAACACAAACACCTTCACCGAATAGATCATCATTACAGGTGTCATCGATAGAGCGTTTCAGGTCCCGATAAGTACCAGTGACATTTGCTTTCCAACCTGGAGCAAATTCATTTTCATAACCGAGGATCCACTCTTCCTGATACATCGGTTTGATATTTTGATCAGCTACTGCATTAACAGGCTGAGGAGACGAATAAACGTAAGTGTCTCCTAGCTGTGAACCTAGGTTAGGTACACCTTCTGAGTCTAAGCCGTTGTAGGCATAGTAGTTAACATAGTAGGACTCATTACCGGCAATACGTACGTTGGTATTGTTTTCAATAGGTAGGTAATAAAGCCCCCAGTTACCAAAGACACGAGAATTACCATCACCAACCGGATCCCACGAGAAACCAAGACGCGGTGCCCACTGGTTATCGATTTTAATGAAAGACTCACCACTGGCACTTTTATTATTGAACATGTCATTACGCAGCCCGATATTTAACAGTAAATTGTCGGTTATCTGCCAGGCATCTTCGAAGTAATATGCATAAGACTCGGTACTAAAAGATCCATAGGAGTCATATACAACCGCTTCGACATAATCTAAGTCCGAGCCAGTATCGTTGGTGTAACCATTATTCAGCTGAGCACCATCAGACATTGAATCGATGTAATATCCAGTACCACCAGAATAATAAACATCATCACTTGATGATTTCAGTTTCTCAAAGTCAGCACCAAACTTTAATGTATGGTGATCATTCACAACCCATTCGAAATCAAGCCGTCCAGCTTGACGTTTATCTTCATCATTATTGACACCCGAATACGCACTTCCAGAGCAAGAAGGGTGAGTATTATCTGCATCAAGATAGTTATAAACATATGGACATTCAGAAGTCGCAGAGTGACTACTTAAATTGTATTTATTTTCACCATAAAGAGCGGTGACAGTTAAATCGTCTGTCCAATATCCCGTATACTTTAACAACCAGTTTTTACCACCTTTATCGTAGTAGGTGGTTGAAGGAGAAGTGCCAGCGACAACTTGACCGGCATCATAGTCATATTCATAGTCATTATCGGTATAGGTTCGAGAATCATTAAAAGCGGTAAATTCCAGCACATGATTATCGGTAATATACCAATCTAAATTAACCCCCCAGAAGGCATTATCGCTATCTTCGGTTGTAAGCGTATCGCCCCCTTCGATGCTTGACGTGTAGCTGCCCGAATTCAACCCTGCTGTATGAACATCACGCGGGTTATAGAGCGCATAGAAGAAAAGCTTATCTTTAATCAGTGGCCCAGATACCCAAATGTTGCCTTCCTTGCTATCGCTTTCGTCCTTATCGTTGGGGATATACATTTTACCGTTACGGTAGCGGGTATTGGGCGAGTCTGAGCGAAGCGAATCAGGGGTGTAGTAAAAACTGGCACCAGCATGGAATTCATTGGTACCAGATTTTGTTACTGCATCAATAACCCCACCGGTTGAACGACCAAACTCAGCACCATAGCCACCGGTTTTAACTTTAAATTCTTTATAAAACTCAAAAGGAACGGAGGAACCACCCAAGCCATTACGAAAATCGGTAACGTTAAGGCCGTTGATGTAATAAGCATTTTCGGCAACAGAAGCACCACCAAAAGACGCTAAATTACCAAAAGCACTGTCACCTTTAACGGTACCGGGTGCGAGCATTGCAATGGACGTGGAATCACGGCCTACTGGCAGCTTATCGTACTGCGTTTCGCCAATATTAAGACCAGTACTGGTTGCTGCAGTATCCACCATGGAAATACTGCTACCCACCACACTGATGGTTTCAATATTGTCATCATTTAAATCGATAGTGGTTGCAGTATTATTCCCCAAGGAGACCACAACGTTCTTAGACTTTATTGTGGTGCCGCTACTGTCCTTAATGGAAATAATATATTTACCAACCTGCATTTGCGGAAAACGAAAGGTGCCATCATCGGTTACTTCCACTGAGCGATTTTGCCCCGTTGCCGGGTTTGTCATTACCGCCGTTAACCCTTTTTTTGAAACATGCAACAAAGTCCCGGATACAGACCCTGTAGTTTCATTAGCAAAAGCTGCGTGAGGAGCAAGTGTGCCTAAAACCGCTGCTATGGCAGCTGCTTTGACACACTCTGCAATATATTTTTTCTTCATCTACTAATCCCTGAAATGAAAAATAAAACAAAAATTCACGTTTTATAAACATTGAAAACATTCAGGGAATTTTTTTGCTAGATCATCAACTTAAAAGGAACATTGTGACACTTATCAAAAACAATTAATAAACAAGACCAATGTCACACCAAAATATAATTAATAAAATAGATATTTTTAATTATTTGACACTATTAATTAACAATATGCATAAAAAAAGAAAGCCCTGCGTCATCATCAAGGCTTTCTTTTCGTTACTTTTTAGGAAAAAGAGACTGGCGTTTTTGATTAACAGCGATACTGCCAAAAACGAAAAAGGAGAGTTTTTCTTTGCCGGTGAGTTTGATGGCCTTACCGATGAGCAGCACTAGAATACTGTGCATCACAATGATAACGGCCAAGGCGATGTACAGAACGGTGTTCAGCGGCGCCTGCATCGGATGCACCACATTAATAAAGCAGGCTACCCAGACAACGAGCATCATCAGCTGTTTTATCTTCAGCATTACCAGCATTATTCTTGTCCTTCATATTGAAAAAGCATGGCTTGCACTTGCCCGGCGTTAAGCTCCCGATGAAGCCGCCAATGGGCGGGAGTGGCGGGCGTTAACCCCTTTTCGACCTCAACATAAATCCATGCATCCGTATTGAGCCAGCCACCATCAGCCAGTAACTGCATAGCCGGTTCGGCAAAGCCTTTGCCAAAAGGCGGGTCAATAAACACCAAATCAAACCCCTGTTGGGGCGGTAGTTTGAGCCATGCCAGTACATCCGCTTGCACCACCGAGCCTTGCTGGGTGTTAAGCCTGGCAAGGTTGTCGATAAGTTGCCGGGCAACCGCTTGGTCTTTCTCAACCAGCACCAGCTCTGCACCGTGGCGCGATAACGCTTCCAAGCCAAGCGCCCCAGCGCCTGCAAAGCAGTCCAGAATACGGGCATCAATGGTATGCCCCTGTAGCCAGTTAAAAAGGGTTTCACGCACCCTGTCGGTGGTGGGGCGCAAACCTTCAACATCCTTAACAGGAAGCTTTCTGCCCCGGTAAATACCGGAGATGATACGAATTTGTCCGCTGTTGCCTTTGACTGCCATGGCGGTTCTTTGCCCTCCGGGTTAGACTAACGCCTTTAAAAATCCCGCTATTCTAGCCGCCAGACGACAGATTGCCCATGAGCAAAAAGAAAGGTTTCTTGTCCTGGATGGGTTTTGGCCGTGATAAGGCCGAACCGGTTCAGGAAGATAAAAAGGCCGAGCAGGCCGCAAGCGAACAACAAACACCCACCAGCGAGCCGACCGAGCAGCCAGAAGCAGAAGTCGCATCTGTAGCAAAGGTCGCGATTGACCTGGAGTCGGCCTTGCCGGTTGAAGCCGAAGCCGAAGCCGAAGCCGAAGCCGAAGCCGAAGCGAAGCCGAAGCCGAAGCCGAAGCCGAAGCCGAAGCCGAAGCCGAAGCGAAGCCGAAGCCGAAGCGAAGCCGAAGCCGAAGCCGAAGCCGAAGCCGAAGCCGAAGCCGAAGCCGAAGCCGAACAGGATGCTGCGCCCGCTGCTGAGGAAATCAAGGCCGATTTAGCCACGCAAGCGGCGGCAGCCCATGCAGGCAGAGAAAAGCCCGGCTTTTTCGCCCGTTTGCGCCAGGGCTTGCAGCGTACCCGCCAAAACCTCGGCGCGGGTTTTCTGGCGATTTTCCGCGGCAAGAAAATTGACGACGAACTGTTCGAAGAGCTGGAAACACAGCTGTTATTAGCCGACGTTGGTGTAGAGACCACCACCCGCTTAATCGACCGGCTCACCAAACAGGCACATTTAGGCCAGCTAAAAGACGGCGAAGCCTTATATGAGCTGTTAAAAAAGGAAATGCAGGCGCTGCTGGCACCGGTTTCCCAGCCGCTGGTAATTGACCGTAAACCCCATGTCATTTTGATGGTGGGCGTTAATGGTGTTGGCAAAACCACCACCATTGGTAAATTGGCTCGCCAGTTTAAAGATCAGGGCAAATCGGTGATGCTGGCCGCAGGCGACACCTTCCGCGCTGCGGCGGTTGAGCAGCTGCAAGTGTGGGGTGAGCGCAATAACATTCCGGTTATTGCCCAACATACCGGCGCCGACTCGGCCTCAGTGGTGTACGACGCCCTGCAGGCAGCGCAGTCACGCGGCGCTGATGTACTGATCGCCGACACCGCCGGGCGCCTGCAAAACAAAGCGCACCTGATGGAAGAGCTGAAAAAAATCGTTCGGGTTATGAAAAAGCTCGACCCGGAAGCCCCCCATGAAGTGATGCTTACCCTTGATGCCGGTACCGGCCAAAATGCCCTAAGCCAGGCCAAACTCTTTAGCGAGGCGGTAGGCTTAACCGGTATTACCCTGACCAAGCTCGATGGCACCGCCAAAGGTGGGGTTATCTTTGCCATTGCCGATAAATTTGGTATTCCTATCCGCTATATAGGTGTAGGTGAAGGCATTGAGGACCTGCGTACCTTTAACGCAACCGACTTTGTTGACGCCCTCTTCGAGACAGAGGAAAAATGATCCGCTTTGAGCAGGTTTCCAAGGCATATCCTGGTGGTGCGCAAGCATTGCAAAACGTCAGTTTTGAACTGGCAAAAGGGGAAATGGCCTTTCTGACCGGCCACTCCGGAGCAGGGAAAAGCACCTTGCTCCGCCTTATTACGCTGCAAGAAAGGCCTTCTGCCGGCAGGGTAAGCATTAACGGCCACGACATCAGCCGCTTAAAATCGTCCCAGATCCCTTATGTACGCCGCGACATCGGCATCATTTTTCAGGATCACCGGCTGCTGATGGACAAAACCGTTTTTGAAAACGTGGCTCTGCCATTAATGGTGGTGGGCTTTACCGCGGGTGAGATCCGCAAACGGGTCCAAACGGCCCTGGGTTGGGTTGGCCTTGCCGACAAAGCCAACTGCTACCCCATACAACTTTCTGGTGGTGAACAGCAACGGGTGGGCATTGCCCGGGCGGTGGTCAATAAGCCGCCGCTACTGCTGGCCGACGAACCTACCGGCAACCTCGACCCGAAATTGTCGATGGATATCCTGCACCTGTTTGAAGATCTTAATAGTCTTGGCATCTCGGTGCTGGTGGCTACCCATGATTTAGGGCTAATTGCCAGAATGCGCCATCACACCCTCACGTTGAAGAATGGCCGAATGCTCGGTGATGCGTTGGGGGGCGATTTATGAGCCTGCTGTTTGAGAACCGCACCGTTGCCGCCAGCGCTGCCAAGCCCGGCTTTTTTAGCCGCTTGGCCATGTACTTTGTGCGCCATGTTCAGCAAGGCCTTGGTAGCCTTGGCGAGCTGTGGCGCTCGCCTATCGCCAGCTTGCTCACCATTGCGGTGTTAGGTTTTTCACTCACCTTGCCCGCAACCTTTTATGTGCTGCTGAAAAATGTTGAAGCGGTGTCAAACCAGTTTCAAAAGGCCTCCGAAATCACCTTGATGCTGAAAGACTCGGTCAGCACCGAAGCCGCTGCCAAAGCAGCAACCCGTATTGGCCTGTATCCAGAAGTGGCTAAGGCGCGGCTTATCACCCGTGATGAAGGCCTAACCGAATTTCGACAAAAAAGCGGCTTTGGCGAAGCGCTCGACTATTTGGACAGCAACCCGCTGCCCAACGTGATAGTGGTTGAGCCCAACGACCACAATTCTGGCCCACAGGCCGCCCAAGCCTTACTCGGTAAGCTCGAAAAAGAGCGGGAAGTGGCGCAAGGCCGGCTCGACATTGGCTGGTTGAAACGGCTGTATGCCATTGTCTCTATGGTTAAGGCCGGGGTATCGTTGGTGGCACTGCTGCTGCTGGTAACCATGGTACTGGTGGTAGGCAACACCATTCGGCTGATGATAGAGCACCGCCGCGATACCATTAATGTGATGAAAATGGTGGGTGCAACCGACGCCTTTGTGCGCCGTCCTTTCCTTTATACAGGACTGTGGTATGGCTTGGCGTCCGGTATTTTATCGCTGATTCTAGTCGCACTTGGCGTTTGGTGGCTAGAGCAGAGTGTGGCCCGTGTGGTTGATTTATACGGCTCCAACTTCCGCCTTGACGGCCTGGGCTTTGAAGAAAGCCTTGTACTGCTTGGTCTTTCTATTTTATTAGGCTTAAGTGGCGCCTACATTGCAGTTTGGCGACACCTTAAAGCCATGGAACCGGCTTGATCCTGACGAAACTTTTTCTTAGAGTGGGACTCTTAGGTATAGGTTTTTTGTGATCTATGTCGCTATTTTTTGAGGGAATGAGATGACTGACCATCTGCAATCCATGTCTTTAACCGTTCCTGCCAGTGGCAGCCTTGAAGCGTACATTCATTCGGTAAACAGCATGTCGATGCTGACTGCCGAGGAAGAACGCGACCTGGCAACTCGCCTTCAGGAAGAAGGTGACCTGCAGGCGGCGAAACAACTAATCATGTCCCATCTGCGCTTTGTGGTGCATGTGGCTCGCAGTTATTCCGGCTATGGTCTGCCGCAGGCTGACCTTATCCAAGAAGGCAACATTGGCCTGATGAAGGCCGTAAAACGCTTCGACCCAAAAGTGGGCGTGCGTTTGGTTTCCTTTGCCGTGCATTGGATCAAAGCCGAAATTCACGAATATGTGCTGAAAAACTGGCGCATTGTGAAAATTGCCACCACCAAAGCACAGCGCAAACTGTTCTTTAACCTGCGTTCCAAGAAAAAACGTCTGGGCTGGTTTAGCCACGACGAAGTGCAAATGGTGGCGCAGGAACTCGGCGTTAGCACTGCAGAAGTTCGGGAAATGGAAGCACGTATGAGCTCCCCCGACCAGGCCTTCGACTTGGCCAGCGATGACGACGACGAAAGCTACGCCCCGGTGCACTATTTGGAAGACAAGTCTTCCGATATCGCCCAGGAAATTGAAGAGCAGCAATGGGAAGCAGCGTCCCACGCCCGTTTGGGCCATGCCTTACAGGCACTGGACGACCGTAGCCGCGATATTCTGCAAAGCCGCTGGCTTGATGATGAAAAAGCCACGCTGCAAGAACTGGCAGACAAATACCAAGTGTCCGCTGAGCGGGTAAGGCAGCTTGAAAAAAGCGCCCTCACCAAGCTCAAGGGCGCCATGGTGAACTAACAAAAAAGCCGGCTTCGCCGGCTTTTTTAATGCGGGTAAAAAGCACCTTTTATAAGGCTTTTTGCCAAAGCCCAGCTGCAGCCGCAGTAAAGCCTTGCGCCACTAAAAAGTCGCCTACCAGGGCCTGGTTTTCTCGCGGGTAATCGCTGGCTACAACCTTCACTTGGCTTAGCCCTAATTCTTTTGCCCGTTCCAGGGCTTTTTGCAGTAAGTATTTACCTACGCCGCGACGGCGCGTTTCCGTGCGCACCGCTAAATTAACAATGCGATCTTCATCAAGACGCAAGGCGGCGATATGGCGGTCATTAAAGGTGGCAATAAACCAGAAGGGGGCTTTGAGGTCGGCAGGAAGGTGGCCATAAAGCTTACCCAGGTCGGTTTCCATTTGCGCCGATACCGGCGGATTATTATGGATAGTCAAACGCATGTGCAGGTCCTTAACCTCGGTTTGCCGCCATTTTACCAGAACTTGCCAACTGCTCCTTGGGCATCAAAGAAGAAACCGGTACCAGTTCAACGTCCTTCATATTTGACAGCGCCTTCGACAAAAACGCCAAGGTAGTGGGGTGTGGATGGGCGATAACCACCACATGGCCTAGCTTATGGGCAATTTCTAACGCCCGTTGCCATTGGTGATTGAGCACGCTGGCACTGTTATCTAAAAAGATGCGTCTGGAAACCGCGGGCACCCCCGCCGCTTGTGCCGCCAGCAGTGCTTGAGACTTGGCCGTGGTGCGTGAATCGACAAAATACAGGCCACGCTTTGACAGCATCGCCATCAGCCAGTCCATGCGTGTTCGGTCTTCGGTGAGTAACGATCCCATGTGATTGTTGACACCTTTGGCCTGAGGAATGGCCTTAAGAGCATCGTTCAGCAGCGCTTCCATTTGCTGGCGGTTCTGTTCAACCGTCATGGTGTCTTTTTCTAAATGCACATGGGTGGAGATAGGCTCCATTGGCATATGCAGCATAATGGGCTGTTTGGCTTCGGCCGCTAGTCGTTCGCCGTAAGGGGTATGGGGTAAGACGCTAAGGGTCACCGCATCAGGCAGCGACAGCGCCTTAATATCACTTTTGTGGTAACCAATATCATCAATGATCAACGCAATTTTCGGTTCGGCAAAGGCCATAAAGGGGACAAGCCCGAACAGCAGGGCAATAAGGCGCACAGTGATCCTTTTACTTATTTAGTGTTGTTGTTGTGTTTTATGGTCAAGGTAAGCAATGGCTTCCCACAACTCGGCGTCGTCAGCCCATTTACCCTCGGCGGCCACTTCCGCCTTACGCGCCAAAGGATACTGGCTTTTTAGTAACGAACGCACCTTGGGGCCGCTCAACACCGTGCCCGCTGCGATATTCGGCTTAATCCCTTTCCCCTGAATAGACACACCACTGGGGGTGAGATAGCGAGCGGTAGTGAGTTTAATGGCTCTATCACCACCGGCAATAGGAATTAAACTTTGCACACTGCCTTTGCCATAACTTTGCTGGCCAAGAATAAGGGCGCGGCCTCGGTCTTTGAGCGCACCGGCAACAATTTCAGCCGCCGAAGCCGAGTCTTTATCCATCAGCACCAATAAAGGAAGCGACTCAAATGGGTCGCCACTTTTGGCAGAAAACACCTGATTTGCATAAGCGGCGCGGCCACGGGTACTGACAATAGGCCCCTTGGTTAAAAAAAGGTCAGCCACATCCACCCCCGAAGCCAAAACACCGCCCGGATCGCCACGCAGATCTAAGATCACGCTTTGGGGATGATGTGCTTCTATCGCCTGCGTGACCTCACTGGGCGTTGAATACTGGAACTGGCTAATACGTAGCCACAGCCGATTTTCGTCCAGCATATAGCTGGTCACCGAATCCACCTTCACCTCGGCTGGCATAATGGCAAAGTGCAGCGGCTTATTATCACGCTCTATCAGAAGCTGTACTTCTTGCTTCGGCTTACCACGTAGGTCATGGGCCAAAGCCGTGAGGGATTTGCCCTTGGTGCTTTGGTTATTAATGGCCAGCACCCAGTCACCCCGTTTAATACCCGCTTTTGCCGCAGGCGATCCCTTAAGGGGAGAGGTCACCACCAGGTGCTGGTCTTTATCAAAGGCCACTTCCAAGCCCAGCCCCGAGTAATGACCATCAGCCATTTCTTCAAGGTCGCGAATGTCATCGGCTTCAAGGTATTTGGAATGGGAGTCAAGGGAAGCCACCAAGGCCTTAAGGGCAATGTCGGTCAGTGCCGTTTTATCAACCGGGTCAACATAAGCTTTGGCCACCTCAGAGAGCGTTTGGCTAAACAAGACATCTGGCGCTAGCCGCTGCTGGCCGGTTTGCCCGGCCAAGGCCAAGGCCCCAGCTGTTAGCAAACCGCCAACCAAGATGCCTCCCAGCAGCCAATAAACCTTTGTTGCCATAGTTGCCTCCCTGGCTTAACGGCACCATTTGGCGGGGTTAACCGCTTTACCTTGATGACGAATTTCAAAATAAAGGCCTGGCTCCTGCTGGCCCCCAGAACGGCCAACCAAAGCGATGCTTTCGCCTTGCTTAACATCGTCGCCCACTTTCTTCAGCAGCGCCTGGTTTTGCCCGTAAAGGCTCATGTAACCATCGGCGTGTTGAATCACCATCAGCAAACCATAGCCGCGCACCCAATTGGCATAGACCACCACCCCGCCGGCAACGGCTTCTACTTTGGCACCTTCACTGGCGCGGATAATGTCGCCGCGCCATTCCACGCCGGCGGCGCGTTTTTCACCAAACAAACGTTCCACCTTGCCTTTAACCGGCCAGGCTAAACGGCCCTGCTGGCCTTTTAGGGTTTGCTTGCCTTTCGATTGGCGGGCTTTGCGCTCGGCTTCGGCAATGGCGTCATTAAGGGCTTTACGGTCGGCGACCATTTGTGCCAATTGGCCAGACTGGCTTTGAATATCGCTACTGAGCTTATTAATGGTGCTTTGGCGCTGACTTTTTTGCTGGTTCAAGCTCGCTTGCTGGCTCTTGGCTTCTTGCTCCAAAGCGTTGAGCTTGGCAATGGCTTGGTCTAAATCGGCTTGTGTGGCTTCTACCTTGGCGCGGGTGGTTTTTAACGCATTGAGCGCGTCCATACGCACACCATTGAATTTTTGGTAGTAGGCCATCATCCGCTCCAAGTCAGACAACGACTGCAGGTTAAGCATCATCTTTAGGTAGTCGTCTTGGCCCATGGCATAAGCGGCCCGCAGCTGTTTTACCAACAAGGCTTGTTGCTGCTGCGACTGCTTTTTAAGGTCGTCTAATTGCAGCTGTAACTGCTGGCGCTTTTGGGTTTGCTCTGCCTGTTGCTGGTCTATCTGATTCAGCCGCGCACTGAGTTTACCAATCTGGGTATCAATGCCTTTCAAGGTTTGGCGCAGCGTGCTGCGTTTGGCCTTTTGCGCTTCTATAGCCTGGCGGGTTTTGGCAATTTCCTTTTCAACGGCTTTTAACTTGTTTTCGGTATCGGCGCCGAAACAACTAAAGGCGGCCACCAGGGCCGCCATCATCACCAACAGAGCAACTAAGCGCTTGATCATTCAATAATAAACAACGGTTTACCGGTCATCTCGGCGGGAACATCCATGCCCATTAAGGTCAGCATGGTAGGGGCAATATCTGACAGCACACCACCTTCAACTGCGCGGGCGGCACGGCCATAGTAAATCAGTGGCACCGGATCAGAGGTGTGAGCGGTATGGGGCTGGCCTGATTCAGGGTCAGCCATTTGCTCGGCGTTACCGTGGTCGGCGGTAATGAGGCATTCGCCGCCCACTTTCTCAAGCGCTCCAACCACACGGCCAATGCAATGGTCAACGGCTTCACAGGCCTTAACAGCGGCGTCAAAAATGCCGGTATGGCCGACCATATCGCCATTAGGGTAGTTACAGATAATGACATCAAAGTCGCCAGACTCGATGGCGCCAACCAGTTTGTCGGTCAGCTCAAGGGAGTTCATTTCTGGCTGCAGATCGTACGTTGCCACCTTCGGCGAAGGAATAAGGATGCGTTCTTCACCCGGGAAGGTTTGCTCAACGCCGCCATTAAAGAAAAAGGTAACGTGGGCGTATTTCTCGGTTTCAGAAATGCGCAGCTGGGTTTTGTCGTGCTTGGCCAGCCATTCCCCCAAGGTATTGTGCAGTGACTCCGGCGGATAGGCACAAGACGCTTTAATGTCGGCGGCATACTGGGTCAGCATCACAAAGTCGCTAACAGCAGGAACGCTGCTACGGCTAAAGCCGTCAAAATCGGGGTTAACAAAGGCGCGCGTAATTTGCCGCGCCCGGTCGGCACGGAAATTCATAAAGATAATGGCGTCACCGTCTTCCACCGCCACCGGCGCGCCAATGTGGCTGGCTTTCACGAACTCGTCGGTTTCACCGCGCTCGTAGGCGGCGTCCAATGCCGCTACGGCATCGTCATAGCTAAACTCGGCTTTGCCTTGGGTGATAAGGTCATAGGCGGCTTGCACCCGGTCCCAGCGGTTGTCGCGGTCCATGGCAAAGTAGCGGCCAATCAGGCTAACCAAGCGGCCTTTACCCAAGGCAGCCGCTTTGGCATTAACACGTTCAATAGAGGCTTTGGCGCTTTTCGGTGGGGTGTCGCGGCCATCCAAAAAGGCATGCACATAAATGTGCTCGGCGCCCTCTTTAGCGGCCAACTCCATCATTGCCAAGATATGGTCTTCATGACTGTGCACGCCACCGGGCGACAACAGCCCCATGATGTGTACCGCCTTACCCTTGCCAGCCGCTTTTTTCACGGCGGCGCGCAGCACTGGGTTTTGGAAAAAGAGGCCTTCTTTGATTTCTTTACCGATGCGGGTGAGCTCTTGGTAAACCACCCGGCCTGCGCCTAGGTTGACATGGCCTACTTCGGAGTTACCCATTTGGCCGTCGGGCAAGCCAACATCTAAACCGGAGCCAGAAATAAGCGAATGCGGCTTTTCGGCCCAAAGCGCGTCTAAGTTGGGGGTGTTTGCAGCAAGAACGGCATTGTTTTCTGGGTTTTCACGGTAACCCCAGCCATCCATGATGATTAATACAAGCGGTTTCTTAGCCATGACATTACCCACATCAAAGAGTGATCTATCGAAACCTTGGTAGTTTAAACATAAAGACTGCTCACAAACCAGCGGGGGGGACTGGCTTTGCAAGGTTGCCAAGGTATACTCAAGGCCCTCGAAATCTGAGGAAAGGCATTCATGAATTTGTCAGACGTACTGACTTTCGCACAACACAACCCCATGCCCAGCATCATATGGGTGGTGGTTCTGGCTTTGTTGATCATCTCTGTGGTGCAGGGAATGATTTCAGGTGTGAAAAAAATCAAACCACAACAAGCGGTTTTTCTGATTAATCAGGACGACAGCGTGGTTGTGGACATTCGCTCTCAGGCCGACTTCAAAAAAGGCCATATCGCCAATGCACTTAACTTGGCGAAAGACGAATTGCTAAAAGGTGAAGCCACACGCCTTGAAAAACATAAAGATGCCCCCATCATCGTGGTATGCGACATGGGCCACAGCGCACAACAAGTTGCCAAACAACTTAAAAAAGGCGGCTTTAAATCTGTCTTTGTATTGAGCGGTGGCATTCAGGGGTGGCGAGACGCCGGCATGCCGGTGAAAGGTTAAGGAGTAACATGGCTGACATCATCATTTACACCAAAACAGGCTGCCCCTACTGTGTTCGGGCCAAGGCTTTGTTGACCGAAAAACAACAAACCTTCAATGAGATCTGCAACGACAACGCTGCCGAGCGCCGCGCAAAGATGCTGGAATTAACCCAAGGTGCCAGCTTCACCGTCCCCCAGATATTCATCAATGGTCAGCTCATTGGCGGTTGCACAGAACTGGAAGCGTTGAACGCAACCGGTCAACTTGATGCCTTGCTAAACGCCTGAGCAGACAACTTATAACGACAAATACACAACCAAGACAGGTTTACCATCATGGCTGAAGAAATTAACAACGCAGAGCAACAGGCTCCTCAGTTCCAGATCCAACGGGTCTACACCAAGGACATTTCCTTCGAAACGCCCAATGCCCCCGCTATTTTCCAAAAAGAATGGCAGCCGGAAATAAAACTGGACCTGGACACTCGTTCTGACAAACTCGCTGACGACGTCTACGAAGTGGTACTGGTATTGACCGTAACCACCACCGTTGGCGACGAAACCGCCTTCCTGTGCGAAGTGCAGCAAGCCGGTATCTTCAGCATCGGTAACATGCCTGACGCGCAAATGGCCCATACCCTGGGCGCCTTCGCGCCGAACATTTTGTTCCCTTATGCCCGTGAAGCGGTATCAAACCTGGTTAACCGCGGTACCTTCCCGCCGCTGAACCTGGCACCGGTTAACTTCGACGCCCTGTTCGCTCAATATGTTCAGCAACGCGCCAGTGAAGCTGCCAACGGCGAGGCCCAGGCCTGAAAGCCTGAGATAACTGCATGACAGCCGAACAACCGGCCATCTGCGTATTAGGGGCGGGCTCTTATGGCACCGCCCTTGCCATTTCATTGGCACGCAATGGTAATCGCACCCTGCTTTGGGGCCATAACCCGGCACACTTGGCCGATTTAGCGCGCGACCGCCAAAATCGCCGCTACCTCGACGGCATTCCCTTTCCAGACAGCCTAGAAATGGAACCCGACCTTGCCAAGGCCGTTGCCAGCTGCCGCGATATTCTGGTGGTAGTCCCTTCACATGCTTTTGACGACGTTCTTCAGCAGATGAAGCCTTACCTGCTTGCCGATGCGCGCGTTGCCTGGGCCACCAAAGGGCTGGAGCCTGACACTGGCCGCTTGCTGCAAGACGCAGCGCGGCAAGTATTAGGTGAGCAAATTCCGCTGGCTGTGGTCTCCGGCCCTACCTTTGCCAAAGAATTGGCCGCCGGCCTGCCGACAGCGATTTCCATCTCCAGTACCGACCAAGCCTTTATGGACCGCCTGGCGGACCTGCTGCACTGCGAAAAGCGGCTGCGTACCTACGCTAACCCTGACTTTGTTGGAGTGCAGTTAGGTGGCGCCGTGAAAAACGTGATTGCCATTGGTGCCGGCATGGCCGACGGTCTTGGCTTTGGTGCCAACGCCCGCACTGCTCTTATCACCCGCGGCTTGGTGGAATTGTCCCGGTTAGGAGCCGCCTTAGGTGCCGACCCTGCGACCTTTATGGGCATGTCGGGCCTTGGCGACTTGGTGCTGACCTGTACCGATAACCAATCACGCAACCGCCGCTTTGGTTTGGCCTTAGGCCAAGGCAAAAGTGCCAAGCAAGCGATGGACGATATTGGCCAGGTGGTGGAAGGGTATCGCAACGCCAAGGAAGTGTTCGCGCTGTCACGCCGGTTAGGGGTAGAAATGCCCATTACCGAGCAGATTTACGCCGTGCTCTATGAAGGGCGCGATCCGAAAGAAGCCGCTAAAAACCTCTTGGCTCGGGAACGTAAATCAGAATATTAGGCGACTGATACGCCCATTAATAACGGCCGCTGATGCGGCCGTTATTGTTTATTTAGCTCTTTGCAGAGCGGATGGTATGGTCAGCTATTACTGACCAGTCCTTGTTGCCATTGCCATTCTCCACCGCAGCCTGCATCTGTTGACGTACGGCGCTAAGCATAGGTAGTTGGCTATCCAGTTCATCCGCTGCAGCCTGCGCTAAACGCAGATCTTTGAGTCCCAGAGACGCTTTAAAACCCGGTTGATATCTGTTGTTACTGATGTTTTCTGAATATAACTGATATGAGCGACTGCCAAAAAGGGTGTTTAAGATCAGCTCAAAAAAGCGGTCACGGGCTAAGCCATTGGCTTCAGTCAACACCACCGCCTCGGCCATAGCCTCAATAGCCATGGTGATCATCATATTGCAGGCAATCTTAGCCGCATGTGCCATAGGCGGCTCTTCCCCCATTGGCCAAATCCGCTTGCTGATCGCCGCCAGCGCAGGGGTTATCTTTTTAGTCGTCGCGGGTAAACCAGCAACTAACACATTTAGCTCGCCTTTAGCAGCCACATCTGGTCGCCCTAGTACAGGCGCTGCCACATAATGAATACCAGCGGCACGATGCAATGCCACCAACTCGCGGGACAAAGCCACAGATATAGTTGAAGACACTACATGCACCACTCCTTGGCGAGCCTTTTTAAACACATCACCGCTCAGTAATACCTGACGAATAGCGTCATCATCAGACAACAGTGTTAGCACCATCTCAGCCTGCATGGCCTCTACCGGTGTCTCTAACAGAGTGACGCCCTCAACAGGGCTGTTCGAACGATTCCAGGCAGACACCCGGTGCCCAACTTTTACTAGGTTGGCGGCAATAGCCCGCCCCATGGCCCCTAAACCAATAATTGCAATGTCCATCGTTTCGACTTCCTCTTTCAACGAGGCAGAACGCCGCTTTGACGACGCAGCCCGTCCATATCAGTAGCCTTCTCTGGCCGAAATAAGACCACAATGGTAACCAGCCTCACCTTTTTCAACAGCGCTCTTGGTTACTAGCGTTGCTTAGTAACCAAGAGCATCACTGGCGCAAGTGCAGCATCGGGGTTCTTTTCGTAGGTCAAACCGTGACCATTACCGTGCACGCCCACGTTGGGCAAATGCATCACCTCAGCTGAAGCGCCAGCGGCATTTAAAAATGCTGCTGTTAGTGGGCTAGCAGCAGCAAAATGCAGGTTTAAAGGGCCAATAAAGGGGTATTAATGCCCGTCGAGAAAACGGGTAACGGCCTTGTTTAAAGCAACAGGGCATTCCTCTGGTAGCCAATGGCCACACCCATCCAGCACTTTGCCTGTTACATGCTCGGCATAATGACTGACAACTTTTGCTTCATAGGCCCCCATACCGCCGTTACCACCACCGCCAATGGCAAGCATCGGTACTTCGATTTTTTGCTTGGCTAACTGCTGGTTATCCTTCACGTCTTCATTCAAAACCCGGTAGTACTCAAAGGCAGCATGCAAGCTGTGCGGCTTGGCATAAGATTTACCGTAGAGGTCGAGTAAGGCCGGGGTAAATACAGCCTTATTGGTGGCATGCACCTTGATAAAGTGACTAAAAAAGAAGCGTTCTTTACCGGTCACCAAGGTTTCAGCCAGGTTGTCATCCGCCGCGAAGAAGCTGAAGTGCCATACCAAAGACTCGCCCTTTGGCGTGAAGGCGGGAAACTTGTAGATACTGGGATCGGGGATTGGCGCTTCCATATAAATGGCGCTTCGAATGGCTTTTTGATGTTTCACCAGCATTGGGTAGGTATTCCAAATGCCGATATCGTGGGCGACCAAGTCGAACTTCTGGCCACCACTAAAATGCTGCGCCAGCTGGTACAACAACTTCGCCACATCAATGGCCCGGTATGATGGTGGCACCGCCGACTGACCAAGACCAGGTAAATCGACTGCCACAACAGTGTGGTGCTTGGCCAACAACGGCATTAATTGGTGCCACTCATACCAGGTTTGGCCAAAACCATGCACTAAATAAACCAATGGACCGCTACCGCCTTTGACGTAATGCAGACGTACACCATCTACGGTTTGATAGGCGCTGGTAAAACCCGTGGGAGTGGGAAATTCATCGGCGGCCAATACCCAAGTACTGGCTAACAATGCCAAAGTACAGAAAGCGTTGCGAACAATACGATGTAACATATAGAAACCTATTAGTAGTTGATAAAAAAGGGAAATCAAACGGAATGCGGGTGGCGGGAACCGGCTTTAAAGCCCGTAGTGCGCGCCATCCAGGCGATAACGAAACCCGCCGTCAGTACCACCACTAATACCGGTGCAAAAGAGGATGCCCCCCAGGTATCAAGCAGCACACCGCCCAGTAATCCGCCTCCGGCAATAGCACCGTTCCAAGCGACAACGTTCATCGACAGCGCGACATCAGCGCCACTACCTGCGTTGTCGGCTAAAGCCGTTTGCAAAAGTGTTGCCGCACCACCGAAGGTCAGCCCCCATAGCGCGACACCGATATAAATGACCACAGGTACTGTTGCTAGCCAGCAAAAAGCCAATGAAACCAAGGTGAACACTGCCAAGCAGGCCATCACAGTAGCCCTTAGATGTTGGTCCACCAGGTGGCCAACAATACCGATGGCAACCAGTGCTGCGACACCGAAGACAAACAACACGGTATCTACTTGATCGGCCAGACCTGCCTGAGCAATAAAAGGGGATACATAGGTATAAAGAAGGTTGTGAGCAAGCATCCACAACATCACCACTGCCAGCACTGACCGCACACCAGGGGTCCGTAAAACACGCCCAAATGGGATTCCCTCACCCCGTGCTTGACCGGGGTAATCTGGCACCTTGGCCAGCACCCATCCAATCAGTATCAACGTCAGTGCCGACATCGCGATAAAGGACATGCGCCAACCAATTTGTGCACCAAACCAAGTGCCAATGGGGACACCAAGCGACAACGCAATAGGTGTACCCACCATTGCCACTGCCATAGCCTTACCTTGCAGGGGAGCTGGCACTAAACGCCGCGCATACCCTGCCAGTAAGCTCCAAGCCAACCCCGCTGCCATTCCAGCAAAAAATCGAGCAATGAGGGTCAACCAATACTGAGTAGACAAGGCGGTAACGGAGTTGAAGACCAAAAAGCCAACAATGGTGAACAACAGTACAGTACGCCGCCGCCAGCTTTGGGTGGCAATACTCAAGGGAATGGCAGTTAACAGCGATCCCAGTGCATAGGCTGAAACAAATTGACCCGCCAGAGAGCTGGAGATCCCAAGCCCTGCAGCCATTTGTGGCAACAAGCCCGCCGGTAAAGTCTCAGTAATAATGCAAATAAAGCCGGTCATGGCCAAAGCTAACAGCGCCATCATCGGCAAACGCATGCTTTGGGATTCGGCAGTGGTAGTGCTCAGGTTTTCCAAATTCAATTCCTTAGGCTGATATCAAACACTTGCTGATGCTTTTTACTTATCTTATTTATTTACCAATCGATATATATGTAAAGCGCAGCCAACTCTGGGCTAATACCCAAAACGCCAGTCACCAACACAACTCACGAAAGGCGAGAAGATATGTAACGATCAATACATTAATAAGATGGCCGCAGCATTGTCAACCATTTATATATCGATTAGTATAAATATTAATTAGTGATGACCGTTCGGAGAGGCAACATGGCTGCGATGGGCCGCCCGCGTACCTTTGACCGCGATAAGGCAATTGAGCAAGCAATGCATATATTCTGGCAAAATGGCTATGAATCAACCTCGTTAGGCCAGTTAAAGGCAGGGATAGGCAAAGGCATATCAGCACCCAGTTTTTATGCTGCCTTTGGCTCAAAAGAGGCGCTTTTTCAAGAATGTGTTCAGCTTTATTTGGACACTTATGCACAGGCCACTGCAGTGCTGTGGAACAGCAGCCTGCCACCTCGTGATGCTATTGAACAGGCGCTGCGCAGTTCGGCCAAAATGCAATGCGAAGAAGGTCATCCGCGTGGTTGTATGGTAGCCCTTGGCGTAATGAGCGCTCCGTCTAAGGCTCACGCCTCAGTCACGGCCGCATTAACCCGTTCCCGCACGCACACCCGCTCTGGATTTAGCGAATGCGTGCAAAGAGGCATTAACAGCGGCGAGCTGCACCCAACAACCAATGTAAAGGCGCTCACCACAGTTTTTGATTCGTTTCTGTTAGGGCTTTCAACCCTGGCACGTGACGGCGTTGACTACGCGGTGATGGACCAATCTATTTCACAAATACTTTTAGCCTGGGACGCCGCAAAGACTAGCTAGCCAACAGATTAACTGCAGGCTGTTCGCAGAAGGTGCGCATTAACTTCGGGATCACCCAAGCCCTGGGTAATCCAGTTGCCGCAGCGCCTCATAGCTAATAATGGCAACCGCGTTGGAAAGGTTAAGGGAGCGCGAATTGGGCTGCATAGGAATACGAATGCGCTGCTCAGCAGGCAGGCTTTCGATAACGTCCATCGGCAAGCCGCGGGTTTCAGGGCCAAACAGCAATATATCGCCCGCTTGGTATTGTGGCAGGTGAAAACTGCGGCTGCCCTTGGTAGTGCAGGCGTATACCGTTGCCTCTGGCAGTGCCGCCAAACAAGCCGCTAGGCTGTCGTGCTGGCGCACTTCAGCAAACTCGTTGTAATCAAGGCCCGCCCGGCGTAGCCGTTTATCGTCAAACACAAACCCTAATGGCTTTATTAGGTGTAGTTTGCAGCCGTTGTTGGCACACAAGCGGATGATATTGCCGGTGTTGGGCGGGATCTCGGGTTGAAATAGAACAATATTCAGCATATTTACGCTTCTTTACCGGGGCCTAACGCCCCTTTGCATTGCGCGGGGTAATCTTAAGGCGAAGTCAATCATAGGAGACACCCCATGAAAAGCATTTTTCGCACTTTGACTGTCGCCTCCGCCATGGTGCTGTCTGCCCATGCGATGGCGGCTGACAACAGCCAGTCTGACCAAAAAGACCAAAAGCCGCCGATGATGCAACGCGGCCCGGGTGGTCCTGGCCCGCATATGCACGGCCCCATGATGGGCCCTGGCCCAATGATGCCCTTCCCAATGCTGTTAAAAGGCCCCATGGCCAAAGAGCTGGGCCTTAGCGAAGCACAAACCGGCAAAATTAAGGCACTGCTCGACGCTGACCATAAACAGCACGAAGCTGAAATGAAGGCCAAACAAGCTGAATTTAAAGCACTGATGGATGCGCCGAAATTCGACGAAGCCAAAGCAAAAGCGCTGCTGGCTGACCGTAAAGATATGGGTCTTGACCGCTTGCGCCTGGCGCACGATGTAATGCAGGTGCTAACTCCGGCCCAGCGCGATAAACTGGCTAAAATGCGTGACCACCACCCAGAGCGTGGCCACATGAAAAAGCCACCTCGCCCGGGAAAAGATGACTGATCAGTACGCCACCCTCGTAAAAAAGGCGACATTGGCTTCCACCTTTGTCGCCACCCTGTTAATTATCAGCAAGCTGCTGGCCTGGATAATGACCGGCTCTGCCAGCATGCTTGCGTCATTAACCGACTCGCTGATGGACGTGTCTGCGTCCCTTATCAACCTGTTTGCGGTGCGTTATGCCCTGCAACCTGCCGATGACGAGCATCGTTTTGGCCACGGTAAAGCGGAATCTTTGGCCGGTATTGCCCAGTCGGGTTTTATCGCCGGTTCAGCCATCCTGCTGCTGTTTAACGCCGCCGACAGGCTGATGAACCCAATGCCGCTGACCCAAACCTACGTGGGTATTGGTGTTACGCTGCTGGCACTGCTGCTGACCATTATCCTGATTAGCTACCAAGCTTATGTGGTTAAAAAAACCGGCTCGCAAGCGGTCAAGGCCGATGCACTGCATTATCGTTCCGACTTGCTGCTAAACGTAGGGGTGCTGATAGCCCTGGTTGCCAGCGGTTTTGGCCTGTTTTGGGCCGACGGCGCCCTAGCTCTGGTGATTGGGGTATATATCTTGGTTTCGGCTGGCAGCATCGCCGTTGAGTCGGCCAATACCCTGATGGATAAAGAACTGCCGGAAGACGAAAAGCAGCGCATTAAAGAAATTGTCCATGGCCACGACCAGGTATTGGGGTTTCACGAATTTCGCACCCGCCAAGCCGGGCCAACCAAATTTATTCAAATGCACTTGGAATTGCCTGACGATATGTCGTTAAGAGCGGCGCATCAGGTAGCAGATGAAGTGGAAAAGGCCCTGGAAGACGCCTTCCCTGGCGCCGATGTGATTATTCACCAAGATCCGCTTTCAGCGTCCCCGCCCTCGTCATACCTTAAGCCGGTAGCTGCAAAGCAAAACACAAGCCCCCCAGCTCAGAGCGACTAACCGTTAGGCTTCCTCCCAGTGCTTTGGCGGCTGCTTGGGCAATAGCAAGCCCCAAACCGGTTTTACCTTGGTGGCCCCGCGCGGGGTCACCCCGGTAAAAGGGTTCAAACAATTTATCGAGCATCTCAACTGGCACACCCGGGCCGTCATCTTCAACCATCAGCAACCAACCGTTCTTTGCCGCCTTTAGCTGCACATCGACACGGTTGGCATATCGGCAAGCATTAGAGAGCAGGTTATCCAATACCCGTTGCAAAAGCCGCGGCTTAAAAGCGATATCGGCGTGTTCTGGGGCATCGAAGTTAATGGTTTTGTCGCTCATTTGAAAACGCCAGTCTTGCACCGACGAATTCACCTGCTCGACCAAGTCGGCCTCTTCGTTTTCTTCCTGATTAAGCGCCGCTTCCAACCGTGACAGTGTCAGCACTTGGTCAATCAAGTGTTCTAAGGTGTCGCATTCCTTTTCAATACGCGGCACGTATTTACTGTCTTTATGCTGCTCACCCATCAACGCGGCAGCCAGCTTTAGCCTTGTTAGTGGTGAACGTAACTCATGGGATACATCCGCCAATAAGCGCTTTTGCGACGCCAGCAGATTTTCGAGCTTTTCGGCCATGGTGTTAAAGTCGCGGCCCAATTTACCCAGCTCACCACCGGCAGGTTTTACCCGCACCGACAAGTCGCCGTCACCAAAGCGAGCGGCAGCCTTAGACAACTTGCGGATAGGGCTAGCAAGCCAGGCCGCCAGGCCTAAGCTCAGCAGTAACACCACCACCAACGACAGTGTCAGGCGCATCCAGGCTGGCCCTTGCCAGAACCTTTCCCATGGACCCATTGGCCGCGGCGGCATCATCCACACCGCGAGCACCGGGCCATCCAGCGTTTGAATTTCAAAGGGGCCTATGGCGCGCATTTCCCCTTGTTCCAACACTTCTACGCCTTTATCAGACGCCACTAGCTCAGGAATACGCCAATGTTTGGGCCGGCGCTGCTGCAAGGGCTGCAGACTGCGCGGTTCAAACAGCACCAAAAAACGGCCCACTTTACTGTGTTCAAGGGTATCAAGGGGAAGGTGGGCAAAGTGGCGCAGCCGGTCACGCAAGTCGCCCAGTTCTTCCAGTTCAGGGGGGAAAGGCTGGCGCAGTTCTTCGCTGCCACGCAGGTGATGACTCAACTGCAGGTTGGCCACCAGCATTAAGGTCAGTACCAACCAAAACCACAGGAAAAGACGGCCGGCAAATCCCGTCAGCCAGTCCAACCCAAAGCGCTTCATGCTTGCTCCGTGATCAACTGATAACCCACGCCCCGCAAGGTGCGAATAACCTGGGCCGGGTCAACTTCTGTCATCTTTTTACGGATATGAGAAACATGAATATCGATGTGCCGGTCGAAGGGTTGCAAGTGACGGCCAAAAGCATGCTGACAAATGTCTTCCTTGCTGACCACTTCACCACAACGCTCAAAAAGCACGGCTAAAACCCGAAATTCGGCAGCGGTTAAATCCAGCAACTGGCCGTGGTAACGCGCTTCTAAGCGTTCAGGTTGTAAATCAAGGGCACCCACAGCCTGATTAACCGGCGCCAGCCGCCGTAAAATGGCCTGAATACGCGCCACTAATTCGCGATGGGAAAAGGGCTTGGCGACATAGTCGTCGGCGCCAAGTTCAAGGCCGAGCACCCGGTCTACTTCATCACCACGGGCGGTGAGCATTAAAACCGGTACCTGACTTTTTTGCCGGATGCCTTTGAGCACCCCAAAACCGTCAAGGCCCGGCAGCATCACGTCCAGCAACACCAAGTCGGGCGCGCCGTCGATAGCTTTCGCCAGGCCATCAGGCCCGGTATGGGCCGTATCCAGCTCAAAACCGTGGCTGCTCAGGTAGTCACCGAGCAGCTCACACAGGCTGGTATCATCATCGATAATAAGGATTTTGGTCATAGCTGCATCCTAACTAAGTCCTTATTTTAACCAACCGTTTTTACCCTTCTTTGCACTGACTGCAACACACTATTAGTAACACGTCAGTATCCCCTCAACTAAACCTTTACCCGCGCTAAGAATCTGGCCCAGACAGTTTACGGGTTAGGGTGTTACGGCCCCAGCCAAGGCGCTTAGCCGCATCCTGTTTATGGCCGTTGGAGCGGCGCAGCGCCACCTCAATTAACGCTTCTTCGAGCATTTGCTGTGCCTGCGCCGCCACCCCTTGGCTGCCCGCCATCATCAGTTGGTCGGCCCACACTTTGAGTTCTTCCACCCAGTCTTGGGAGGCTTCTTTAAGCTCTAAGTTCTCGGGTAAGTCACTGGGCAGTATTTCCTGGCCCGCCGCCATAACCGTTAAGTAACGACAGGTATTTTCAAGCTGTCTGACATTGCCCGGCCAAGGTAGCTTGGTCAGCAATTTAACGGTCTCAGGGTGCAGCCGTCGCTCGGGGGTATGCAACTCGGCAGCAATGCGGTTTAGAAAGTATTCGGCCAGCTTCGGGATGTCCTCACGGCGCTCTGCCAGGGGCGGCAATTGAATGCGAATAACGTTTAGGCGGTGAAAAAGATCTTCGCGAAAACGCCCTTCTTTAACCCCTTTTTCCAAGTCTTGGTGGGTGGCGGCGATGATCCGTACATCCACGTTCACCGCCACAGCGCCACCGACACGGTAGAACTGACCTTCTTGCAACACCCTGAGCAAACGGGTTTGTGCGGGCAACGGCATGTCGCCAATTTCATCCAAAAATAAGGTGCCACCATCGGCTTGCTCAAAACGCCCTTCGCGGCGCCCGGCGGCGCCGGTAAAAGAACCCTTTTCGTGGCCAAACAACTCTGACTCGATTAAATCGGCGGGAATGGCAGCCATATTGATGGCCACAAAAGGGCCTTTGCCGCGCGGACTGTGGCGGTGCAGGGCACGGGCCACCAATTCCTTACCGGTACCGCTTTGGCCGTTAATGAGCACCGACACCGAGGAACGCGACAAGCGCCCCACGGCACGAAACACCGCCTGCATGGCGGGAGCTTCACCAATCAGCTCTGTGACCTGGCCTTGTTGGCTGGGCGTAGGCTCCGGTTCGGGCTTATCTTTTACCGCGCGTTTAAGTAGCGCCACCACTTCGTCTAAATCAAACGGTTTGGGCAGGTATTCAAAAGCGCCAGTTTGATAAGCACTGACGGCGGTATCCAAATCAGAATGCGCGGTCATGATGATGACTGGCAGCTCAGGGTGACTATCGCGCAGGGCTTGCGTTAACGCCAACCCGTCCATACCGGGCATCCGTACATCGGTCAGCAGTACATCAGGGCGTGTGTTGACCAACGCCTCCAGCATGCTTTTGGCATCAACAAAAGTCGTGACTTCCATCTTCTGCTGGCTCAGGGCACGTTCTAGTACCCAGCGAATGGCTGCATCATCATCCAGCACCCAGGCTTTCATGCGATATCCTCCATTGGCAGATAGAGAGAAAAAATGGTGCGCCCGGGCTGGCTATCCAGCTCAATACGGCCGCCATGTAAGGCCACCAATGACTGGGCTATTGCCAGCCCCATACCAGAGCCGTCGGCCCGGCCGGTAACCAAAGGATAAAAAAGCGTATCTTTAAGTTTGTCAGGTACGCCGGGGCCGTTATCTTCGACATCAATGCGCGCCACCATGCGGTGGCGATTGCCTTGTAAGGTGATGCCAGAAGCCACCCGCGAGCGCAAAATCACCTGGCCATCGCGGCCCAACGCCTGCACTGCATTTTGCAAAATATTCAGCACCGCTTGTTCTATTTGCGCACCATCTAGCGCCATATCCGGTAATGATGGGTCGTAATCTCTTAGCAATTTAATGTTGTCAGTAATTTGCAGCCCAACCAAGGTGCGCACCCGCTCCAACACCTGATGGATATTAATCACCTTGCGCTGCGGCCCCGCTTTGGGGCCAAGCAGTCGGTCGACCAGCTCAGTCAAGCGGTCGACCTGCGCCATAATAAGGTCAGTGTATTCCCGCTGACTGGCGGTTAGCTCCAGCGACAACAGCTGAGCGGCGCCTCTTAGCCCGCCAAGGGGGTTTTTAATTTCATGGGCCAGGCCGCGCAGGATCTCTTGGCTGGCTTGTTGCTGAACCTGATGAAAGGCATCTTGGGAAATACGCTTTAACTGGTCGATAGGCGTAAGCTCTATCACCAAATGCCGGGGCTTGCCTTCCATGACGGTAACGGCCAGCTCAACATGTACCTGCCCCAAATTACAGTCCGCATCAATAAACCCCTGGCCGGTTTTGCGCGTTTCGATAAAACGCTCAATACCGCGATAATCGCCCATCAACGCCGCCAACGGCTGCCCCAAGCTTTTCGCCCTGGAAACGCTCAGCAGTGACTCGGCGGCCGTATTGAGATAGGTCACCAAGAGTTGGTCATCAACGACCACAACACCGGTCAGTAGATTGTCGAGAACTTGCTGTTTTTCCAAGGACTTCCTCCAATTGCACCAATTTGGTGCAATTGGAGGAAGTGTAAATAAAATCCCGCTGACTGGCTACTGCCGCGTGCCAACTCTGTGACCTGAGAGCAATATGACAGGTGACAGAGTGTTACTTGAGCCTTGTTACATTGCTGATAACGTAAACGAGTCAATCTGATTCAAAGGACTTTTAATCGATGAAAGCCCCGTTACTGATAGCGCTTACGCTGGCCTCGACTTCGGCCGTGGCTGAGCAGGAGGCCACGAGATCCGTTGGCATTGGCGTTATTGAATCGCCCTCGCCTTATGTTGGCGTGGATAAGCAAAGTTTGGTGATACCGGTGCTGGGCTATGAGGGAAAGCATTTCTACCTGCGTGGTCCGTCTGCAGGCTATTACCTTGTCAAAAACAAGGCCTTCTCACTGGCTGCCGGACTGCAATTGGGGCCTTCTCGCTTAGACCCTGATAAGTCCGACGACAACCGCATGAAACAGCTTGATGACCGCCGCTACAGCATCTTGGGCGGCTTACGGGCAACAATACGTACGCCATTGGGTGGTTTTGAGGGCGTTGTGGCTACCGATGTCTCTGGCCGCCATGACGGCCAATATGCGGAGTTCAACTATAAGTACCCCATTATTCGCACTGACAGCTTTCGCTTAGTTCCGGGCATTGGTGTTGCTTACTATTCCAGTAAGTATGCCGATTACTATTACGGTGTGAGCGCAGATGAAAGCCGAAAAAGTGGCTTTGATGAGTACCACCCCGGTTCCTCCACCAACACTTTTGTGAATGTCGGCTTTAACTGGACACTGAACAAAAGTTGGATGCTGCTGGGTAGTGCACGCTACACCTGGCTTGATAGCAGCCTGTCGGACAGCCCGATCGTTAACCAGGACTACAGCACCTCAGCCTATTTAGGGGTTGTTTACCGCTTCTAGTTACGACGCGTGGGACTAAAAATGCTGGCCCTGTGCATGTAAATGGTATGGGGCTGGCTTTGGGCAACAATTTTATTATCTCGACCAATCAGCTGCACCATGATGCTGTGCTCGCCTCTATCCACGTCTTTGACTTCAAAACGGCTTATCACCCTTGCCGGACCAAAGGGTTTACCGTCGATAAAAAGCTGTAACCGTTGCCCTGGCTGCATGTCGGGCTGCACCTGCACCGAAATGGTTAACAGGCCATCATTGTCACGCAGTGTTTCTTCATGGGCTGGCGTCAGAATATTAACCTGCCAGGCTGGGGCTGCTTGTGGCTTCGGTGTCGCTTTAAGAATACTGGTATCAACCGCCGGCATGGTGTATTGCTGGGTTGGCGCCACTACCGTTTCTTTTGCCCCTTTATGGGGCTGGTCAGAATAATGCACCACGCCCTTTTCATCGGTCCAGGTATACACCTTGCTCGGTTCTGCAGCCGTTGTCATAAAGGTAGTAACCAACAGTAACAGCAATGCCTTATTCATCGGCTTTGTCTCTTGCCAAAGGGAAGGTAAACCCCGAACTGCCTGGGCTATCTAAGGGTAGTGCACCGCGTAAAGATTGTTGCAGCGCTAGATGTACTGGCAATAAAAAAGCCCACCAAAGTGGTGGGCTCCAACACGCAAAGCAGCAAACTTACGGTGTTGTTAAACGCTGTAGTAGAGTTCGAATTCCACTGGGTGAGTGGTCATCGCAATACGCTTAGCTTCAGCCGCTTTCAACTCGATGTAGGCATCGATAGTTTCGTCGGTGAATACGCCGCCACGAGTCAAGAACTCACGGTCACTGTCCAGGGCAGCCAAGGCTTCTTCCAGGCTTTCCGCAACAGTTGGGATCTCTGCCGCTTCTTCTGGTGGCAAGTCGTACAAGTCTTTATCCATGGAATCGCCAGGATGGATCTTGTTCTGAATGCCGTCCAGGCCTGCCATCATCAGGGCGGTGAAACCCAGGTAAGGGTTGGCAGTCGGATCAGGGAAACGTACTTCAATACGACGCGCTTTCGGGCTAGAAACGTAAGGAATACGGATAGAGGCGGAACGGTTACGGGCAGAGTAAGCCAGCATTACCGGGGCTTCGAAGCCGGGCACCAAACGCTTGTAAGAGTTGGTGGACGCGTTAGTAAAGGCGTTGATGGCCTTAGCGTGCTTGATGATACCACCGATGTAGTACAGAGCTTCTTCAGACAGACCGCCGTATTTGTCACCGGCGAAGATGTTTTTACCATCTTTGCTCAAGGACTGGTGGCAGTGCATACCGGAACCGTTATCCCCCACCAGCGGCTTAGGCATAAAGGTCGCTGACTTGCCGTAGGCATGGGCAACGTTATGGATAACGTATTTGTAGATTTGGATCTCGTCAGCTTTGGCAGTCAGGGTGTTGAAGCGGGTAGCCACTTCGTTCTGACCGGCAGTAGCCACTTCGTGGTGGTGAGCTTCAACCACCAGACCCATTTCTTCCATCACCATACACATGGCGGCACGGATGTCGTTGGCTGAATCAACAGGGGCAACCGGGAAGTAACCACCTTTAACCATAGGACGGTGACCTTTGTTACCGCCTTCATATTCACGGCCGGAGTTCCAAGCCGCTTCTTCAGAATCCAGTTTGTAGAATGCGCCAGACATGTCGGCACCGAAACGGACGTCGTCGAACATGAAGAATTCAGGCTCGGGACCAAACAGTACGGTATCGGCAATGCCGGTAGATTTCAGATAGGCTTCGGCGCGCTTGGCAATGGAACGCGGGTCACGATCGTAACCTTGCATGGTGGCAGGTTCGAGGATGTCGCAACGCAGGTTCATGGTCACTTCTTCAGAGAAGGGATCCAGTACTGCGGTAGACAGATCCGGTTTGAGGATCATGTCGGACTCGTTAATCGCTTTCCAGCCAGCAATGGAAGAGCCGTCAAACATTTTGCCTTCTTCCAGGAAATCGGCGTCCACTTGGTGATGCGGAATGGCTACGTGCTGTTCCTTGCCTTTGGTGTCAGTAAAACGCAAGTCGACAAATTTGACTTCGTGTTCTTTGATTAAGTCGAGGATTTTCTCAACGGACATTCGAATTAGCCTCCGATTTAAGGTAGTTGTCGCCTGGCTGGGGCGTCGCTGGCTACAGTTATTTCAAATCCCACGCCAACTTCACAAGAGCTTGTTTTAAATGACTAAACATCCCTGCTCTCACCAGGTACCAGACGGTACTTGCACCACTGTAGATCAGCAGTTGCACCAACACAGTGCAACAATAAACAACCGATGCGCAAATCAGTTTACGCTTAGTACTGTTAAAGTCATGTGGCTTGAGTACAATAGCGGGCATTTTTTCGCCTGAGGCCCCCCTTGTGATCAACAAGCTGAGAAATATCGCCATCATCGCTCACGTCGACCATGGTAAGACTACCCTGGTAGATAAACTGCTGTCCCAATCCGGCACTTTGGAAAGCCGTGGCGAGATGGCCGAGCGTGTAATGGACTCCAACGACCAGGAACGTGAGCGTGGTATCACCATTCTGGCCAAGAACACCGCTATTCGCTGGACTTCCCCGGAAGGCGAAGAGTACCGCATCAACATCGTGGACACCCCCGGACACGCCGACTTCGGTGGCGAGGTAGAACGGGTACTGTCTATGGTGGACTCCGTACTGCTGTTGGTGGACGCTCAGGAAGGGCCTATGCCACAAACCCGCTTCGTCACCCAGAAAGCTTTTGCTCAGGGTTTGAAGCCAATCGTGGTTATCAACAAAATCGACAAGCCTGGTGCCCGTCCTGACTGGGTTATCGACCAAGTATTCGACTTGTTCGACAACCTGGGCGCAACCGACGAGCAACTGGACTTCCCTATCGTTTATGCGTCTGCGCTCAACGGTTGGGCCAGCAAATCCGACAGCGAAATCGGTACCGACATGACCCCGCTGTTCGAAACCGTTATCGAGAAAGTGTCTCCGCCTGACGTTGACCTCGACGGCGGCCTGCAAATGCAGATCTCCCAGCTCGACTACAGCTCCTACGTGGGTGTTATCGGTATTGGCCGTATCAAGCGCGGCAAAATCAAGCTCGGCCAACAGGTAACTGTGGTGAGCGCCGATGGCAGCAAACGTAACGGCAAAGTAGGCCAGGTACTGGGCTACATGGGTCTCGATCGTTTTGAAACCAACGAAGCCACTGCTGGCGATATCGTTGCTATCACCGGTTTGGGTGAGCTGAAGATCTCTGACACCGTTTGCGACCCAGCCAATGTCGAGGCGCTGCCAGCATTGACCGTTGATGAGCCGACCGTAACCATGAACTTCCTGGTAAACACCTCTCCGTTTGCCGGTAAAGAAGGTAAGTTCGTTACCTCTCGTCAGATCCTTGACCGCCTGACCCAAGAGCTTAAACACAACGTGGCTCTGCGCGTTGAAGAAACCGCTGACCCGGATACCTTCCGCGTATCTGGCCGCGGTGAATTGCACTTGGGCGTGTTGATTGAAAACATGCGTCGTGAAGGCTTCGAACTGGCCGTATCACGCCCGCAGGTTATCATTCGCACCGACGAGCAAGGCAACAAGGAAGAGCCCTTCGAAACCCTGACCGTTGACGTTGAAGAGCAATCTCAAGGTAGCGTCATGGAAGCCCTTGGCCTGCGTAAGGCTGAGCTGCGTAACATGGACATCGACGGTAAAGGCCGTGTTCGTATCGACTTCATGATCCCGGCACGGGGCCTTATCGGCTTCCAGACCGACTTTATGACCATGACCAGCGGTACCGGTCTGATGTACCACAGTTTTGACCACTACGGCCCGCACAAAGGCGGCAACATTGGCCAGCGCAACAACGGTGTGTTGATCTCCAACGCCACCGGTAAAGCCCTTGCCTATGCGCTGTTCAACCTGCAAGACCGTGGTCGCCTGTTTATCGGTCACGCCGTTGAGGTGTACGAAGGCCAGGTTATTGGTATTCACAGCCGTGATAACGATTTGACCGTTAACTGCCTTAAAGGTAAGCAGCTGACCAACATGCGTGCTGCCGGTACTGACGAAGCCCTGACACTGGTTCCGCCGATCAAAATGACCCTGGAACGGGCCATGGAATTTATCGACGACGACGAGCTGGTGGAAGTGACGCCGCAAAGCATCCGTATTCGTAAACGCCATCTGACCGAAAACGACCGTAAACGCGCTTCACGCTCGTCCAAGGACTAAGGTTTTAGATGTTAAAAAAGGCGCCGAATGGCGCCTTTTTTGTGGTTAACGTCATCGATCATGTCGAAGTGGGGAAGTGACCTTGCTTGATAAAAAGCACGGTATCCTCAGCCGTCATCAACTTGTTGCTGAACCAATCAGCCCGCCTTAGCCAAGTGCCTGCTCGGTAGCGCCCTCGCGCGTCTAGCAGGGTACCTTTAAGCACCAATGCTTCCACCTGGCCGTCCAAACACGGCAAAAACGTATCAGCGCCATGGGGTAATCGAATCAGCGCGGTATATTCGTTGCCGAAACGGTGCAGCGGCAATTCTACCGGCAACCCTGGCTCACAACACCATGGCCGGGTATCAACGGCAATGCGTCTATTATCGCCTGTTTGAAACTGATTGAGCTTTACCAGCAAAGTGCAGCCTTGGGCGCTGTACGGAGCATGCTTGGAGCCAGCAGGGTGACGCAAATAGCTGCCAGCTTTATATTCACCGCTGTCATCACAAAACACCCCATCTAACACTAAAATCTCTTCTCCTTTAGGGTGCTGATGCTGGCTAAACGCAGCACCGGGCTCATAACGCACCAGACTAGTGGTATGGCCTTGCTCAGGCAGCTCCCGCTCTAACGGACAGCGCCAAACTCCGGCCTTGGGGCTAGGTATCCAATCGGCACTATTGGTATCGATAGTGACCGCTTTCGAAAAATCCATATTCAGTGGTACAAACATCGAGTGGCTCCTTGGGGGAGTCTTGAATTTAGTCAATAAAGCAAAGAGTTGCGTAGAAGTACAATAACAACAAGGGCGCCGAAGCGCCCCTGTACAATGCAAGCAAGATGATAATTTCTATTTTAGAAGCGCCATTTCACGCTGAACTGATAGGAAGCGTTAGATAAGTTATCTTCCAAACTCTGGTGCGGCATTGGATTACCCGGGGTCGGCTCAACAGTGGTTAACTGTCCAGTAAACCCTAGCACTACATCATCAGAAACACGCACTGTGACCATAGGTTTATGGTTCTCTTTAGCTTGTTCTGGGTGTGGTTCTGATAATAGCCGCTGATACCAGTCAGCCTGTTTATCTGCAGCCGTATCGGCCAAGACGGGCATCCCTGCCAATGCTATCCACATACCTAGCAGTACCTGACGCATTGCGTACCCCCCTTAAAGTCGAATGGCGATAGGATTATTCAGGATGCATTCATCCTCTAAGGCATTTATAGCGACCATAAGTTGGTTAATGCTTAAGCAATTCATCAAAAACTTAACAATTGATTGTTTTTATTAAAGAAACCGACTGTTTAACCTTTCAAACCAACGACAAAGATTTGCAACTTCGATCACAACTTTTTCTTAACAAAGCCACTTGCCGCAAAGCTGACAACAGTTGGAGTTAAAGGAACGCACTCTGTCATTGGAAGTCTTGATAAAGAAAGCTGCAGAGGATTTGTCAAAACCCGTATCGGCACCACCAGGTAAGGTTGGCGTAGTCAGACTGGCAACACACGTTGGAAGGTTTAGGTGAAGAGCTCAGGCTGAACGACCAAAGCCTGGCTCAAAGCTTAACCCAGCAGCAGACCAGAACACTTAACGAGCGAAAATGACTCGCTATTCGATTTGAGCTGTGGCCCTTTGGGTTAGTGATGGCTATCCACTTCGGGGCAGCTCAACTTCAGCCATTTTCCATGAGACATATCATTTACAATGATTAGAATCTTTATTTATTTGATTCCTAAAAATTTTACGAGATGGCCGAAGCCGTTATATCAAATCTCATATCAGCTAAAAATTAAAAAAGATAAGCTTTGCTTTATCTTTTTTTCAAACTTAAATAATTGAATCTTCGGATCGCATTATATTATTCAGTTAGTGAACTGTATATTGAGGGCTCAAACAGTTATTTATTTTTTTATTGATAATTTTTTCCATATAAATAGCACCGTTTTTATTAAGATGATCCCCATCCCAAAAATATTTATCTGATAATGGATAGTTTATTAAATTTATATAGCATTTACCGAATAGGGACTGCATATCGTTAGTGAAACGACTTAGTCCTAACAAGTGATATTCATTAAATTTACTTTCCATATGTGCAACATACCTGTGGTTTAAAGGCATAGACACAACAACTACCTTAAATTTACTGTTAGCAAAAACAGCTTTAATTTTAGATAAGTTCTCATGATATAATTCTTTATTATGAATAAATAGATTTTTCTTATAATGAGAATCCCTTTTCCAATCTATAATATTTTCATGTTCCCGAACACTCAATGGTCTGCGACCATTTTCTGTAAAACCACGATTGTTTTCCATAACCATAGAATTGTCGTTATTTTTTGTAAAGAAACTTAAAATTTTATCAAAAAAATCAGAAAAGCTCACTGTCACACTTCTTTCAAATACATCTATATATGCTTTTGGGCTGCGCCTATATAAAAATGTGTTCTCAGATGGATATTGTAGAGGAATATTAGTATACATCTCCACAGGAGTAAGGTTAAAAATAATATATTTTAGACTTTTAAAATTTTCTTTTGAATAAGAAAATTCTTTTATAGAGTCAATTATTAAAGCACTACTTTCATTCAAATAAAAAACATTCTTGTTATTTAATAATATCCTGTCCGCATGAGAGTTACCAATTACAACCCCTTCTACCCTCTCTGGGTTTGTTATATTTCTATATTCAAGTCTTCTAGTGCTCACCATGACGATACACTCTATAATAATTATTATTACGCACATGCATACGAATATCTTATATTTTTTAAAATTGCGCATAATAAAATTGTCCATCAATATGTCTAACGAAAAATGATATCGTCACGAAAATTAAACTAACGGCAATAACCAGAGGTGGACTAATAGATATGATTTTTTTAACTTTCCTGTAGAAGAAGAAATCAAACAGGAATAAGGTTACTAACGATACAATAAATAGAATCCCATATTTGTAGCTAATCGTTGGGAATATATAATTTGGAATTATACCATTGAATGTATATCCAACTAAAAAATAAAATAAGATTTGACTTATTAATAAAATTTTACGATATTTTTTTATTTTATTTTGTATTAAAAAGTAAGTTATATTAAAAATACCAAAGGATAAAAAGTTAAATGTCAATCCATGCCATAAAGATAGAACTGACACACTAACGATAATATTAATATATGCTTTGTACTTTCTATACTTTTTACTGCCTGATACCTTAAAAAAGTCATTACACCATTTAAAAACCGTTATATTCCAACGACTATAAAATTGAGATACATTTCGACAAAAGAATGGGGCTCTAAAACTCATTGGCATTTTAAACCCTGCCAAGCCAGCGATACCTATTCCCATTAATGACCAAGATAGATAGTCCGAGTACATATAAGCGAGCCAAAATACCGAGTTTAATAAACTGTTATCTTCCAAAAAAATTTTATGCGTTACATAAGCCACATAAATTTTAAAAAACAATCCAATGGCAAAAATGAGATGATATAAAGCCAGCGATTTAATATTAATTTTTTTTAATCTATCAAAGCTAGAAGGTTTTACTATTGGGCCGCAATATAGCTGAGGAAAAAAACTGAGTTTACTGATTAAGTCACCGCAGCTTATATTATCTTTTATATAATAGCAGACTTGAAATAGCGCAAAGCTCACCCCTACAAGCTGATAACCACTAGCTGTACTAAAAAAAGTGTTCTTCAATAAAATTAAAACCAATACCGTTAGTGCTATATATAAATCTTTAATAATCACATATGTTGATAATATCTTCACTAGCAAAGAAATAGCACATATAATGAAAAATGTTTCTGGATACAATAAAAATGAAAAAACGACACCGCTTAATATCACTATTTTTTTTGAATTAGTGATAGCAGAAATAAAATATAAAACAATAAGAGCGGTAACCAATCTTACATTCCCTTGCATTAATAAAAATGTTCTGCATTATCGTTAATTTAACTTAAAAAAATCAATATATTATTAAAATTTTCATGAAAATCATTTAACTTCTCGCTTTCTCAGTTATTAGTGACACTCAGCCAAAGCAAGAGAGCGATACTGAACATCGCGAGCTTACTTAACAGTGCAATACCAGAAACAAAGGCTGTTGGCCTACTTACAACACTAGGCATCGACCGGTGGCCAAGGCACTAGAAGACCGCAAACTTTAAAGCGCACATAGAAGCCTTGGCCCGCATGTGTTGTTGCACAGCAGTACCTGAGAGTTAAGAGAAAGGCTACGCCGATTGAAATTAAGCGGCATAAAGCAGCCAAGCGGTTAGCCGACGACCTTTGGCTCGTCTCGCAACAAAGCAGGAGTCTATGAAGGTAACAGCCTTTAAATGCACGCAGATACCAGTGAAGAAGGCTATCCACACGAAAGTGCAAGGCAAGGTGATACAGCAAGACAGGTTGATATCTAACAAAAAGGCCGGGTTTCGACCCGGCCTTTTTTAGCTGACTTTCGCCATCAGTTTTTTGTCTTCACTGGTAAATTTTGACAACACCTGATTAAGAAGGTCATCTTTAATCGCATCGCTATTCTTGGCAATAGCTTCACTTATCATCTCATCGCGGTCCTTACAGGAGCTGGTTTTTAACTTATCCAGCTCAATCAAGGTCTCGCTAAGCTCGTCCAAGAACGTCTTTAGCAGCTTCGGCATGTATTGACGGCTTTGGTAAAGAGCATACATTTCGCCACTTTCCATGGTCCACTCGGGCAGTACCCGTACTAGGCGACCTTCATTCACGTAAGGCAGTGCCATAAAGAGCGGCAATGCTCCCACTCCCATCCCAGACAGCATCGCTTCGCGGGCAAAGGTGACATTATTGCAGTGCAAACGGCCTTTGGGCTGAATGGTGACCTGCTCTTTGCTTTTGACAAAACGCAGTGGCTCGTAAGCATCGCCCGACATTTTTAACAGCAGGTTTTCGTGGTCGTTTAAATCTTCCGGGTGTAGCAGGGGGCTGCTCGCCGCCAAATAATCAGGAGACGCCACCATGATGGTACGAGTAGAGGTCAGCCGCCGGGCAATCAGGTTGGAATCTTGGCCAAGGCCCACCTGAATATTAACGTCCACCCCTTCTTGCACCATATCGATGCGGCGGTTGGTAAGCTCTGCGTCAATTTCCACATCCGGATACTTTTGCATAAAGTGACCCAAAAAGCGGCCCATCAGCATTTGCCCCAGTTCGATGGGCATGACCACTTTGAGTTTGCCGCGTACTTGCTCAGCGCGGGTGGTTACCAAAGCCTGGGCGTCGGCCAGGTCAGTCATGATCCGCGAGCAGCGCTCATAAAAGGCCTGGCCGGTTTCGGTCAGGTTTAATTGGCGGGTAGTACGGTTTAAAAGGCGCACCCCTAACCGTTCTTCTAAATCAGCAATCTTTCGGCTGACGGTTGCCTTGGTCATACTCAGTCGCTCACCGGCAGAGGTGAAGCTTCCTACTTCGACAACTTTGGTAAATACCTGAATTTCATTAAGATCCACTGAAGCCTCCCCGACTTAGCCACTAGAGCAAAGTAAGTAACAGTAAGCATAAAAGCGACGAACTTATTAAATTAATGGAACGAAACTAAGATGTCGAGCATCTAAGTGTTGATTTATTACGCAAGAAATACGATTGCCATCGCCAGTTTTTTCTATTAGCAATTGAAATAAAAAGACATTTTGGCTTATTTGAAAAAAATGAAACAACAACCTCTTCTTCTAGGCATTTTTCCACCACGCTAACCGCTACTGGTTTTTGGTGCTTTAGGTCACGAAAATCTGTCATCTGCAGCGAAAGCTTCGCGTTCCTTAACAACATCTATTGACCAACCCCCTGACTCCCTGCAATTAATCCTGTTCGGATAGGGATATTTTTCAGGGTGCACGATGTTCAATGAAATGATGAGTGACGATAAGGTTCGCGACCCGTACCAAGCCCTCACCGAATGGATGGAAGCCACAGGCTCGGAAAACCTGGCGCAAAAACGCGCGGAAGCCGAAACCCTGTTTCGCAAAATTGGTATCACCTTCGCGGTCTACGGTGACGGTGGCGATCCGGAGCGGCTTATTCCTTTTGATTTAATTCCCCGCATTTTTACCGCCGACGAATGGCGCAACTTAAAGCGCGGCGTTGAGCAGCGCGCCCGTGCACTGAACGCCTTTTTATTCGATGTTTACCACAATGCCGAGATCATCAAAGCAGGCATTATCCCTGGCGAACTGGTGTTTAATAATGCCGCCTTTGAACCCGCCGTTATCGGCATCGACCCGCCGGGCAAGGTGTATAGCCACATCATTGGTGTCGATATTGTCAGGGTCAGCGAAAACGAGTTTTACGTATTAGAAGACAATTGCCGCACCCCTTCCGGCGTGTCCTATATGCTGGAAAACCGCGAGATAATGATGCGGATGTTTCCAGAACTGTTCTCGCAGCTGCGTATCGAGCCGGTCGACAGCTACCCGGAAGAACTCTTAAAAACCTTAAAAAGCATTGCCCCGAAAGACTGTAAGGGTGAGCCCTGCATTGTGGTGCTAACGCCTGGCGCCCTAAACAGCGCCTATTACGAACATTCCTTTCTGGCTGACCAAATGGGGGTTGAGCTGGTAGAGGGCCAAGACCTTTTTGTCTCTGGCAGCCACCTTTACATGCGCACCACGCGCGGCCCGGAACGGGTTGATGTGATTTACAGGCGTATCGACGATGCCTACCTGGACCCTTTGTGTTTTCGCCCCGATTCAGTGCTGGGCGTGCCGGGGCTGATGAATGTCTATCGCGCCGGCAATGTGGCCATCTGCTCCGCGCCGGGGGCTGGCGTTGCCGACGACAAAGCCGTTTATACCTACGTACCGTCGATGATCCGTTTTTATCTCGGTGAAGAGCCCATTTTGAACAATGTGCCCACCTACCAGTGCGCCAAAGCCGCCGATTTGGAGTATGTGCTGGCGCACCTTCCGGAACTGGTGGTCAAGGAAGTGCATGGCTCCGGCGGCTACGGCATGCTGGTGGGCCCTGCCGCCAATCGCGAGGAAATCGACGCCTACGCTGGCCGCATTCGCGCCAACCCCAGCGACTTTATCGCCCAGCCCACCTTAAGCCTGTCTACCTGCCCCACCTTTGTAGAAAGTGGCATTGCACCGCGCCATGTTGACCTGCGCCCCTTCTGCTTGGTGGGCGACAAAATTCGGCTGGTACCCGGCGGCCTCACCCGGGTTGCCCTGCGAGAAGGGTCACTGGTGGTGAACTCGTCGCAAGGTGGCGGCGTGAAAGACACCTGGATCATGGCGGAATAAGGAATCAAGTATGCTCAGTCGCACCGCCGCCAACTTGTTTTGGCTATCCCGTTATGTTGAGCGCGCCGAAAACATGGCCCGCCTGATGGAAATGGGTTATCGCATGGCAATGATGCCCGCTACCGGCAAGGGCTACCGCAGTGAATGGCAGTCGGTAATGGCAGCTGCCGGTTTTACCCTCACCGATTTTATTCCGCTAACCCAGGCGGAAGTGGCCGATTACTTGGTGTTTGATAAAGACAACCCATCGTCCATCAGTAACTGTCTCGAGCAGGCCCGTAACAATGCCCGCGCCATGCGCACCGCCATTACCGCTGACATGTGGGACGCCATTAATAGTGCCCACATGGAACTGAAAAAGCCCGCCATGCGTTACATGGTGCGCAACAACCTGCCGGAATTTTTAGACTGGGTTAAACGCCAAGGGGCGCTGTTTCGCGGCGCCACCGACTCGACGGTGCTGCGCAATGACGGCTATGACTTTCTGCGCTTGGGCACCTTGCTGGAAAGGGCCGACAACACCGCTCGCCTGTTGGATGTAAAGTACTATGTGCTGCTGCCAGAAAGCTCGGTGGTGGGCGACAGCCGCGACAGCTACCAATGGACCACGGTGCTGCGCGCAGTATCTGCACTGCGTTCTTTTCATTGGGTATATAAAGACAACTACACGCCACTACTCATCGCCGACTTTCTGATTTTAAACCCCCTAAGCCCGCGTTCTTTAGCGCACTGTTATTCGGGTATTACCGAGCATCTGCAACGGCTTTCAAGGCTCTATCACAGCCGTCAAAGCGCCGGCACCGAAGCGCTGGAAACCTATTCGATATTGCTGCACGGCGACATGGAAGACATTTTCAACAGTGGTCTGCACGAGTTTTTAAGCAACTTTTTGCTGCGTAATGCTGCCCTGTCGGAAAGCATTGCCGAGTCTTACTATTTCGGAGGCCAATAAATGCGTCTGACGGTTTCCCACAGTACCTGTTATCGCTACGATCCGGCGGTACGTTACGTCACCCAAAGCCTCAAGCTTACCGCCAGCCGTTTTGCGGGCCAGCGGGTGCTTAATTGGCAAATTAGCGCCGAAGGCTGCACCATCAGTGCGCCTTTTGTAGACGGCTACGGCGACACCGTTTACACCTTAACCGCCAGCGGCCCACTTGAGAGCCTTGAAGTATTAGTAACCGGCACGGTACGCACCCAAGACCAAGCGGGCGTACTCAAAGACCATAAAGAAAAGGCCGCGCCACAGGTTTTTCTGCGCGCAACTGCCGCCACCAAAGCCGATGAGGCCATTGCCGAACTAGCCCTTAAGGTCAAAGCCGCCAACAGTGAGGTAAGCCCGTTAGAGCTTGCCCATGCCTTGGCCAACGCAGTAAGCGATGCCATTGCCTACGCGCCCGGCAGCACCCACGCCCATACCAGTGCCGCCGAGGCTCTGGCCGCCGGGCAGGGAGTTTGCCAAGACCACAGCCAGGTGCTTATCAGCGCCGCCCGTTCACTGTGCATACCGGCAAGGTACGTGTCAGGTTACCTATTTGCAGACGCCGATGGCGTGCCACACGAAGCCGCCCATGCCTGGGCTGAACTTTACATTCAAGGCCTTGGCTGGGTTGGCTTTGATTGCGCTAACCGCTGCTGTCCCACCGAGTACTATATTCGCTTGGGATCAGGGCTTGATGCGCGGGACGCGGCGCCCATTCGCGGTGTACATTCAGGTGGCGGCGAGGAACAACTTGATGTATCTGTTGTGGTGAAGCAATCACAGCAATAACGGAATTCACCGCCAATGACCTACTGTGTAGGACTCAAACTGGACCAAGGTCTGGTTTTTTTATCAGACACCCGCACCAACGCTGGCCTCGATAATGTGGCCCGCTTTCGCAAAATGTTTCATTGGCAAGAGCCCGGTGAAAGAGCCATTGTCATGGTGACGGCCGGTAACCTGGCCATTACCCAGGCGGTGATCAACCGCTTGCAAGATGCCATCGACAACAGTGACCCTGACGGCACCTTGTTGAGTGCAAAAACCATGTCGGAAGTGGCGCAGCACGTGGGCGACGCCATGCAGCAGGTGCAGGGCAAATATCACCAGACCTTAGAGCAGCGCAACGAAAACTCGACCGCCACTATCATGGTCGGAGGCCAGCTCAAGGGCGGTAAGCCGCGGCTATTTTTGGTGTATTCCGCCGGTAATTTTATTGAAGCCACCGAAGACACCCCTTATTTGCAAATAGGCGAACACAAATACGGCAAGCCCATTCTTGACCGTGTTATTACCCCGGCCACGCCCCTTAGCGATGGGATAAAAGCGGTGCTGTTATCGATGGACTCCACCTTACGCTCCAACTTATCGGTAGGCATGCCCCTGGATTTGGCGGTACTGCCGGCAGGCAAATGCCAGTTTTCCATGCGCCGCCGCATCGAGGCTGACGATGAACATTTTCGGGCCTTGTCTGAGGCCTGGTCACAGGCATTAAGGGATGCCTTTACCGATATGCCAGACTAAACCATCACGTTAAAACAAGGATGATGCATGCGCCGCTTGTTATGGTTTGCCCTTTTTAGCAGTTGTTGCTGGGCCAAAGGTGACTTAACGGCGACCCTGGCAGCCATTGATGCTGACCAGCGCCAGCCGTTACCGGTAAATGCCTACATCACCATTAACGCCAATGCTCGCCGCGACCTTCAGCAAGCAAAGCCGGGGCCGCTCCATGGCTGGTTATTGGCGATAAAAGACAATATCGAGGTGGCAGGCCTGCCCACCACCGCCGGTTCTTTAGCGCTTTCAAACTACCTGCCCGATAGCGACGCCGCCATTGTCAGCCAGCTCAAGCAAGCTGGCGCTGTGGTGCTGGGCAAGGCCAACTTAAGTGAATGGGCCAACTTTCGCGGCCAGCATGCTAGCAGTGGCTGGAGCGCCGTTGGCGGCCAAACCCGGTTACCGATGGACCGGCGCCGCAGCCCCTGCGGGTCGTCATCTGGCTCGGCGGCGGCAGTGGCCGCCGGCATGGCTGACGCCGCCATCGGCACCGAAACCGACGGTTCCATTACCTGCCCGGCAGCCGTCAACGGGCTGGTTGCCATCAAGCCCACCCTTGGCGCCGTATCAAACCAGGGCATAGTGCCCATTTCGCATCAGCAAGATACCGCTGGCCCCTTGGCAAAGACGGTTGACGATACCGCCAAGCTTTTAATGGCCATCAGCCAGCCTGGTTATTTTGAGCAACAAGGCCTGCCAACGGTGGCCCTTGGCCAGCTAAAAGTGGCGGTACTGCAACACAAGGCCGACTTTGACCAACGGGTGGCGGCGCTACTGACAATGGCCGTTCAGCGTTTTAAAAAGCACGGCGCCAAGGTTAAGCCGGTGGATTTACCCGACACCAGCGCCCTTGGCCAGGCCGAATTTACTGCCCTGGTAGCAGAGTTTCACCACGACCTTGGTGCCTACCTGGCAGGGTTGCCAAAAACGGTAGCGGTACACAGCATTAGCGAGCTGGTGCGTTTTAATCAGCTGCACGCTGAGGATGAGCTGCGTTATTTTGGCCAACAAACGCTGCTAATGGCCGAAAAGGCGCAAGACGGTAGCAAGGCCAGAGCACAGGCACGGCGGCTTGCCAGGCAAACCCTGGACGGCATCTTTGCCCAAGGCTATGACGTCCTCATTGCCCCCACCAATGGCCCGGCATGGCTGATTGACCATATCAATGGCGACCATTACCGCGGCGGTACGTCAACACTGGCGGCGGTGGCCGGTTACCCCCATGTCACGGTGCCGATGGGCAACATCGCCAATTTACCCATCGGCCTATCACTCATAGGGCCACCGGGCAGCGATTTGCGGTTACTGGCCATTGCCAAAGGCTGGCAACAAGCCCACGACAAAGTTGCACTTACCGCCTCGCTTTCCCATACTGCCGCCCCTTTATAGCGCTTAACCCAAGGGAGTCGTGATGAGACGCGCCAAGAACCTGGACGATAAAGCCCTGCGCTTTCAGCAGATCCTCGACAGCGCCAGAGCCTTGCACCATCAATTCAAACGCCTACCCACCGCCGCAGAGCTCGCCACCGAAACCGGCCTCGGTAAAGGCACGCTATACCTGTATTTTCGCTCCCGCGAGGCCATTTTTCTGACGCTGCTTGAAGCCGACATCAAACAATGGCTCAGTAGCATTCAGCAGTTAGGCAACCCGGCATTGCCGTTTGAGCAGACCATGAAAATGCTGATAGACCGCATTGCCAGCGACCAAGATACCTGCCGCCTGGCAGCGCTTTCCCATGGCCTGATTGAAAACAGTGACGACCTAGACGCCATTACCAAATACAAAGGCGCTATCGCTGTTGCCGTTACCGAATGCGCCGACAGCATTGCCAGGCGCACCCAGCACAGCGCCAGCGACATTCAGCGGCTGTTGCAAGCGTCTTACGCGTTAATGATGGGGCTGTGGCAGGCCGCTAACCCGCCCGCAGTGGTCAGAGCCATGCCAAAAGCAGGCACCCTGCAAGAGCCTGATTTTGTTACTACCAGCAAGCAGGCCTTACTGTCGTTATGGCAGGGCTGGCTGTTAAAGCCGAACTGACATTCACCCTGCCTGCCGGTCTTGTGGTCGTGCTGGCCGTTGAGCTTGGAGCAATTTCATAGACACTGGGGAAAACGATAAAAAGGACGCCCCATGAATCGCATCACCCCCGTCGCCGCGCTTTGCTTATCTTTGCTCGGCGGCTGCGCCTATCTGCCGCACTTGTATCAGCAGCCCGTGAGTGCACAAACCCAGCAAAGTGATTTTGACGGCCTGGTAAGCCAGTACTGGCAAGTCAGCAATCAATACGATGCCCTGATTGCCGGTGCCGACAATCCCAACCGCAGCGCCGGGCACCTGCCCAACTTGTCGCCAGAAGCATTAGCCGCCCAGAACACCTATTGGCTGCAATTTCGCGACAAGGTCAACGCCATTGCCGATGCGGATCTGAGTAATCAGCAGCAGATCTCTAAAACCATGCTGATTTACGAGTTGGATGACAAAATCGACAGCTACCATTTTGGTGCTCAGATGATGCCTTTCACCTCAGAATACGGCTTTTGGGTGAGTTTGGCGGGGCTAAAAGATGACATGCGATTCACCGCCGATGCTGACTACAATAGCTACCTGACGGCCCTTGGCGATATTCCCCATTACATCGACCAGCAAATTGCCTGGATGAAAAAAGGCCTGGCTAAAGGCATTACCCAGCCCAAGGCCGTGCTGGGTTTGGTGGGCGATAACATCGCCTCGTACATGACGAACGAGCAATTTTTCGCGCCCTTTGAAAAGCTGCCAGCCAAAGATCCGCGCCGCGCCCAGGGCGAAACCCTTATCGTTGATGAGGTACTGCCGGCCTTTCAAAAGCTCCACAACTTTATGGTGCACACCTACATTCCCCAAGCCCGTGACAGCATCGGCATGTCTGCCATGCCCAACGGCCGCCAGTGGTATAAAAACCGCGTCAAACACTACACCACCCTGGATGTGACCCCCGACGAGGTCCACCAGATGGGCCTGGACGAGATGAAGCACATTCACCAGCAGATGAATGCCATCATCAAACAGCTGCACTTTAAGGGCAATTTGCACCAATTCATGCACTTTTTGCGCACCGACCCGCAGTTCTATGCCAAAACTCCGCTGGAGCTACTAAAAGATGCCTCTTATTACGCCAAGCGGGCCGACGGTATCTTGCCGCGCTACTTTGGCAAGCTGCCCCGCAAACCCTACACCGTGACGCCGGTGCCAGCCGATATTGCGCCAAATTACACTTCGGCGCGCTATTCCGGCTCTTACAGTGATGACAGGCCAGGGCAGTTTTGGGTTAATACCTACGATTTAAAAGTCAGGCCCATTTATGAACTGGCACCGCTCACCCTGCACGAAGCGGTGCCTGGCCATCACCTGCAAATTAGCCTGACCCAGGAAATGACCAACCTGCCAGCCTTTCGCCGCAACGGTTATATCAGCGCCTTTGGCGAAGGTTGGGCGCTGTATTGTGAATACCTGGGCGAAGAAGCCGGTTTCTACCAAACCCCCTACGAGCATTTTGCCCGGCTGATTTTTGATGCCTGGCGCGCCGCCCGTTTAGTGGTCGATACCGGTATTCACTGGGACGGATGGAGCCGCGAGCGCGCTCAGCGCTACATGGCCGACAATACCGGCTTGTCGCTGCATAACGTGCAAACCGAAACCGACCGCTATATCACCTGGCCGGGCCAAGCCCTTTCCTACAAAATGGGTGAACTGACCATTCTCAGGTTGCGCCACAAGGCCGAAAAAGCCTTGGGTGATAAATTTGATATTCGCCGCTTCCACGACGCCGTATTGGCCAACGGCGCCGTGCCACTGAAAGTCTTAGAGCAACAAATAGACCGCTTTATTTCCGAAGAAAAAGCCCGCACGGCGATGCCAGCGAAAGGATAAAGCAGACGAAATAAAAAGCCCCGCAATGCGGGGCTTTTTATTGCAAACATTATTTTACAGTTGGTAAGTTCGTATGCTTTACACACCGACATAACGAATAAAAAACAGCCAGCGATGAGAAATAATTAATCTCTTTGCACCATTCTTAACTTTTTTAAGTCACCAACGATTTTAAATAATAAAAATGCAGCTAACTGTCATTATTTTATTACGAATACGGAAAAGCTAATTTACATTAACCCATAAAATAACCCGTGATTAAAATCACGAAAAGACAGTGTAATGAGATCCGCATCATAAAAATCAAGCCATTGTTTTATATGACAAATGTGGCATACACAAACTTACCCACCAGCGGCAAAGGCTGCTTTTAACAGCCCATCTTTACAAACCCCATCAAAAATGACATTAGTGTTTTACAAAAACATTTGTGGTGATAAACACTTTGTTTAATCTCATTACCACCAGCAAAAAAATATCACCAGAATTCCTACAAAGCCTAATCCACATCGCGCTAACACCTTCTGAAACTTGACGAAGGCAATTTATTTTCGGGGAATAACAGATGCACCATAAAAAGAACTTTCCGCTTTCTTGCGTTTGCTTAGCCTTGTTATCGGCGAGCACCACCTTTTCGGCATTTGCGGCCAATAGCGACTCGCAAAATACCAACGCAACCCAAAAACAAAGTCACCTTAAAAAGAAAAGAGACGACGTTGAAAAAATTGTGGTTACCGCCACTAAACGTAAAGAAGACCGGGGTGATATTGCCGGCACCGTTGATGCCATATCTCAAGACAAATTAGAGTCAATGGCCGCCCAAAGCCTGTCGGATTACATTACCCAGGTGCCGGGCGTGGCATTCAACAATCTGATACCCGGCGTCTCGGAAGTGGTACTGCGTGGTATGGCTACCACCACTTACCACGAGCAAAACCAAACCACCACCGGTTATTACCTCAACCAAATCCCGTTAAGTGAGCCCGGTTGGCCGATTGTTATTCCCGATATCGACACCTTCGATTTGCAACGGGTAGAGGTACTGCGTGGCCCGCAGGGCACCTTGTTTGGCTCTTCATCCTTAGGCGGCTTGATTAACTATGTTGCCAATGAAGCCTCTACCGATGGTTTTGACGCCGCAATAGAAGCCGGCATGACCAATGTCGCCCACTCCAGCGACACCGGCTATAGCGTCAAAGGGATGTTCAATATTCCCATCACCGACACTTTCGCCGCACGTTTGGTTGCGGTGCACCACAAACGCGCCGGTTACCTTGATAACATCGGTACCGGTAAGGATGATGCCAACAAGTCCTACACCGACGGCGGCCGCCTGTCCTTGGTGTGGGATCCCACCGACAGCACCCACATCAGCTGGCTGTCGATGAGCCAGGAAATCGATACCAAAGATCAGTCTTACATCAGCACCGGCTACCAGCGCGATTCGCTTATTCCGGAAGAAACCAAACCGAAAATCACCCTGCATAGCCTGCATGTTGACCAAGACCTCGGCTTTGCAACCCTTACCGTACAAGGCTCCTATGCCCACAAAGTGGCAGATAACACCCTCGACTACACCGGCGCTTACGGCCAAGGTTTCTTGGGTACCGATGACATTCCCACCACCGGCCACTACACCACCGACAGCTACAATGGCGAGGTGCGCCTGACCTCACCAGATGCCCAGTCACTGCGCTGGATTGTGGGCACCATGTATAGCCACAACGACGAGCACATGGTTGACCGAGACCATGCCAAGGGCGCGGTGGATTACATTAACGACCATCCCGATGACTACGGCGACGACATGGGTGAAACCCTGGCCGGTGGCGACCTGCTGTACGACTACCATGTTCACCAGAAATTTACCGAAAAGGCGCTGTTTGGCGAGTTGAACTACGACTTTGACCCGCAATGGACCCTGACGCTGGGTGGCCGTTACTTCCACACCACCAACAACAGTGAACTGCACAACTATTACAAAATCGGTTATCCGCTGGCTTTTGACTACGACGAAGGCGCCAGCGATACCGGCTTCACTCCTAAGGTCAGCCTACGCTACAAACTGAACGATAACCTGATGACCTACGCCCTTTATTCTGAGGGCTACCGGGTGGGTGGTGCCAATGCCATGCCGCCGTCTACCGAGTACAACTCGCCCCTGACTTACGGCAGCGATTCGGATAAAAACTACGAATTGGGTTTGCGCTCTGACTGGTTAAGCCATCTTTTGTCGCTCGATTTCACGGTTTACCGGGTCGACTGGGATAACATTCAGGTGCAAATGTCCCGCGGTGACGGCTTTAGCTACACCACTAACGCCGGTGGTGCCCGTAACCAAGGCGCCGAATTGTCCTTTACTCTGCGGCCTACCGACGAGCTAAGCTGGCAGAGCAATGTGACTTATCTTGACTCCAAGCTCACCTCCGATCTGCCTTCCTATTCGAGCACGGTGCCGTCGGGCAGTCGCCTGCCGGGTGCGTCAAAATGGACCATCAACAACATTATTACCTGGGATCTGGACCTGCCCTATAGCCCCCGTTTGATGCTAACCCAGCACTACGTATCAAAAGCGCCGGTGGCATTTAATGCCGAAATGCAGCGCGGCGGCTATACCACTTACGATCTGAAAACCAGCGTGGTTAAGGGCAATTATCAGCTCAACTTCTACGTCAACAACCTCTTTGATAAATACGGCATTGTTGACTCGCCCTACGTGGGTACCAATGGTTATCGCTCCACCACTATTTTGCAGCCTCGCACCATTGGTCTGACCCTAAGTTGGAAGTATTAATATGAAGTTTTTGCCAATCAGCCTGCTGGCGACGTTGGCCGTTGCTGGGTGCGCAAGCACCCAGCCAACGTCAGCCACGACACCGGTTTACGACGCCACCGCCATTTTTAACACCATTAGTTATAAAAACCTGTCGTTATCAGCCAATGGCCAACAAGCACTACTGAGCAGCGACCAATCTGGCCAATTTAATGTTTACGCCAAGCCCTTATCCGGCGGCCCGGCCAAGCCGCTGCTGAAAAACAGCAAAGGTACCCGCTACGCCGTGAGTTGGTTTCCGCATTCAACACGGTTCTTGTTTGAGCAAGATGGCGGCGGTAACGAGCTTTTTCATATCTACGTCAAAGACAGCACCGGCCAGCACGACCTAATAAAAGGCAAACAAGCCAGGGGGGAATTCCACGGTTTTAGTGGTGACGGCAAAGCCTTTTTTATGCTCACCAACGAGCGTGACCCGCGGCAAATGGACCTTTACCGCTACGACGCTAAAACCTACCAGCGCCGGTTAGTGTTTAAAAACACCAAGGCGTTTGCGATTGATGCCATCAGTGCCGACGGCCACTATGCGGCATTGTCAAAAATCAATAATAACGCCGATACCGACCTGTACTTGGTCAACCTCACGGTCAAAAACCCTGTACCAAGGTTAATTGGCAATCAGCCCGGTATCGCCGCTAACTTTGTTGGCAAAAGCTTTGGGCCAAAAAGCCAGCAGCTTTACTACACCTCTGATGCCAATAGCGACCTGGCCGAGCTTTGGTCTTATAACCTTGCTACCGGCGCTAAGCACAAAGTTGCCACCGCCCCTGGCGATATTGTGAGTTTTGCCTTTTCAAATACCGGCCGTTACCAGGTGATAGGTTACAACGCCCACGAACGCATTGGCCTTGAGCTCATTGATACACAAAGCCAGCAACAGGTTAAGATAAAAGGCCTGCCTACAGGTGATATCGACTCGGTGCAATTTAGCCATGACGACGCCTTAATGGCCTTTTACCAAACCAGCGACACGTCGCCGGCCAACCTCTATAGCTACCGCTTTAAAGACCAGCGGTTAACAGCCCTGACCTCGGCGCTAAACCCTCATATTAACCCGGCTGATTTGGTCAAGGCCCAGTCGGTGCACTTTGCAAGCTTTGACGGGTTAAGCATCCCAGCCTTGCTTTATAAGCCCCATAACGCCTCGCCTACCCATAAAACGCCGGTAGTACTTTGGATCCACGGCGGCCCGGGCGGACAAAGCCGCCACGGTTATCGCGCCACCATTCAGTATTTGGTGAATAACGGCTACGCCATTTTGGCGGTTAATAACCGCGGCTCAGAGGGTTACGGTAAACGCTTTTATCACCTTGATGATCGCCGCCACGGTGAAGACGATCTGATGGATTTGGTGAAAGCCAAAGACTACCTGACCACACTACCGTGGGTAGACAGCCAGCACATTGGCATTCTGGGCGGCAGCTATGGTGGCTACTTGGCGGTAGCGGCGCTGGCCTTTCACCCCAACGTCTTTGCAGCCGGTATTGATATTTTTGGCGTAACCAACTGGCCGCGTACCCTGGCGTCCATTCCGCCTTGGTGGGAAGTGGCAAAAAACTATCTCTACAGCGAGATGGGTGACCCCTTTAACCCCAAAGACAAGGCAAGGCTGGAGCGCATTTCACCGCTAATGCATTCGCAAGGTATCAATAAGCCGTTATTGGTGATGCAAGGCGCTAATGACCCACGGGTACTGCCACGTGAAAGCAAAGAGCTGGTGGCCGAACTTCAAAAACGCCAAGTACCGGTGGAATACGTGGAACTGGCAGGTGAGGGCCACGGCTTTAAAAAGACCGCCGACCGCATTAAGGCAGCGCAAACCTATCTGCACTTCTTGCAGCGCTATCTGCCCTGATAAAAAGCCCCGCATTGCGGGGCTTTTTTTTGCTCCGGCGCCACTAAAAAAGCAAACGACATTGCTGTTTTTTAAGGCAATATAGCCAAAGCGTCGTATAGCGAAAAAGCCAACAACAATGAAAGGGGGAGAGATGCAACAATCTATGTTTAAGGGGCTGGTGTTTGCGTTGGCACTGGTTGCCTCGGCACCGGCCTTCTCGCAAAGCTGTGAAGTCATGTTACCGGTCAGCATCGAGCGCAACACGCCTTTTCTGGCCTTAACTATCGGCAAACAAACGGTTACGGCAGAACTTGATTTAGGGGCGAGAACAGCGCTGCATCTGCCAAGCACGCTGATTAAAACCCTGCCGGGTGTGCATTACAGCAACAAAAGCCTTCGCAGCATGAACGCCGAAGGTAAAGTGCAGCAAAATAAACTTTTTACCCTCGACAGCCTTTCCTTAGGCTGCCTGACCCTTACCCAGCTTAGCGGCGTTGAATTCCAGCCCTGGGAAGTGAACATGGGCGATGCATCCAAAGCGCCCAAACAGCCAAAAGCAGTAATAGGCCGTGACTTTTTTAAAGGCCAGATACTGCACCTTGATTTAGCCCACCAGCGCCTGACCATAACGCCAAGCAAGGCACCACTGGTGGGCTCGAGTCGTTACCAAAATACAGCCGAGGGCCTGACCATAGTGGCCACAAACCATGGCCACCCTTATCACTTGGTGCTAGATACCGGCGCCACCAACTCGGTATTGGCAACAGCGAAAGTTGCCAAAGACGCGGTCATTGACCATTGCAGCTTTAATCTTGGCAACAACATTCCCTGCCAAACCTTGGCTGGGGGCCTTACTGTCCAGAGCCATACCTTTGCCTTGTCACCGCTGCTAATAATCCCCTTCGATCCGCGCTTTCAACAAGACGGCCTGCTGGGCTACGACTTTTTTAGCCAAGCGGTAGTCGATATCGATTTTGGCCACCAGCAATGGCGTTTGGCGGCCAAGGCCCAACCGAGCCGACAATAGCCAGCGCCTTGCTCAGCATTAGCCCTTGTCAGCAACGCCACCGGAACAATCAGGCGCTGCTGGCAACAGCATAAAGCCCGCCAATATAAAGGCCCTGCAATGCGGGGCTTTTTTTGCTCCGGCGCCACTAAAAAAGCAAACGACATTGCTGTTTTTTAAGGCAATATAGCTAAAGCGTCGCTTAGTTATTGCATGGCAATATCATCGATATTTTCTCGCCTAAAGGATGCCTAAAAAAGCATGGAAGCGTTATTGAGCCGCCCCCTTATAAAAATCGTTTTCAGCCTGTTCGTGGCGCTGCTGGCTGCCGGGCCTGCCAAAGCGGCATCAACCTGTGACCATGTCACGCTGCCTCTTAATTTCGACAGCTTAGGGTTACCGCATATTGACCTCGAAATTGCTGGTCACAGCCAGTCGGCGCTACTGGACTTAGGGGTAGAGTCTGCCCTGTATTTGACCCGGGATATGGTTATCAAAAGCCACGCCCTAACCTACACCGGCGATGCGCAGCTCCAAGAAGACTTAGCCGGGCACCAGCAAGTGCCTTGGCTGTTTACCATCAAGCATTTTCAGATTGAATGCATGAGCTTTAATCAGATAAGCGGTGCCGAATTGCTGCCTTGGGGCCTGACCATTGGCCAAGTAAAACTGCCGGACGAAAAAATCATCATCGGCCGTGACTTTTTTAAAGGTAAGGTGCTGGAAATAAGCTACCTGTTTTCCAGCCTGACTATCCGCCAGCCTAAAGCCGCCCCCGGCCCCGAATTTGAACCAATGAAAATGGACGCCAACGGCATTGCCGTCACGGCTAAAACCTTGTCAAAAACCTACCAATTGGTGCTGGACACCGGGGCAAGCTTTAGCTTTATCCGCCCCAAGAGCGTGCCTAAAGGCGAGCAAATTCGCCCCTGTCATTACCCCTTGGGCAAGGTGCAATGCCGGTTATTGGACAGGCCATTGCTGGTGGGCCACAAGGCGTTTTCGTCGCAATTTCTCATTTATCCAGTGTCACCAAGCTTTCAGCGCGACGGCATTTTAGGGGCCGATTTTTTCAAGCAATACGATGTGGATATCGACTTTAAACACCGTGCCATCAGACTAATTAAAACCTGAGCACCACCCCGGTAGTCGTTAAAAAGGAGCAGCGCCTTGCTAAGCATTAGCCCTTATCAACCCAGCCACCGCAATGGCGTTATTCGTTTGATATTGCCCATTCAGCAGCACGAATTTGAGCTGGATATTGATATCGCCCGCCAACCAGACCTGATGGATATTGCCGGCTATTACCAACAAAACCGTGGCAATTTTTGGGTAGCGTTGGACGGCGCCAGTGTCGTGGGTTCAATTTCCCTATTAGATATCGGCAACGGCCAAGGAGCGCTGCGCAAGATGTTTGTCAAAGCCAGCCACAGAGGCAGCGATAAGGCAGTAGCCGCAACCTTGCTCACCACACTGATTGATTGGTGCCACAAAAAAGGAATTAACGAGATCTTTCTTGGCACCACGGCGCAATTTTTAGCGGCACACCGCTTTTATGAAAAGCATAATTTTCAATTGGTTAGTAAAGAATCCTTACCCGGTGCCTTTCCTGTCATGCAGGTCGACAGCCGCTTCTACCGCTTGTCGCTCTGAGCAGAGTGCGCCAGTTGAGCCAAGATAAATTGAAACACAAAGTCGTTTGATCCAAGCCCCCACTCCCTGTTGTACTGGTAACAACGCTTGAATGAATAGGAGATACCATGCAGGTATTGCTGATTGGTGCCACCGGCGGCGTTGGCCGGTTACTGGTGCCCATGCTGCAAGACAGCCCCCGCCATCAATTGCGCGTCATTGCCCGTAAGGCCGAACAGGTCGCCGACTTTAAAGCCAAGGGTATTGACGCTGTACAAGCATCGCTAGAAGGCAGCGTTGATGCCTTGGCCGACGCCATGGCAGGCGTTGATGCGGTGATTTTTTCCGCCGGCTCCGGCGGCAGCACCAGTAGCGACAAAACCTTGCTGGTGGACTTAGACGGTGCGGTAAAAGCCATGGAAGCGGCCGAACAAGCCGATGTAAGCCAGTTTTTAATGGTGAGCGCCATTCAAGCCCACCACCGCGAAAACTGGCATGAAAGCCTGCTGCCCTATTATGCCGCCAAGCATTACGCCGACCGGTTGCTGATCGCCAGCGACTTGGACTACACCATAGTGCGCCCCGGCACCCTGACCAACGATGCCGGAACCGGCAAGGTGAAAGTTGCCACCAACATCACCGGTGGCGGCACCATCGCCCGTGAAGACGTCGCTAAAGTCTTACTGGCCTGCCTGGACAACCCGCAAAGTTCACGTCAGGCCTTTGACTTGGTCAGTGGCGACACGCCCATTGCTGACGCCCTGAACAACCTCTAACAAGCAAAAAGCCCTCGCAAGAGGGCTTTTTTTCATCAGGCCGCAAAGCGCTGGTGGAGATACTGGTTGATGTCGTTCGATTCATACATCCATTCGACTTTGCCATCGTCGTGGGTAATTTTAAGGCAAGGCACCTTCACCCGGCCGCCACCCGCTTCCAGCGCCTGCCGGGCTTTAGGGTCGCGCTGCACATTGGCCATGGCCACCGGTAAAGCCAGGCGATGCACTTCTTTTTTGACCTTGATGCAAAAAGGGCAGGTATTAAATTGATACAGCTCCAGCTGCTTACAGGCTTCGTCTACCTTGGCTTGGGCGTCGGCACTGCGGCTAATGGGCTTGGGTTTGGAAACAGCGGCATAAATCAGCATAAAAGGCATCAAAACGCGGCGTAGGACTTTGAAAAACAAACGGATAACGAGTCTCACGGCCTCTCCTTCTTACCCGGTTTCGGGCAGACAACATTGCTAGGAAAGTGACCAGTTTAACAGGCTAACCTCAAGGCGGCGACTGCTAGCCAACCGCTAGCAGCCACCGATGAAGGCTTTAGTTGCGCTCAGGTGGCGGCGGCATTTTCATTTCGTCTTTACTCAGCACGCCATCGCCATTGGTGTCGAGCTTATCGAACATCTTCGACAGCATCGGGTCGCTGGCCGCTTCGTCTTTGGAGATAACACCGTCACCGTTGCTATCAAGGCTTTCAAAGCTGGGCGGGCCGCCTCGGCCACCCTTCATGCCCCCACCCATGCCGCCGCCAGGGCCATGCTGCATGGCGGCATTAAATTCCGACTCACTGATCTCGCCGTCGCCATTGCTGTCGATACGGCTAAACATCTGTGACAGCATAGGGTCTTTACTGGCTTCATCTTTAGAGATAACGCCGTCGCTATTGGTATCGAGGCTGTCAAAAGACGGCGGGCCGCCCATGGGGCCACCCCGGTTGTTGTCGTCAGCCTGAGCCCAGGTGCTCGCACCCAGCAGAACAGCTAAGGCAAGCAGCGTTTTTTTGTACATAAGGGTATCCATCCTTTAGCAATAAGCGCTTAGCTAGGAACCTTTGAAGGTAGACTCGGTTCAGCAGGGCTTTGGTAAAGATTTGCAAAGGAAATTCAATAAATGAGCAACAAAAAGCCATCGTCAGCGCTGGAGCTGCCACTACAGCAGCGCCAAGAGCTAGGTCTGGCCTTACAACGTTTTTTGGATAAGGAACTGGAGATCGAACTGGAGCAATTCGATACCGAAGCACTGCTGGACTTTATTAGCCAACACATTGGCCCGCACTTTTACAACAAGGCGCTGATGGATGCGCAAACGCTATTAACCTTACGCCTGGAAGACAGCTTTATGGAACTCGAACAGGCTTAATGTCGGCCAATTGGCAAAGCACCGTTAAAAAGGCCCGGCAGGCACTAATGGCCGCGGTTTCTTCCATGGTGTGATAGCCGGTGGTGGGAATTTGTAAGGTGGTCCCGGTTACCATGCCATTAGAGGCCGCCACTATCCGCCCCATTTCGGTACTGCCAAGGGATTGTGCTTCCTGGCCACTGGCCGCCAGCGCCTGGTTTTGCTGCTCGATAAACTGGTCTTTAAAGCTGCTGGTAATGCCGTTTTCCTGGCAAATGGCAGCCAGCCGTTCGGTCATGGTCTTGTCAAAGCAGGCGTTGGCGTCTTTGTTACGCAGCACCAATTGCTGCAGCTCGGCGGCCTGGCGGTCAGGGTAGGGGCTGGTATCCACCACCACCAAGCGGTTAGTGGTATTGCCAAAGCGGCGAAACCATTCCAGCAAATAACGCCAGCTTTTACCGGCTTCTTCCTGGGCGGTAAAAAAGGCCGTGCCTTCAAACCCCAAGCTAAAAAGGTGTACCAAAAACGCCGCCGTTAGCACGTTATCGAGCTGGCCACTGAGGGTATCGCTGGCCACCGTTAAGCGGTCGGCAAAGGCGACCGGGGTACCGGCCACCAGATGCTCCAAGCCTTCAAGGGTAAAAATCAGGTTGTTGCGGCGCTCACAAACATGGGCAGAACCAATATGGCCCTGGCCACGGTAAGCCCCGGACCACGGCTCGTAAGCCATAACCGGCGTTGCATCAAAGCGGTCAACGATTTTGGCCATCAGCTGCTCTGATACCGAATTACCCAACAGATCCGAGCGATTACCGGCCACAAAGGCCGCGTATTGAAATTCATTGGGGCCGGTGCAAATCAGGCCATGGCGGTCAATGTGCGCCGAGAACATCATCGACTGCGGTTTTGCCCCCTGCGCCACCAGCAGCCCTTCATACCAGGTGACCTTGGCGCCACGCTCTTCTAATTCCCGCTGCAAGACCCTGAAAAACCCGTGCTCGGCCCCCACCACACTCGGCTGGCGAATAAGCACTTTAAGTAAATCAACAACATCGTTCAGTTCAGCAGGTAAGGGCACGGCAAGGTCCTCAGCAAGAAGGTGTTTCTAGCATAGAAAGTGGCTGCTTTTTTACCAACAGTTATCAAGCTTAGGAAAGCACTTTTTGCGGGTCTTTACCGGCGTTAACCACGGGCCTGGTTTTCAGCCCAAACAGCAGCCTTAGCCAGCCAAACCGGCGCACCACTTCATAGCCGCCAGCGCAGCCGATAACGGTGAGCAGCAGCATCAAAATGGCCTCCAAAGCGGCAGGCAAATGCAGGGGCCTAAGTGCCACTGCCGCCAGAATGATCAGGGTTTGGTGCAGCATGTACCAGGGCAATACCGCCTTATTGGCATAGCGTAGCCATGGCGCGTCCCGGTTTAAGTGGCGCCCGGCAAAACCGATTGCGGAGAGCAACCAACACCAGGGATTAAGGCTAAAAGCCAACGTATAAAGGCCAATTGCCCAGCTTTGCTGCTGCTGAAAAGCCGCAATTAAACCGGGTAGCCAATGCTGGTGGTCGATAATGGTAAAGGCATAGCAAAGCACCGCCACCACCAGCAGCGGCCAACGTTTATCAATGATCCGCTGCCAAAGCGCTGGCAGACCCGCCAGCAAAAATCCCGCCACCATCGCCAATAAATAACGGCCATGGTTATACCAGTCGGCTACCAACGCATGATTGCTGGGGTAGCGGCCATGAAAGGCAAGGTAATTGGCCACTAACAGCAGCGCCAGGCCCAGCACCGCCAGCCAAAGCGGTAGCCGCTGCAGCCAGCGGCGCGCCAGCAACCAGGCCAGTGGCTTTTTGAGCGCCAGCAGAATAAGCGTGTAGCAAAACAGATACGGTAAATACCAAAGGTGGTTCCAGGTCAGTAAACCAATGGCGGTTTGGTATTGGGGAAAAAGAGCGGTTGCCGGGTTCAGATATTGCGGCCAAAACTGCCAAAAGCTCTGGCTGTAACCTTCAGCGAACACCAGTTGCCAATAAAGCTGCGGCGCACAAATTACCGCCATGCCAAAGGCCAGTGGTATCAGTAACCGCTTGGCACGCAGTGCAATCAGGGCGCGGGCGCTATAGCGTTTGGCCACCAGCGCCAAGGCAATGCCACTAACAAAAAACAGCAGCGACATCCGCCAGGGGTTGGTTAGCAGCATGGCATCTTGTAGCAGCGTTGACTGTTCGGCACTTTTTATGTGCCAATGCCAGTCGGCAACGTAATACATGCCGATGTGATAAAGGATAAGCACTCCAAAGGCCAGTACCCGCAGGGCATCAATATCAAAGCGTCGTGATGTTTGGTTCATGATGGCATCTACCGTTATGTTGGAGTCATCAGTGTTCAAACACCGCAAGCGCAACACCAGCGCCAAGGGTTTACTGGCCAAGGCTTAGGGATAAGAGGTGACAGGGTGGGACAAGCTGTTTTTGCTATCTTTGACCGGCATAAAAAGCGCAATCTGGGGTTATTGATAACCCTGTACCTGCTGATAGGGGATTCCATCAATGCCACCACGGTATGGATGGATGCCAGCCGCAATGGCCAACCGAAAATGGCCTTTTGGGAACCCTTTTGCTGGGAATACACCAGCATGGCGGCGGTGCTGCTTATGCTACCGCTGGTGTTTTTTATGGCCCGCCACCTGCCGCCAACCTTCAGCGGCTGGGGGCGGTTTTTATTGCTGCACTTACTGGGTTCGGTGCTGTTTTGCCTGGGCCATGTGCTGCTGATGGTGGCCTTTCGCCACGGCTTCTACCGTTTGGCCGGTGGCCATTACGATTTTGGTCACTGGCCACGTGAGCTGTTTTATGAGTATCGCAAGGATGCCTGGGGCTACATCTGCTGGTACCTGGCCTATCAGGTTTTCGAGGCCATTTACCGGCGCTTAAAAGGCGAAGCGGCACTGATCGCCGACGCCGACAGTGATAGCAGCCCCGCACCGGCACCAAGCCATCTGTTGGTGAAAAAGCTCGACCGCGAGTATTTAGTCAAAGTGGCTGATATTGAATGGATGCAAGCCTCGGCAAATTACGTCAACCTCCATAGCAAAGGCCGGGTTTACCCACTGCGCTCCACCCTAACTAACCTCCTTGAAAAACTCGCCCCCGAAGGCTTTATTCGCGTGCACCGCAGCCATGCCGTAAACCCCAGCGCCATCGACAATATGCGCTACTACGACAGTGGTGACGGCGAGATAACCTTAAAAAGTGGTACCACCGTTGCCCTTTCTCGCCGCTATAAGGAAGCATTTAAGGCCAAATTTCAGTAACATAGCAAAAAAGTAACAGCCTAGACGAACGCAAAAGGCATAGAAAAGTGTATGCCTACCAGCAAATCGCGGTTTAGTTCGTTCACTTTTTGGCCGTTGTTTGATAAATCAATCACATGTGTCTGTAGCAATAGCTGCAATACCCTTAGCAGCAATCAGTAGAGAACCATTACCAATGCGTGCAGCGTCGTTAGCGAACAATCACAGTCGGTTTACTGCGCCAAGACAGGAAGTCGCCACCATTTCCAACCTCAACAGCACCGATGCCCTAGCGATGATAGAGCACGGTAGCGAGCTGGTTTTAAACGTCACCACCCCGGTTGGCGCCCGCTTTAGCTGTAAAACCGCCTTTATCGGTACCCATTCCACCCACTATTTACTGGTGGAAGCGCCCAAGGTCAGGCCAGACTATTTTGAGCACTATTTTCAGGAAGGGTTTTGGGTCAACATCCGCGCCATATCTCCCCGCGGTGAAGGGGCAGAGCTTTACTTTCGTAGCCAACTGCTGCACCTATTAACTGACCCGCTGCCGGTTATGGCGCTGTCTATTCCCCACATGATGAAGGTGGCGCAGCTTCGCCGCGAGGCGCGCTATGACGTGAAGCTGGCCGGGAAAATTGTTACCGATACCCACAAAAACGAGTGCGAGCTGCGCGACTTGTCGAAAAGCGGCTGCCGTTTTGTTACCCATCCCCTTGGCAAGGGCTACCAACTGGATGAACCCCTTAGCATTAATTTGTACCGCGACGACAACCAAAACCAGCAGTTTCCGGCCCTAACCGGCACCGTTTGTAATCTGCAGCGCTCTTTGCATTACTCCATTTATGGCCTCAAGTTCGACCCGCTCGGCTCTGCCAACGCGGCCAGCATTCTTGAACAGCTCACCTTTGACGGCAGCAAACTGGCATTGCCGGAGTAATGCCATCGCAATTGGCCCTGCCAGCATTTGCTTGAAACTGCTAAGCTGCCGCTTTCAATGGAATGAGTAGCCGCAGACAAGGACAGTAATGAGTAAGTTATTACGCGACAAATACGAAGATGTCGACCTCACCCCTGGGCAAGGTAAAGGCAGCGCGGCACTGTCGCTGTTTTTCTCCAGCCTATCCCTGTTGGCCGCCTTGTGTTTTTGGGTGCCAGCACTGTTTACCACCCCTGAATTTCGCGGTTTTTATAACCCGGCGCTTTTAAAGCCGCTGTTGCAACTGGCCATCGCTATTGGTTTTGGCTTTGGGCTGTATGCCATGCTGCGCCATCCGTCACCGGGTTATGGCCTGACCGGCATGCTACTGGCCATACTGGCGGCGCTTATTGGCTCTGGCCACATCGAAGCGCCCAACATTGCCAGCCGTAACCTCTATGTGGGCCTGGACTATTTTGTGCTGACCCTGGTGATCCTGGCCCTGGTGTTTATTCCCCTAGAGCGCGCCTTTGCCAAAGATCCAACCCAAAACATTCTGCGCAAGGGTTGGATAACCGACCTTAAATATTTCATGTTCAGCCACATGGGCGTGCAGCTCATCAGCTTTTTTACGGTGATCCCCATTCAGGTATTTTTGCACCAGGTAACCACCTGGTCGTTTCAGCTGTGGGTAGCCGCGCAACCGATTTGGCTGCAATTTATTGAGCTGTTACTGGTGGTGGATTTTGGTACCTACTGGATACACAGAGCCATGCATGAAATTCCGGCGCTGTGGAAAATTCACGCCATTCACCATTCCACCGAACAAATGAACTGGCTGGCCTCAAGCCGGCTGCATCTGTTTGAAATTTTGGTAAACCGCTTTGCCGGTTATCTGCCCATTTTTGTGCTGGGCTTTGCCCCTTCGGCGGTTTATGCCTACTTGGTGTTTATTTCTTTTCACGCCATCTTCATTCACGCCAACCTGCGCTTTCGTTTTCCGCTGCTGCGCTGGGTACTGGCCACCCCCGAATACCACCACTGGCACCACTCGTCAGAAGACGAAGCCATTGATAAAAACTACGCCGGCTTTTTGCCGCTCTATGACGTGCTCTTTGGCACACTTTTTATGCCAAAGCACCTGGCAAGCCGCTACGGCACTGTGTCAGATCCGGTGCCAGACGGCATTGTTGGCCAGTTCCTCTATCCCTTTAAAAGCTGGCTAAAGCGCCAATAACCGCCACAAAAAAGGCCTCCCACCGGAGGCCTTTTTTATCAGCACTGCTTACAAGCTAAAGCAGTAGTTCAAGCGGTAGTCTTCACCATTTTTGGCGGTGTAGTCTTTGTCTTCGACGCAGGCTTCGGGCTTGTCGCCTTTCACCAGGCTTATCCAGTGGCGCATACCAGCGGTAGGGGTGTCTTGGTCAGCCATTTGCGTAAAAGTGGTGCAGGTTTCCAGCTGCACGTCGTCAATAAAGGCCAGCGCTACATTGCCCGAACCCTGGTGGCAACCGAATGCCACGTCTACATGGCCGCCGCTACCGTCGCGAAACAAAATAGAGCAGGGCGACTCTTTTTCCCCTTCATAAGCCACGAACTGGCAAGGGTGCTTGAGGCCACTGTGGCTGCCATCTTTGAAGTAGGCCAGCAGGTGGTGATAGTCGATAACATAGCTGGTCACGTCTTGATGGGAACCGGCTTCAAGGGGGAACAAGTTATCTAAAAGCTGTTTGGCTTTGACCTGCTTTTCGCATTGCAGGCTGGCTTCCACCGCAAAAATGGCTTCGGCAATAAAGGGCTTTTGTTGTTCCTGGATCTCGGTTCTATCAAAAGTCAGCATGTTCATGTTATCTACCTCGTTGGTGATTCGGTCTCTTGCCAGTGCATGGTGTTTAACCTTAAGTGTGCTGCTGGTTAAGTGTTCACGGTGTTCGATAAGTAGACTAGCCAAAAGTTGACTATAATTTCACAACAAAAATTTTACAGTGTGAATTTTACAAAATGGCAGTGTCAAAAAGCTTGGTCAGACAATCCCATTTTCTTGGCACCAAAGTCAGGAATTTGCGAAAACGTAACCACCTCACCATGGAGGACTTGTCGTCCCGTTGCGTGCGCATCAACCCCGAAAACGCCCCGTCGGTGTCGTACCTGTCGATGATAGAAAGGGGCAAGCGGGTGCCCAGCGTCGAGATGCTGGAAGTGATTGCCGAGGTCTTTCAAAAAGACGTTAAATGGTTTTTGGACGACGAGCCGGAACAAGCGGAAATTACCCCCGACAAGGGTAACCGCGGCGGCATTAGCGGCATGGCGCTGGAACCAGGCTTTTTGTTTTCAAACGAAATACTGCAAATTGCCATTCCAGAAATGCTGTCGCAAACCGGCATCACCGGCCGCCAGTTTGCGCACCTATTGATACGTGCCCACCAGGAAAACCTGCAAAACCATTTTCCCAACCTGGAAAGGGCCGCCGAAGAAATCGGCCTAAAGCGCCTTAACCTGGCGGTGGAAGATTTGGTGGCTATCGCCAGCGACCTTGGCCTTAACATCAAGTGGGTAAAACGCACCCCAAAAGAGGTGGTAGACGAGCTTGGTATTAGCGCCAAACAGCTAGTGACCTCCTTTTTTGAACCGCCCGGCACCCTTTATTTAAACGAGATGCTGCGCCAATTTCCCACACGCCTGAAATACGACCTTGCCGTCTACATTGGCCACAAGGTCTTGCATGGCACCGACGGCGTAAAAGGGGTGCTGACCATCGGCCACACCCAGCCCTGGGAAGAAGACAACGCCGCCCCCACCGATGCCCTAAACGCCCAAGACATTTTGCAGGCCTGGCGCGATTTTGAATCGAGCTTTTTTGCCGGCGCGCTGCTCTGCCCCAAGGTGCCCTTTCGCCAACTGTTAGACAGCAACGGTTATGAAATTGCCGTACACAAAAAGGCCGGAGTGTCGCCGTCGGTGGCCATGCGGCGGATGACGGTGGTGTCGCCCTACCCGCACTGGCACTACTTCGACGCCTACGGCGAAGGCAAGCTCAAGGCGGTATATCGCGGTAACGGCATTCCGCTACCCTGGGGCAATATGCGCAAGGTCAAAGACCCTTGCCAGCACTGGGCGGTGTTTCGCCGCCTCTCGCAAGCACAGGCAGGCAACCCCAGCTCAGCGCAAATCTCCATTCTCAATGTCGGCGACAAGCCGCGTATTTATTGCTGCGAGTCGGTCAATATTCTCGACGCCGCCGGTAACGACCGGGTGCTTTGCGCCGGTATCGACCTTATTCCCGCCATTACCGCCCAAGGCGTAGACGCCGACGCCATTGCCAGCGAACTCAAAGCCAGCTGCGTAAAAAGCGGCGGCGCCGCTGCCATCCCTAATGCCATTAAAAAGGAGCTGCGCACCATCGCCAAAATTCTCAATATCAACTGGATAGAGCGCGGCATCGAAAGCGACGCCCGGCTGATTTGCTCGCGGGGGGCGGTATGCCCCAGAAAGCCGAGTTGTTATGGGGGTTGCAGTGGCGAGTGAGCTTTTACTCCCTGGCGGGATACCAGCACCTATTCCTATAACAGCCAAGTTAGGCATATCCACTTCTTTCACATTTTTAATGCTTAGCCGTTTACCCAGTGTTTTGATGTGGTTATGGTTGTTTAGGTTGGGTTTAACAAATGGATTTGGTGATAGGGAAGGCTGTCAGCTCAGGATGAGAAAGGGAGATTGGGAACCGCACCCAAGGGCGGTAGCGTCGATTGAGCCTTTTACTACCTAATCAATAACAAACTGATAATTAATAGTTTTTCACTCTTACCCTGGTTTCACTGACGGCTCCTCTATACGCCGGGTCTCGCCCCGGCAGGCGAGGTACTTTGTTTTCGCACAAAGTACCCAAAGGCACCGCCCAGACGCTACGCGATGTCCTTACCTCTAGTCGCTTGCCGCTGACCGCTGCGTACGGTTCCCGACGCGTCCTCCGCTCGCTCGACATCCCTGTCTCGCGTCAGCTCACGCTCCCGACGGTAAGGCGCTCCACTTAAATGGGCTCCAAAAGCGGCGTTAGTAACACGTATGGGTGATAGAACTGTCTCAGCTGCCCCTACACTCCCATCAGCAAAGCGCTGCACTTAACGGGCAATAAGAGCGGTGACAGCAATGCCTTTGGTTGAAAAGACTGACCAAAGCTATTCCATCAAACCGCGAAGGGAAACAGATGATGTATCGCTTGTGCTATCAAATGACAACAAGCACTTATCTCGCTTTAAAACGATACCGCCCGATTTTATCACGCCACAAACTGTGTTTTTGGCAAAAGTAATCATGAATATCATTTAGTTATTTCAATACCAACCAACTGGTCAAGTGAGCAAATGCGAGCACGATCGCTAATAAAACTGTTATGCGCTATGGAGAATTCATGAGTAATCTGGAGTTAGAGAAAAAATTCAGCAAACTATTATTAATGCTAGTCCTGGCCAGAAAATCGCACTGAACTTCAGTGGTATTCCATTAATAATAGATATAAAAATGGAATTTAAAGGTGGCTGGGAAGTAACACAAACAATTATTCCCGGCAGAGCTTTTGAGTTCACCAAGGGCGAAGGAGACTTTTTAGTCAGCATTGACATAACGATGAATCCTTATGAAGGGCTTGCGAGCGCATAACAAACCAAGGCAGTGGGACGATTACATGCAGGCTCCCGTCACTTCGTTCCGTATTTTAGCCTGCATGTACTTGCCCCTGCTTGGGGCGTTAGGGCTACCACATCGTTAAAATAACCAGCATAACGAATAAACCATGAAGGTTAACTATTTCGGTTACTGTATAAGAAACCATGTAACAGGTCAGAAAATGCTATTTGACCTTAGAGATTTTTTGAAGGCATATTGCCGCCATGCCAGTACAGCATTTAAAAACAACTTTTTCCATAATGATGAGCATGTGTATCTTATTCATCATTTTGGAGATACTTTCCTTTTCTTAATTACAAGAAGCCATGAACTGATTAAGAAAGTGAATACTAATAATGTTTCCGTTGGTGAGATTAATTCGCTACTTGAACAAGATGAGCAACTTGGGTTCGCATCTTACTTACATATAAAAGAGGATCATTTCGGGTTTGCATCTACATTGCTCGCGCCTAGAGTGGATGTTTTTACAACACACATAAATAACCTCCTTGAATCACTTGGAATCCCTAATTTAAATTTCTTGCCACAAGCCTTGCTTTATCAAGCAACAAAAGAAGAAGCATTGTCGCTGCCACATATTGGGAGGACTACCATTGAACTGTCCAAGGAAAACTCATTTGTACAGGACATACTTGCGTCAATTTCCGCAAACACGACCGATACAATTGAACTTGATGGCATTGAGATCGTAATAAAGCCTAAGTCAAGAAAGAACATAAAGCCTACTGTTAGTAAGTTTCTATCATCTATCCCTGATGATGGCGTCGAGCGGATGATTATGAAAGCGAGAAATGAAGGTGCTTCTCAGATGACTGATTTATATCTGGTTGGTCGTGGAGCCATTTCAGATAGCGTGGATAAATCACAAGAAACTCGTATACCATCTCTATTAGAAGAGAAGATGAATAGAAATAGATTTTTACAAGACAAGTTAACGGAGTACAGGGCTGATGAAGGTTTCGAGGAAAATTCTCTTGATGTTATTGTTCGGTTTACTGACGCTAGTGCCTGGGCCGATCTTTTATCTGATGTATTGCAAGATAGTAGCGATAGACCCGAGTTGGTCGATGAGCCTGATAGAACAGAAGAATAATCTTGCTGTAATTGTAGCGACATTTGCATTTACTATGCTTGGATTTTTGGCAGCAGTGATAACAATCCTATTCTCTTTTTCTCGGTCTAGCACATTTAAAAAGTACAAGCGCAAAGGGCATTTAGATGTATTCTTCTTTGTCTACTATTTTGCGATAGTAAGCCTTGTTGTTACTTTTGTACTCGCTTTATTAACATTGGCTAGTGGTAATGGATTATGGGCAATGCGAGGTGGACTGATGTCGACAGTCAATAATTTGGCTCAAATCACTTTACTGACTGTAATCATTGTAAATCTAAGCCGTAGGGCAATGAACGAGCCCTAACAAGCGGCAGCAATCGGACTTACAAAACTGTCACTTGTTTTGCCAAAAAAGTGGCAAGAAAAACGTGGGACACCCACTTCTATATCCCAATAAAATCAAATGGTAACGAAGCCACCTGCTTTTGGGGCCCCTTTAAGTGAAGCGCTGAGTGGAAAGGAACGTGAGTGGGCACGAGGCATGGACGCCGAGTGAGCGGAAGAAGGGCAGGATGCCCGTGTGCAGCGACCGCGGTAAGTGACTGGAAGCGAAGCAATAGCGTAACGCCGGGGTGTCGTTCTTTGCTTACTTTCTTGGACAAGCAAGAAAGTAAGTCGCCCGCCGGGGCGAGTCCCGGCATTAACACACCAACCAGCGAATGAGGAAACTGAAGGTATAGCCATCTTTTTTATTAGTTTTCTCTAGAATTGACCTTTGTTTAAAAATGGTAAGACCCGATGTTAAGACCAGAAATATTAAAAAGAGTAAAAGAAGAAATAGATCCATCACTTTCTATTACGAAAAGAACAACTCCAGTTCCATACTTTGGGGATTATGATAATGCAAGAGCTTGTACTATCTCATTAAACCCAAGCGACCGAGAGTTTTGTGATAAAAATGGTGAAATTCTAATTCCAGAAAAAACAAGACTATGTTCAAGACAAGAACTTGAAAGAGAAGATTCTCAAGAGTTAACAGATTCAGAGGCAATAAAGGTAATCGATAATTGTAAAAATTATTTTAGAAAAAATCCTTATAAGTTATGGTTCAATAAATATGAAGAGTTCCTAAAGCAGTTTGAACTTTCATACTATGATGGGTCGGCTGTACATCTTGATATTGTTCAATGGGCAACGACACCTTTTTGGAATAAGCTAAGTTCAGATACAAAAAGTATCCTTTTAAAAAAAGACCTACCTTTTTTAAAGCTGCTATTAGAAAAGAATTTTGATTTTATATTTCTAAATGGATTAACAGCTGTGACTGAAACAGCAAATGTTTTAGATATCAGTCTGAATGCTATTCCATCAGAACTAATAGATGGTAAAGTCTCCCAAGTTTTTCTAGGGTGGTACAATAATTCTAGAGTAATAGGATGGTCTCCATATATTCAGTCAGCATCAGTTGGCGGTTATAATAAAATAAGAAAAATTGCAGAAAAAATTATATCTGAAAATAGAAAAGACCTCATAAAATAATTTAGCGGATCTTGAAATTTACTGGTTTTGCAAAACGTAGAATACCCACCTTTATATTCAAATAAAATCAAAAGTTAACGAAGCCACCAGCCTTCGCCCGTTAAGTGCAGCGCCTCGCGGGAAGGAGTGGGAGCTGACTTGAGGCAAGGATGCCGAAAGAGCGGAAGACGCGTCGGGAACGCGTGTGCAGCGGTCAGCGGTAAATGACTGGTAGCGAGGAAATCGCGGAACGTGGGTTGTGCTTTTGGTTGGGCAGCCCCGCTGACTTTTGGCGTAACAAAAGTAACCCGGCTGCCGGGCCGGAACCCGGCGTGTAACGGAACCAGCAAGTATCATCAGGCAAGCAACTGACGCCCAATAACACAGACCATCAACCCCAACCCTCCAAAACCTCCCCCAACACCTTCGCCAGCCCCTGTGGATTCTCCCACGCCATTGAATGCCCAGCGTCTTCCACCAAGGCGATATCAATGCCTTGAGCGGCCAGGATGTCAGTATCCGGGTCCGGCAGCGAATGCACACCAAACACAAAAGCTTTGGGGACCGGCAGCGCATAAAAGCGTTGCCGCCAGGATGGGCTGCCACCGGCGATAAGAGACACCGCCTCGCGATGCACTGCCTGGGGTAGACAAAGGCGCATACTGGCGGCCCACAGCTTGCCGCTGGGGTCGGCGCTGTCAACACTGCGGGCAATAACCTGCTGGTGACCGCAGTGAACGTAGTCTTGCTCGCTGATGGCGGCGATTTGTTTACTGAACATGCCGCCACCGGCATCGAGGTTGGCTTCACTCAAAACAAGGCCCGCCAGTTGCTCGGTAATAAGGCCCGTAAGCTCAATGGCCACAGAGCCGCCGCGGCTATGGCCGTACAGGTAGCAGCGACCCAGTTGCAAGCTTCGGATAAAGTCGGCCAGATACTGTGCGTGGGCGCTGATGCTGTAAGCAAACGCCTCGGGCTTGTCGCTAAAACCCGCCCCTAACAAATCCACCAGAATGCAGCGGTGGCCTTTGTGCGCCAAGCGGGTAGCCACTTCGGGGTAATCAAAGGAAGAGGCGCAGCCGATACCGTGAATAAAGACGATAGGCGTATTATCGCCGGGCAAGTCGTGATAGCGCACATAAGCGCCTGCTGACGATACGAAAAATCCTTTCACCCTTACCACCCCGTTTGTAGTCCACGTTTTTGCGGCGGTGATATTACCTGAACAAAGTCAGATCTCTAACGAAGCTAGCTGCTTTTGGGCCCCAATAGCGTAACGCCCGGCGGATAGAGAAACCGAGTGGCATCACACCAATAAAAAAAGCAATTCTTCCCTTTATAACCAAACTAAAAAAGCCGACCTCACCCCGGCTGCGCCACCAATACTCCCTCAACGGCAAGCACATCTTGCAAGTGTTTAATAAGCAGCCCTGAGTAGGTTGCGTCATCATAATGATGGTCGCAGGGATCTTTGTTCAAAAGATAAGGGGCAACCAGACCATCTGGCCCTAAAGACTCGTTGTCTAACCAAAGGTAGTGGTGTCCCTGCTGTTGGCAGTAGCTTGCCATTTGTTTGTTAAAGGCCAGAGTCAGTGCGGTTCTTTGCTGTTGGGTGGCATTGATGTCGTTGCGGATATTCGCAATTTCGCCCCAGTCGTTATCATCCCTGATAGTTGGCATTGGCGTAGAGATACAGATAACCGGCGCTAAGGCGGCCACCTCGGCAATAAAGGCCTGATAGTTATTGACGGCTTTTTCCAGCATCTCAGCGACTGGAGCCTGGTATTTCTCGGCCCGATACCAAATGACAAACCCGGTATCGACCTCACCGAGCAGCAGCACAATATAGGCTGGGCGAGCCGACTTTAACGCCTTGCGGAATTTATCCAGCGCCTTGGTCTTGGAGTTCGGGTTTTCCAGGCCAGAAATGGTTGCGCCGCCCACGGCGCAGGTTGAAACAAAAAAGCCTGGGAACGCTTTTTTTAGAAGCTCTTTTTTAAAGACACTGGCATGAGAGTCCCCCAACACCAACACCTCTTGCAAATAAAAACGCTTAAAATACTTCAGTACGCGCTGAATACTTTTTCGCTTTAGAAATTTTACTGCCATTGCACCGCTTCTTTTCGAACAGCTGCCCATTTTTAGCTCGCCGCAGCCAACATTAACTTTCACTAAAATAATGAGGCGGCCATAGAAAAAGCCGTCTTTAGCGGTCTGTATTTTTTCGTGAAAACATGACCTTGTTTGTTAAACAATCGTGCAGCAAATCACCCGCACAGTCGCAAGGCCATTAGCGTGCTGATGGCACTATTAGCAAATAGACGTGGGGCACCCACTTCTACATCCCAATAGAATCAAAAGTTAACAAAGCCACCTGCTTTTGGGGCCCCTTTAAGTGAAGCGCCTTACTGGCGGGAGTGGGAGCTGATGCGAGTCAGGGATGAGAGGCGGCCAGCTTGGTCAAACTGAACACGCGTCGGGGCGAAGCTTGCGCATCAAAGTGCTGCTTTGATGCTGCTGAGCGCGAGCACAGGACGTGGCGAGCCGGAATGCTAGCAACACGGGATTCAATCAGGACACCGCGACAAATTTGCCAGGAGCAAATTTGAATATCGGCGCTTGCGACGATTACCCGTTAGGGCGAAGACCGTGGATGGTCTGAGTAAACGTGGGCAGTGCTTTTGGTTGGGCAGCCCCACTAACTTTTGACGTAATGTATACAACGTAACAAAAGTAACCCGGCTGCCGGGCCGGGACCCGGCATTAAAAACCCGGCGGATAAAGGGATCACCCGTTTCAACAAACCCCAAAATCCACTAAACCCAACCCACAAAAAAGCCGCCCTAGGGCGGCTTTTTTTATTCGCTAACTACACCGTTACTCAGGCAACACATTAAAGGTCACCGAGCTCGGATACTGCTCAGAGTGGTACACCTTGTGGGTCGCACGTTCAAAGTCGGCTTTTTTGGCCTCAAAAATATTCGGTACATATTTTTGCGGGTTCAAATCGAGGAACGGGAACATGGTGCTTTGAATTTCTATTTCCAGTTTGTGGCCACGTTTAATGTTGTGGAACACGTCGTAGAGGTCGAATTTCACTTCAGTAGGCTTATTGGGCACAAAGGGCTCAGGCTTGGAGAAGCTATTGCGGAAACGGCCGCGAATAACGCCCCAGCGCACCAGTTCATGGCGATTGCCGGTGTCATCATCTTTAAGGCCGGTGTTCTCGTCGGTGCCGGGGAACACATCCACCAGCTTAACGATAATGTCGGCGGCGGTGTGGTCGGTCGAGAACCACAAGTTGACCTTAAGGCGGCCAGCAATGGTCATGTCGTGCTTGGCAACCGGGGTATCAAATACCAGCACGTCGGGGCGACGGGCGGCAAAGCGCTGGTCAGCGGCCATGTACTCACGGGCCCAGCCACGGGTAATGCTGGTGGACTGCGGTACCGGTTTATTGGGGTCAGAAACGTAGTCGCTAAAGCCGCCTTTAGGGTCTTTGTGGTCCAGCAGCTTTTCACCGCCGCCTAAATACAGGGTTTTAGACTCGGTGTGCTTGGGCGGCCAGCTGTCAAAGGTACGCCAGCGGTTAGCACCGGTTTCAAAAACAATGGCTTTGGCCAGTTCAGGCTCTTTTTTCCCTTTCAGATAATGCTCGAAGAACGGCAGTTGCACGTGGTCTTGGTACCACTTGGTGGTGTCAAAACCGAACTGGGCGGTGCCCATGTGCGAGCCGTCGGCGCGGTTCCATTGGCCGTGGAACCAGGGGCCCATTACTAGGCGAACGTTACTTTTCTTGTTGCCATGGGACATGGTGGCGTAGGTAGACAGCGCGCCGTACAGGTCTTCGGTGTCGTACCAGCCGCCCACCACCAGGGTTTCAGGCTTGGTGTTTTTCAGGTGCGGCAACACATTACGGGCCTGCCAGTAGGCGTCGTAGTTGGGGTGCTCGGTAATTTCGTCCCAGAACGGGCGCTTATGGTGGAAGTATTCCTTGTTGGCGTTGCTCAAGGGGCCCAATTCTTTAAAGAACTGGTAGCCGTCTGGGGTGTAGAGCTTGTGCCCTTCCGGCCAAACGCTAATGGGGCCCTTGCGGGGCTTGTCAAAGGTGTCGAGGAACAAAAACGCCATGGGGGTAACGAAGGTGCCGCGGCGGTGGAAGTCGTCTCGGAACCAGTTGGCGATGGGCGCCTGCGGGGAAATGGCTTTTAGCGCCGGGTGGGCGTGAATAGACGACACCGAGGTGTAATAACCCGGGTAAGAAATGCCCCACTGGCCCACTTTGCCGTTGTTATCGGGAATGTGTTTTACCAGCCAGTCGATGGTGTCATAGGCGTCGGTGGCATCATCGGTGGCCTTGCCACCTTTTTCGGCTGCGTCTTGCGGGCGCATGTTGACGAACTTGCCTTCAGACATAAAGCGGCCGCGAATGTCCTGGAATACAAAGATATAACCGGCTTTTTCAAAGCTTTCGCTTGGCCCTAAGCGGGTTTTGTATTTGTCGGCTCCGTACGGCGCAACCTGGTAAGGGGTGCGCTGCATCAAAATGGGGTATTTCTTGGAGCGATCGTAGGGAATGTAAACCGAGGTAAAGAGCTTAACACCGTCGCGCATCGGGATTTGGTATTCAAACTTGGCATAGTGGCTACGAATGTAGTCAGCCCGCTCTTTATCGGCCTTGGCAGGCTCGGCGGCAAAGGCCGTGCTGACCAACAGCAGCGCCGCCAATGCTGCCGCGAAGCCGCGCATCATTATGGTTTTCATGACATTTCCTTAAAATTTTTTACATAGCTTCCCGTTTGTTGGGTAGCGGTACAAGGGCGCAACGGCAGAGGGCAGGGGTTTCGGGGTAAGCGGTTGTTAAACTGTGATCTTTAGCGCACTACGCCTTGGCGCAACTGGCAGGTATCACGCCGCGGCGGCGCGCCAAAAAAACGTGCGTATTCGCGGCTAAATTGTGAGGCGCTTTCATACCCTACCCGCAGGGCAGCGCTGCCGGCGTCCATGGCCTCGTTCAGCATCAATTGCCGGGCCTCAATAAGCCTGACCTCTTTTATGTATTGCAGCGGGCTTGTGCCAGTGACATTGCGAAAATGCTGGCGAAACGACGAAGGGCTCATATTAGCCATGGCAGCTAAGTCGTCTACCGCCGTGTTCTCGGCAAAGTGCGCTTTCATCCAGGCGATAACCTTGGCCACCCTTTGTACCGGCGAACCTAATGACACCAGCTCCCTTAACATTGCACCACCCGGGCCGCAAAGCAGCCGCACCATGATCTCTTGGTGAATTAGCGGGGCGAGCTGTGCTACCAGAGCGGGCTGCTTGGGCAACGATAACAACCGCACCAGAGCCGCTTCAATATCGCTATCGCCGCTAAAAACCCGCATGCAGCGGCAGCCCCCGGCTGGTGTTAAATTCATTGGCAGCTGCGTGGCTAACTGGGTTAACAGTAATACATCTAGTTCCAACCACACTCCCAGAAAAGGCGTCTGGATGCTTGCCTCGGTCACTTGGTTGGTGATGGGTAAGTCGGCGTTAGTAATCACCATGGTGCCGGCACTAACCTGAAAATGCTCGCGCCCCACCATCAGGCTTTTCCCGCCCTGCACCGTGATGCCAATGCCGAACAGAAACATGCAAGGAAAGGGCGGCGTTTTTTGCTGGTAACGATGCAGCCTGACCCCCGGTACCGGCGAAGATGACTCACCGTCGCTTTCAATCAATTCGGTCAGTAGCTGCACTAGCGACGTTGTGGCCATGTTAAGTCCGGCATGCAAAGACAGAATTGACTCTAGCATAGGCAGGCTAGAGCTTTACCCAAAGCAAGGTAGTGTTGTTGGTTTAGGCAAAAATATGCTCGCTTTTGACAACCGCTTTCAGAGCCAAGCGCGCCATGATGAATACCTACTCCCCCTCTGGCCGATAGCCAAGGAACCGTTATGAAAAATGTATTGATCATCAACGCCCACCAGCATTATCCGGATATCTCGCCAGGCCGGTTAACGCGCTACCTGGTTGAGGTTATTGCAGACACTCTGCAAGGCCAGGGCTTTGCAGTGCGTCACAGCCATATCGACAGCGGTTATGACGTGCAAGAAGAGCTGGATAAACACCTGTGGGCAGACGTTATTATTCTGCAGGCGCCCGTTAACTGGTTTGGCGCGCCCTGGAAGCACAAAAAGTACCTAGATGAAGTATTTAACGCCGGCCTTGCCCAGCAGAGCCTGATAGCAACCGATGGCCGCAGCCGCCATGATCCCAGCCGCCAATACGGCACCGGCGGCCTGATGCAGGGCAAATCCTTTATGATGTCACTCACCTGGAATGCCCCCGCTGCCGCCTTTGGTGACCCAAACCAGGTGCTTTACCAGGGTAAAACCGACCACGACGCCTTTTTGCATATCGCCGCTTGTTACCGCTTTTGTGGCGCGGCCATCGTACCCACCCACTCGTGCTTTGATGTAATGAAAAACCCTGACATTGCCGCGGATGTAAAACGGCTCAAGGCGCACTTAGCAACGCATTTTGCTGCCTCAAACATCACTACCCAGGCGGGCTAGTTAGAGCTGGCTACGCACCGGCAGCCAGGACAAAACATGGGCCATAAAGCGCCGCCACACCGTGGCTTGCGGTTCGGTGGACTCGGTCCATACTTGGCCGGCAATTTGCCGGCGCCAGACCAGCTTTTGCCCGCAAAAGGTTGGCTGCCAGCTTTGACTGCCGCTGATATAAGGCGTCAGTAATTGCTGCAGCTGCGCCGCCAGCTCAGGGCTGTCTATCAGCAAGCCCATCTCGGTATTGATAAAAATCGAGCGCGGGTCAAGGTTGAAGGTGCCAACAAAAAAGCGGTGGTCATCGTAGCTGATGAGCTTGGCGTGCAGCCCCGACAGGCTGCCGCTTTCCTTGCCGCCGGGCAGTTCAGCATCAACCGCCAGTTCCGATAGCGCAATGTCGGCACTGAGCATGGCTTCACGCTGGGCGGCGTAACCGGTATGGGCCAGTACCACATCATTGGCCGCCAGGCTGTTGGTCAGAATGTGGGTTTCAACGCCGCTGCCTTCCAACATGCCCATCTGCGCCAAAATCTCATTAGAGGGCACCAGATAGGGGCTGACCACCGTCAGCTTGTGGCGAGTATTACGGGCCTCACGGGCCAGGGCCAGGGCGGTGTGCGAGCCCATTTTACGGTGACTTTTTCGCAGCGGATGCACCTTGGAAGGCAGGTCATACAACACCTGCATCTCGGCGCTAACCAGCGGCTTTTCCAGCACATTTTTGGGAAGGCTATCTAACAGTGCCTGGCAGTGCGGCTGGTCCCAAAAGGCGTTGAGCTTTTTAAAGGCCTGCCGGGCTTCGCGCCTGAGTGGCCTAAGGGTGATTAGCTGCGACACCGGCACCGACCATTCGGCGTTGTAGAACAGGTCAAAGGCCTCAGCGACCTCTTGGGCGATGTCGCCCACCGCCAGCACGTCCATGTCTAAAAAGTTGCGCCTGGGGTGCAGGCCAAAATATTCATCGCCAACATTGCGCCCCCCCAGCACCACCGCTTCACCGTCGACGATCAGCGCTTTGTTGTGCATGCGGTGGTTAGCACGGGAAAAGTCCCACAGCCATTCCAGGGGGCGAGTAATGGGGGTAAGCACCCGGCTGCCAAAGGGGTTAAATAGGCGAATGGCCACATTGGCATGCACATTCAGGCGGGCGATCAGCGGGTCGTCCTCGGTGTGCACATCGTCAATTAACATCCGCACCTGCACCCCTTTGTCGGCCGCACTTAACAGCGCCGCCAGCAACAATTTCCCCGAGGTGTCGCCCCGCCATTGATAGTACTGGGCATCAATACTGATCTCGGCGCGGCGAATAAGCGCCAGCCGCACCGCCAGGGCGTCTTTGTTGTCGGCCAACAGCCTGGCGCCCTTACCCAGTTGCTGCTGCCAGGGGCGGTTAGCGGCAGGGGGCAGACGGTTTGACAGCACCCTGGCAAAACGCGGCACCCGGTTGACGGCGCCAGCCACCAACAACGACAGCGACGTTAACCACCAGCGCAAGCCGCTCAAGCGCCTTCCTCAACCTTTGCCACACCGTCACCCCAATAGCATCTGCTCTGCAACATCATGAGATATAACATAAACAACTAACTGCTTGTTCATTTCTCCTTAAAGTACATAGGGCAACCTTTAGGAAGTCTGTCAGCGCAGCAAAAAGGAGCTGCTAAGCTGAGCTGGCACCGACAGGGTTCCTGTTGTAAGGAAAATGACGTATCCAAGGAGTGGACATGAAAAAAGCACTTTGCGTGTTGGCGCTGCTGCTGTGCAGCTGTGCCCAAACCCCGAATAAAGCCAACCAACCTCAATTCGATGCCGTGGTCACCCAAGACCAATTGGATAACAGCCCGGTAAAATCGCCGGTTCTGCATCGCGTGCAAAGTATTGCCATTGCAGACCTTTCAGCCTTTTTGGTGAATACACCGCTGGAAAATCAGCGCCTGTACGATGCCATGGTCAAAGAAACCACAGCGCTACTGGCCGACGACACCCGCTACCGCCTGGTTGGCCCGGCGATGTTTGCCAAACAGCTTAGAGACATGAAAGTGTCGCTGGACCTTGGCAGCATGAGTGAAGACGAAATTAATCAAATCTTGGCCAAAGCCGGCTACGCCTTGGGCGTGCATGCGGTGGTGGTGGTAAACCTTAAAGACGGCGACCAAGACACCCACTGGTTGCAGGTGCCGCAGCAAGCCAAGGTTACCGCCGCCATGACGCTGCTGCGCACCCGCATCTATATGCCGCTTTGGCAGCAACGCGAAGCCATTGCCTGGAACGATAGCAACCATGGGCTGGCCGAAGTGGCGCAAGATAACCTTGATAGCGAAGTCAAAACCGTGCTGCAGCCGCTGGTGCAGGCGTTTCGCCACGATTACCAGAACTAAGCAGCTCATTACTAAGGCCAAACCAGAACAAATTAATAAATGCGTTACAATGTGATAACAATATCGACGATTGCAGGTGTACTCCTTGCGGCAATTGAGTCTGCGCGTACAAATCGCCATTGTTATCACCGTTATGGCCATTGCACTGGCTTGGCTTTTTACCGTTTTTACTGCCTACCAGAGCCGGCATGCGCTGGAGCGTTTATCCGGCCACTTGCTGGCGCAAGATGCGCAAATTCTGGTGGACCAGCTCGACCAGGACCTTGACACCCAACTGCAACTTTTTGACTTTGCTGCCGCCCTGCCCGGCCTGCACGCGCCGTTAAAAGAGGATGTTGTCCGCCAAGTATTAAAGGCACTGGCGCAGCAGCTACCCAAGCTGCAATGGCTGGGGCTTATGGACAGTAGCGGCAAGGTGCTCTATGCCGCCGACGGCAGCTTGGAAGGCCGCTCCCTGGCCGACCATACGCTGTTTTTACAGGCCAAAAACCAAAAAAGTGGCGTCGACAATGTTGCGGTGATTGGCGCTGCGATTTCCAAGGCTCACATCCAAGGTGCGCAGTCGCAAATGGATATCTCGGTGGCGCTGTTTAATACCGATGGCCAGCTTAGCGCCGTGCTGGCAGGCCAGCTGTCTTGGAGCTGGACTCACCAAGTATTCCAAGCCTTAACCCTGCCAGAGCAAGACTTTAGCAACCTGGATTTGTTGTTGATGGATAAAAGCGGCCTGGTGTTGCTGGGGCCGGAACCCTGGTTGGGTAATACCTTTTCGCCAGCCAACCTAACCACCTTGTCACAGCACCGCTGGGCAACCTTGGCAGAGGGCGATAAGTCCTATTTGAGCGCCCTTGCCAAAAGCCGCCACAGTGAACCCGGCTGGCAAATTGTGCTGCGCCAACCCGCTGATAGCAGTGCCCAGGCCGCCTCGCCCTTTATTGGCCGTTTGGTTTGGCTAAGTGTGGTGATAAGCCTTATCACCGCCGGCCTTGGCTGGTGGCTGTCGGGGCGCATTAGCCGCCCTATTGCCCGTATTGCCCGCGCCGCTGACCGCCTGGCCGCAGGCATTCCCAGCCGCATTCCCAACGCCAAAGGCTCACGGGAAATTGAGGTACTGAGTCAATCCATTACTGAACTGGTAGCAAGCTTAACCCAGCACCAGTCGGCGCTGGGCGCCATGGAGTCGCTGGCATTAAAAGACACCCTAACCGGCCTTCCCAACCGCAGCGCCTTAATGAAATTCATGAACGGCCAGCATGAGCCGGTGGTGATGTTTTACATGGACCTAGACGGCTTTAAAGGCATTAACGACAGCTTTGGCCACCAAGCCGGTGACTTGGTACTAAAAGAGGTGGCCAAACGGCTTAATCACAACATTCGCGAGGGCGATATTGCGGTGCGCTTAGGGGGCGACGAGTTTTTGGTGGTGCTTCAGCTCAGTGCCCATAGCCAACCCGAACAGGTGGCGCAGCGTATCCTCACCGCGGTGGCTAGCCCCATGGCCAGCCACTGGGGCGAATTAGCGGTGGGTTGCAGCATTGGCGGTGCCTTTTGGCCTAAAGACCATGACGACCCGAAAACTGTGATCGCCATGGCCGACCAGGCGCTCTATATGGCCAAATCGGCTGGCAAGGGCCAAGTGGCCTTTTATCAGAACCAGTTATGAGGCTTAACATGCTTGTTTAAGAAGTCGAGATAAGCCTTAGCCGCCTTAATACGATTGGCTTTTTTAGTAAAGCCATGGCCTTCATCAGCAAAGGTGAGGTATTGCACCGCCACTTTGCGCTTTTTAAGGGCCGCCACCAGTTGCTGACTTTCCACCGGCAACACCCTGGGGTCGTTCATGCCTTGCAGCACCAATAACGGTTTGGTGATGTTATCGGTATGAAAGAGTGGCGATATACGCTCCAGGCGGGCTTTGTCGGCCACAGGGTCGCCCATTTCTGAATACAAGTAGGCTTTGTAGCTTTGCCACCAGGGCGGAATGGAAGCCAAGGTGCGCACCCAATTGGTGACACCAAATAAATCAATACCCGCGCTGAAGGTGTCGGGGTGAAAAGCCAGCGCCGCCACCGCTAAGTAGCCGCCATAACTGCCGCCCATTACCGCCACATGCTCGCCGTCTGCCCAGGGCAGGGTTTTTACGTAGTCGCGGGCACTCACCACATCGGCCAAATCGCCTTCACCGTGCTGCTTGTCGTCCAAGTGGAAGAAGGGTTTGCCGTAGCCAGAAGAGCCGCGATTATTGACCGCCAGCACCCCATAGCCATGATTCACCAGATACTGAATAACGGCATTGTAACCATGGCGGCTTTGGCCGCCGGGGCCGCCATGCAGCCACAGCACCATCGGTACTTTATCGCTGCTTGATGCGGTTTGCGGCTTGTATAACAGCGCCGGAATGGTGAGGTTGTCGGTGCTTTGAAAGCGCACCACCTTGGCGGCGACCAAGCGGTTTTTATCGATACCCGCGCCCAGGGCATGGGTTAGCTGGCGCAGCTTGCCAGAGGGTAAGTCCAGTGCATAAAGGTCGGCCGGGCTGGTGTCAGAGTCGAGGTAAAACAGCAAGGTTTTATCGTCATTGCTGAAGGTCACATCACTGATATCGCCCTTGGGCAGCGCCGGCAGCTGCAGACGCTTACCGGTAAAACGCTGATAAATCTCTAAGCGGCTATGGCCGTCTTCATTAAAAGATTGAATGCGATAACGCCCTGAATGGGAAAAGGAAAAATGGCTGATATCCCAATGGTCACTGGCCACCTGTTCCTGGTTGCCGGTGAGTAAATGGTGCGACCACACCTGCTTAAAGTTGCTAAAGGCGTCGGTAGCAAAATACAGGTAATGGTTGTAAGGGCCGAAGGTTAAGGCATTAAAGTTGGCCTTTTCACCGGGCAGGTCGCCAATGAGCTGCGGCGTTTTATCGGCAGATTCTAAATCCACCAGATACAAGTCGCTGTCGGCGTTGTTATTGATGCGGCTGAGGGCCAAAAAGCGGCCATTACCGCTAATGCTGCTGATAGCAAAGGCCTGAGTGTTGTCAAAGATCCGCTGGCGCTGGTAGCTACTGGCATCGTAGCGGTAGAGATCCATGACGTTTGGGTCGCGCTCGTTACTCAGTACATAGAAGCTGCGGCCATCCTGGCTGAAGGCTAAAAATTCGGCGCGGGCATTGGGGTCGGGTATCAAGTCATGTTGGCCAGCATCGTCATCAACATAGAGGTGGTAAATCTCGTTGCCACCCTTGTCACGGGTAAAGAGGAAACGGTTGTCACCTGGAAACCAGCTTACCGCATAGGTAGATTGCTGGCTTTGGGTGAGGGCCTTGTCGGTGCCGTCGGCAACGTTAATGGCATGCACATTAAACACACCGTTTTTGTCGCTGCTCACCAGCGCTTGCTTGCCATCTTCTGACAGTGACAGGTTCTGGTAGTTAACGCTGTCAAAAAAGGCGTTGGCATCATAGCTGGCAGGCTTATCGCCATGGCAGCCGGCCAGCATCAAGCTCGATACCACGAACAGCAACAAAGAACGCATCGAGAGGCTCCATTTTAAAAAGGGCAGCCAAAGAAGGTGTATGAAGGCTAACGGTCTGTCAAGAAAGGGAAACTAAGGCCTCAGCAAGCCAAGGCCTTAAGGTAATTAACACACCTGGGTGTGAGTATCGAGTTTGTCTTCTAGCACCAGCCGCAGTTTGTCGCCCTTGTTGAGCACGCCAACGCCTTTAGGGGTGCCGGTTAGCACCAGATCGCCCGGCTCTAAGGTGAAGGTTTGGCTTATCAGTGCCAACAAGCTGAGAATTGGGGTGATCATTTGGCTGGAATGGCCGTCTTGGCGCAACTCGTCGTTTTGATAGAACTGGTAGTGAATGGCGCCAAGGTCGTCAAAGCCTTCGGTGCCTACCAGTTCGGTTACCACACAGCTGCCGTCAAAGGCTTTGGCCAGCTCCCAAGGGTGACCCTTTTGTTTAAGCTCGCTTTGCAGTTCGCGCAGGGTTAAATCTAACGCCAAACCGTAGCCGGCAATGGCGTCTTTGGCCTCGGCTTCAGAAGCCTTGGTAAGCGGCTTACCAATTACTACCGCCAGCTCGCACTCGTAATGCACCGGGCCACGACTTTCGTCCAGGGTAAAAGCATCGTCAGCCGGGACAATGGCGCTGGCCGGTTTCATAAACAGTAATGGCCGCTCAGGCACGGCATTACCCAGCTCTTTTGCGTGCTCGGCATAGTTACGGCCTACACAGACCACCTTACCCCTGGGCCAAGCCAGCGGTTCACCGGATTTCCACTTAAGCTGCATTTCGGGTTCCTCCCACAATAAGAGCAGTTGTTGTACTACGGCCTCTGTTCCGGCACAAGCTAACTGAATCGCTGCTGAGCGGCCTTTGGGGCCCTGGGAAGCAATTACCGAAACGCCGGTAATTTTTTCATGGCGGCCGCTCGCGCCGCCACCCATGAAAACGTTAACCAATTGATTTTAAATCATTTAAAAAGTTGGCACAGCTCTGGCAATAGCTAAAGCGACAACGTTCGCAGATCCCAAGGAGGAGCTTATGCGTTTTAAGAAAACTGTACTGACTGCTATCACCCTGACCACTTTAGCTGCTGCCCCTGCGATGGCCGCCGGTAACTGGAAAGGCGAAGCCAAGGATGCCTGGTTGGACGGTAAGCTGGAAACCGCGCTGATGCTCAACACCGAGCTTAACGCCTTTACCATCGACACCAAGGTTTCCCATGGCGAGGCAACACTGAGCGGTACTGTGGGTAGCGACGTCGAGAAAGAATTAGCCGGTCAAATTGCCGAAAATGTTGATGGCGTCAGCGATGTCGACAACAACATCAAGGTAAAAGATGGCTACAAGGGCGACAGCCACAGCGATGGCAAAAGCTTTTCACGCACCTGGCATGACGCCACCATCACTGCGGGCCTGAACATGAAGTACGCCGCCAGTGACAACTTGAGCGCCATGGATATTAATGTCGACACCGACAACGGCGTAGTCACCCTGAAAGGGACCGTGAAAAACGACGCCGCCCGTGACCTTGCGGTAGCCATGGCCAAGGGCTACGACAATGTGGTCGACGTCAAGGATGACCTGAAGGTCACCCAGTAACCGGTGCATCGCCATGTTTGGTACTCATGACTCGCGGTTGGTAAATGAATTAATTGCCGTCTGTGTCGACGGACGGCAGTTTTACCAATATGCCGCCAAGCAAGTCGATGACAGTGACCTGAAATCTCTGTTTCGCGACATGGCCCATATCCGCGCGGATATTGTGCGTGACTTGAGTAGTAAGGTCGAAGACATGGGCGAAAAGGCCGACCACCGCGGTACCTTAGCGGGCAGCATGCAAACGGTGTATACCGAGCTTCGGGCGCAACTGAGTGACGATGCGAAGTTTCAATACGTCACTGAGCTCGAAGAAGCCGAAAACCGCACCCTGTGCCGCTTTAAGGAAGGGGTTAGAGAACTGGAAAGCAAGCCGTTGGCAAGGGATGTTGCCGACTGCCTAGCCACCATTCAACTGACCCACGACCGTATGAAGGCCATTAAAGACGGCCTGTCGGCCCGCAAACACTGAGGTGTTACCCGGTAAAAGCGCAGCGTAAAGCTGCGCTTTTTGCGTTTTTGCTGATAAAGCGCCAGCGGTTAATCGCTGGATCATCGCCACTTTGTTTTACTACTTACCCGACACGGAAGAGGACAGCGATATGGCGCGCCTGCATCTGGTTACCGACGATTTGTCTTTGGCTCAGCAACTGGCCGAGCCCTTGCGCCAAGCCGGTTATCACCTTAGCCAAAGCACCAGCCTGGATGAGCCCTTTCGGGCCGACTTGGTGATTTATGGCCCCAGCCGTTTTGACGAAGCCGACTACCGGCTGTTTCGCGCGCACCCGCTTGCCCACCAAGCCGACTGGTTGTTAGTGAGCGACGGCGCCCCGAATCCCTGGCTGGATAAGCTAATGCGCCGCGGCGTGGCCTATCACTTTCGTAAGCCCTTGGACATTAACCACCTCACCGAGGTGCTGGGGGAATTTAAGGAAGAACTGGCGCTGCAACAAGAAACCCCTACCAGGGCGCCCTTAAGCTCGAACCTTGACCAATTTGGCTTATTGCTAGGGTCAAGTGAAGTGATGCGCCGCCTGTATCGGCTTATTCGCCGGGTGTCGCAAACCGAAGCCAACGTGCTTTTGGTTGGCGAAAGCGGCAGTGGTAAAGAACTGGCCGCCCGCACCATTCACCAGCAAAGCCCCCGCGCCACCGACCCTTTTGTTGCCGTTAACTGCGCCGCGCTTTCGGCCGAGCTGGTTGAAAGCGAACTCTTTGGCCATGTCAAAGGCGCCTTTACCGGCGCTCTTAAAGACCACATTGGCTTTTTCGAGCGAGCCAGCGAGGGCACCTTGTTTTTGGACGAAGTCACCGAGATGCCGCTGGAGCTGCAAAGCAAATTACTGCGGGTCCTGGAAACCGGTGAATTTCGCCGGGTTGGCAGTGACCAGGTGCAACACACCAAGGTGAGGATAGTTGCCGCCACCAATCGCAGCCCTGACGATGCCATTGATGGCGGTTACCTGCGTGAAGATCTTTACTTTCGCCTGGCACATTTTCCCATTCAGCTACCGGCGCTGCGCGAACGGGGCGATGACATTGTTGAACTGGCCCGCCATTTTCTGGCCTATCGCAATGTCGAAACCGGCACCGATAAAGCCTTTACCCAAGGCGCTTTAGATGCCATCGCCCGTTATTCTTGGCCTGGTAATGTGCGCCAATTAAAGCACTGCGTTGAGCGGGCCCATATTCTGGCGGCAAATGAAATTGGCCTGGCCGAATTACCCGACCTCACCGAAAAGACACAAACACCCAAAGACATTGCCCCTGGCACTTCGTTGAAAGACGCCGAGCGCACCCTGATTTTGGCGACGTTAGAGGCCTGCCAGCAAAATAAAACCCAAGCCGCCGAGCAACTGGGGGTAAGTGTTAAAACCCTCTACAACAAGCTTGAGCGCTACCAAACGCAGCCCAGTTCTCAAGAATAAAAAAGCCCGGCACCCGCCGGGCTTTTTTATGGCTTCACGCCATTGGGAACTTTTTTCAAAACCGTCTGTGCTTTTTGCAGATACCGCCCAGCCCAAAAAACACAGCAACCAAATAAAATCAATAACTTAAAAACTGGCACACATGCTGCAACTTATGTTGTGAACCCCCAAAATTCAGGAGGAAGCATGTTACGTTGGGCATTGATATTTTTGATTGTTGCACTGGTAGCAGCCGCTTTTGGTTTCGGTGGTATTGCTGGCGCCGCAGCCGGTATTGCCAAGATCCTGTTCTTTGTCTTTATCGTGCTGCTGGTGATTTCGCTGCTGGTACATGTGGTGCGGGGCGGCAGTCCCAGAGTTTAGGTAAGCCAGCGTTCGGGCGGCCTGGCCGCCTTCATTCCACTGAAGGAGATGAATGATGAATCGCGACATTACAGCCGGTAAATGGCGCCAGTTTAAAGGTAAGGTCAAAGCCCAGTGGGGCAAGCTCACCGATGATGACATCGAGCAAATAGACGGCCACTCGGAACGCCTTATCGGTAAGTTGCAAGAGCGCTACGGTATGGCAAGAGATGAAGCCGAAAAGGCGCTGCAGCGACTGTCAAAATAGCTAAAACCGGCCTAAGGCCGGTTTTTTTTAGTGCTGCTTTCGGTGGGCACCGCCACATTCATGCGGCCATTTTTATAGTCGATGGTCAGTACAAAATGCTTAATAACATCAAAACCTAACAGCCCCCTGACCCGAGCATTATCAATGCGGGTAAGGGCGGAGCCATCGTTAAGACTGTCGGTGGCGTCATAGCGGCCGTCGGTCGGTACCGTCACAGCCACATTCTCAACCTGGTAGGGCCCGAAAGTCAGTACCGGTAGCCGAAAGGTGTCATTAAGCACTTTGTTGTTAACCCCTTGCGCTACCACCTGCTGGCTGGCAAAGGTTTTTAGCCAGCCTTGCGCTTGCACTAAAGAGTGCGACAACAATAAGCCGCCGCTATTGCCGGTATCCAGCACCAGCCACACCGACTTTTGATCATTGAGTTTGGTTTTGACAATAGGAAAGCCACCGGCGGCAGTACGCATCTCTATATTGCTGTACCGATTCATATCCAATGAATCTCGTGTGATAAGGCGCATACGCTGGTTGGGGTAATCAATTTGAAAGATAAATTTGTCGAAAAAGCCCGCACCCAATAACAGCCCCAGGTTTTTATCTCCTAAAGCGACAGAAACGAGATGATCCATCTGCCAATGCGCGCCCATTAACTCAACACCAACATCGTTAAAGCTCTGTTGGCGCTTAGTGCCAAAGGCGCCTTTGACTAAAACCGCAGAGCCTTTGGAAAGCTGCATATGGTTCGCTTTGATAAAAGCCGTATTAATGCCGTTGATCATGGCTCCGGAATCTAAAACCACGTTGGTTTTGATGCCGTTAACCGTTACCGGCAAGGTAATGTGGCCGTTATAAAGCGTGAAGGAAAACCAAGGGGTAACCGCAGCGGAGGCAAAAGCCGAAAAAAGGAGGAAACACAAGGCAGTAAAGCGTAACCATAGCACCATCATCTTGTCCTTAAGAATTGCTTGGGTTTACTCATAATAAGCTGATTAAAAAAATAAATTTATCGATTTATACACAATATGCTGCGCTAATCATGGTTTCGCTTATGCTGGGCGGTAGCCTATTGAGGCCTTTCACTCATCAAGGGTTATATGGACCTTTTTCTTGCCACATTGCTATTTGCCCTTTCCGCGTCCATTACCCCTGGGCCTAACAATGTCATGCTGATGTCGTCGGGCATGAATTACGGCGTGCGGGCAAGCCTTGGCCACTTGTGCGGTGTGTGCTTGGGGTTTCCGGTGATGTTGGTGCTGGTTGGTTTTGGCTTTGGTTTTATCTTTGAACGTTTTTCGCACTTGCACCAATTAGTGAAATTACTGGGCACCCTTTATCTGCTGTGGCTGGCCTGGAGGATAGCCAGCCAAACACCGAAAGCCATTAAGGCGGGCCATGCCAAACCGCTGGGGTTTTGGCAAGGTGCTGCCTTTCAGTGGATCAATGGCAAGGCTTGGGTGGTTGCTTCTAGCGCCATTGCCGCCTTTACCTCCAGCGAAGGTGCCATTGGCTGGCAGGTATTGGCGATCACCCTGGCCTTTTTCCTGGTGTCTTTTCCCTGCGCCGGATTTTGGCTACTGGGGGCGCGGGCCTTAGCCGGGTGCTAAAAAATCCCCATGCCCACCGCCTCTTTAACGTAGCAATGGGCTTACTGCTCGCGGTATCGGTGGTGCCACCCCTCATCGAGCTGTGGCACTTTTACTTTTAATCTTTGGCCGGCTCTGCCGCTAACCGCCCCGTGGCAAGGCCGATAACAAAAGCGAAGTCGCGGGCCGTTTCCTTAAAGCGCAAATAGCGGCCGGATAAGCCGCCATGGCCTACCTCAAGTTCGGTTTCCAGCAGCAGCAGATGCTGATCGGTTTTTAGCTCGCGCAATCTGGCAACCCATTTGGCCGGTTCCCAATAGGCCACTTGCGAATCGTGCAGGCCGGTGCGCACATAAATGTGCGGGTAGGACTGTTGGCGTACGTTGTCATAAGGGCTGTAGGAGAGCATTAAGAAGTAGTCAGACGGGTTGTTGGGGTTACCCCATTCGTCGTACTCGCCGGTGGTCAGCGGCAAGCTGTCATCCAGCATAGTGCTGACCACATCAACAAAAGGCACTCCAACCAAGGCGCCTTTGTAAAGCTCTGGTGCTTCATTCAGCACCGCGCCCATTAACAGGCCGCCGGCGCTGCGGCCCTCGCAAAACACCTTATCAGCTGCGCCCCAACCTTGTGCAATCAAGCCTTGAGTGGCGTCAATAAAGTCATGAAAACTATGCCATTTGTGCTGGCGACGGCCGCCTTCATACCAGGCGCGGCCTTTTTCCTGGCCGCCACGAATATGCGCTACCGCCAATACAAAACCTTGGTCAAGCAAGCTGAGCCTAGCAACCGAAAAGCCCGGATCAATACTGATGCCATAGGCGCCATAACCTTCCACCAACAGTGGGTTTTGACCTTTTACAAAGCCGTCTTTTCGCCACACTAAAGTGACCGGTACCTTTGCGCCGTCACGAGCACTGACTTCAATACGCTGGCAGTCATAAAGGGTCAGATCGCAATTGGGCAAGGGCCGGGTTTTCAATAGGGTTTTGGTTAAATTAGCTTCGATACGATAAAGGCTAGGGGCTTGTACCGGGCTTTGATAACCCACCACCAGCTCGCTGGTATCATCACTGTGCCCTAGCCAAACGTCTTGAACCTCGGCGTCCCATGCCAATAGCTGGCTCTGGTTGCCGGCAAAAACGCGGATGCGAGACTGCCCTTCATAACGCTCCAAAAGCGCCAGGCGGCCTTGTAGGATGTCAACATCTTCAAGCAGTACGGCAGGGTCGTGTGGCTGGCGTTCGGCCATGTCATCAGGGCCAGTGCCCAGCAACAACTTAAAGTTGGGCGCCTTTTCATTGCTCAGCACCACAAACTGGCTATCTAGGCGGTCAAGGCTGTATTCAATACCTTCACGGCGTGGCCAAAATGGCTTGGGGGCATCATCGCTGCCATCAAGTGGCAGCAGCCGCACCTCAGCGGTGAGGGTCGCGGCACAGGACAACAACAACCATTGGCGGTCGCGACTTTCCCCCATCCCCAACCAGAAGGTGTTGTCTTCTTCTTCGTACAGTACTTGCGGCGCCTGGCCAAGGCGCTGGCGGTTAAGCTGATAGGGCAGCAGGCTGTCGTCTAGGGTCAGATAGTAAAGGCTTTGGCTGTCGCTGCCCCAAATAAGCTCACCGCTGATGTTGGGAAAGCTTTCCTCAATGGCACTGCCGCTTTCTAAATCGATAAGCTGCACTTCATAACTGCGATCGCCGTTGTGGTCAGTACTGTATGCCAGCAGGCGGCCGTCCGGGCTAATGGCCATATCACCTAATGAGAAGTAGCTAGCATTGCCTGCCAACACATTGCCATCGAGCAGTAGCTGCCACTCATCCTGCGCTGAGCGGCGTCCCTCAATCAACGCATACTCTTTGCCATCAAGGGTACGTTCACGCAGCTGCCAACCATAGTCCCACCAAGGCAAACTGACATCTTCAGGGGCAATGCGCGAACGCATTTGCTGATAAAGCTGTTCTTCTAGGGCCTGATTGCTGGCAAGTACCGATTCGGCGTAGCTGTTTTCTGCTTTGAGATGGGCAAGGACGTCGGGGTTTTGCCGGTTATCGTCCCGCAACCAATGATAAGGGTCCTGTCGCTGGTGGCCGTGTTGGCTATGGATATAAGGCTTTTTCTTGGCAACAGGGGGCATAACGGCTCCGACAAAGGTTTTAGGCATTATGCCCAAGCGTTTGCCATCACTAAACCTCTTACTGGCTATCGGTAACGGTTAATCAGCACCTTAAGTGCCCCCTCAGAGAAGCCAAGATGCTTAGCGGTAATAGCACCTACGTCATTTATTTCATAGAGCACCGGCGATAACTTGGCATCCATGTAAAGTTGTTTTGGGGCAAGATGGGTTTTCACTATCACCATGTCGGTATTGGCTAATTGCGCCGGCTTGGGAGGTGTTTCACCGGCAAAAGTGATCACCAAAAACGGTACGTGCTCTTGCTTACCCATGTAATTAATTAACGTTTCACAAGGGGGGCAACCTTCAACATAGGGCATAACCAGGGCTTTTCTCGTTAAAACTTGGCCGAGCTGAGTGTGTAAACTACCCACCACCACTGGCACTGTTAGATCTAACCGCTTGTGCAGGTTGTGACTTTTTTCTTCCTCCACTAACGGTGAAAATGTGGCTGGCGAACTGAAAAAAAAGCCAATTAATCGCTGCCCTAAGCTGGTTTTTAAAAACACAGCAGTGACCAACACCATTAATAAAATAGCGAAGCTTATCTTGGCAAAGCGTTCGATTAATTGGCCCGCTGACATCAAAAAATACTTCCATTGAGCAGCAATTTAGTAATGGCCTGATTACGGTTTTCACTTTGAGTTTTAGCCAAAACATTATTTAAATGAAAGGAGGCAGTTCTTTCAGCAATATTGAGGATCTTTGCCACTTCCCAAGTGGTTTTTCCTTCCGAAACCCATTTTAAGCACTCTTTTTCTCTAGGGCTTAACTTCGGATATTCTGCTTCATCTGAAAGAATACGGTTTGCCTGCTGGTGATATACAGCAAAAAGAGCGGCCAGATTATCTACCTCATAGGCAAAGCGTTTGGCATCTTCGCTGTGATTAAAAAACAACGTCAAGCTGCCGTAAGACAATCCCACCCCATGTACCGGACTTACCATAGCTGCCAGCTTTTCGTTTCTAATAGCCGATTGGAAGTTGGCTTTTAACAAAGGCAGCAAAGGTGTGACCAGAGTATGGTCAGATGCATACTGGGCAACCGGACATTCCGAGGTTTTGGTTTGCGTTAGGCTAGCGCCCCATTCAAAGGGCAAGTTATGCAGGCTAAGTACTTCATGGCGGGTGAGCGTCAACGGGCGGTGCAGTGCAAACCAGTAATGACTGGCCCCCAATTCCTTACTCAATTCGGCAAGGCAATTACTCAATTCTGCTCGGCTCTCAACGGTTCTAGCTTGAGAGATAAGATGACCAAAATGCTGCTGTTCCATGTGCCTTTCCTCTGTGTGTTCCAACAGGTCTTTACACTAGAGAGACCGCTTCCACGCATCTACACACAACAGCGGATTTCGAGGTGATTTTTGTTGGTCACACAAAGGTCACACGCTTAAAATAAACGTAAGTCATTGATAAAAAATGGTTTACCAACAAGACTACCGTAGCATTTACCCTTTCAACAACTTCTGATAATAATACGGTTATAGAGGACTCAATTGGCACATGGCGTGTTTAAAATAGGGCGTTTTTACCTTAATACTGAACAAAAGACCCTGTTGGATGAACACCAGCAGGAGGTGAGCCTAGAGGCCAAAGTTCAGGAAATACTGCTCTATTTGTTTGAGAACAGGGATCGCTACGTCACCCTGGAAGAGCTGCATGACAATGTTTGGGCGGGCCGTGTTGTCAGTGACTCTGCAGTCAGACGCGCCATAAGCAAGTTGAGGAAACTGCTAGGCGACCAGGGAGAACCCGCTCATTACATCAAATCGGTAGTTAAGAAAGGCTATAAGTTTGTTTGTGATGTTGAAGAAACTGAAGACTTAGTACCAGAAAGTCAATTACGACCGAAAGTAAAGAAAAAAAAGCCTATTCTAAAAAAAATTGGTTTTTATTTTCTCTATCTATTATTGATTTCTATAATTGTTGTTCTATTTAAAGCTACTTTTTTTAGGCTTGAGACATTAGACCAAAATGACGTTTTATTTATAAGCCGTGATCTCAATAGTGGTGATCTTACCTATGTGGGTTTCTCATCAAGCGATATGAGATATCAACTATTTTACAGGAAACATGGTGGCGATGAAGATCATATTATCAGGTCTTCAAGTAATCCTTTAATGTATCCATTTTCTTCAGGAGATAGTGTTTGGGTTGGATGGCAAAATAAAGATAAATGCGGATTGTTAAAAATATCGAAAATAAAAAATAGCACTGAAGAAGTAAAAATTGACTGTGAGATTCTTAGTCATATCTCTAGGGTTTCAGAAACAGAACTCTTAATTACTATGAAAAAAGATAACAATAATAAATTCTTATCTTATCTGTTTGATACTAAAAGTTTATCTCTAAAAATAATACCTGAAACCGATAGCAATGTTCCTTTTATTGCAGCATTATCACCTAACAAAAAAATATTAGCTCTTACAGAGAATAGTTCCACAGGTTCTATACTTAGACTGGTTGATATTAAACGGCATTTACAATTAAGAGATAATACACTCCCAGAGAACATTATCCAATTGAAATGGAATGGTTCATTATTGAAAATAGCAACAGAGCACAAGCTGTTCTCTTTAGATTCTCACACTGGAAAAATAACTCAATTTGAAGTTAGACCAAACGTCACGATAAAAAATAGAATTATTGATTTTTGCTTTAATACTAATAAAAATGTGCAATCTCTAAATGATAATAACATTGATATTAAAAGGTATCAAAATACCTACCTACTCAATGAAAACAAAATAACGTTTATTAAGTCTATTTCTCAAGATCCTAATAGGAAGTATATTGGAGATAATAAAGAAATTTACGAGGATGTAGAGAATTCAAATTATTTTCTTAAAAAAGAAAATAGTAATAGTATTATCCTGAAAAGTAATGTTCCAATAAAAATGTTGGATACGAACAATGAGAATAAATCAATATTATTGTCAGCATCAAATCAACTATTCATATTAAATTCTTCATCAGGAGTCATAGAATATAATACTAACTTTAGAAGTAACGTAAAGCAGGCTATCGCAGTTCCCAACATGCCTGCCTACTGGCTCATAGTAGAAACTCAAGCCGGCTGGCAAACGTTGCTATGGAATTACGGTGAAAATAAACTGACAACCATCGCATTAAATGAGCGTTTTAGGTTTAAATTACAGAATAAACTTTATTGGGTTGATAGTAGAGACAATAAACTCAAGACACAAAGTGATAATGAGCATAGCTCTACGGTTAGTGGCTTATTGCCCTTAACAGACGATACTCAATGGGTAGTCGATGATGATCATAATATATGGTTTTCTATATCAAGGCCTTATGGAGAAGAAATCTATGGTCTTAAAATAGGAGAAGAGACGCCTCATTTCCAAGTAAGAGTTAAAGGGTTTATATCTATGCGTATAAAGAATAAAAAACTAATAGTTGAAGTTGAAAGTAAACCAAACACTGTATTATCTAGTTCAATGAAGATATTCACATTATAGATGCCGGTACTTATTTATACCGGCATCTATAAAAAATCATGAACTTCTAGTGATTAAGCATAGCATTGCATCACTACCCACATTTAAACAATAAGAAATAGACTGAATAATGTTGGTAGAATCATCACCGGAAGATGTTTTCGCTAAAACGCTTGGTGTGGTAATAGCTCCCATAACAATAGATATAATTAAAATAAATTTCTTGAGCATAATCAATCTCCATGACCTTTAAATTTTTAATACTTTCTAATATTAAATCTGCTTTGCGCCTCTAGCGTCCTGTAAAAAAGCCCTGCTCTTATCGGCAGGTCGGCGCCAACAGTAGAAGAAAATTCGATATGAGTCAGTGCCTTATTTGCAATTGATGTAGCTTGTATCTAGCCACATCTCGATGCAGCGAACAGTGCCCAGGCCATAACCGTCTTCATCATCACAATTTTGGCGGTAGTGTTCAGCAAGAGCAGCCAGTTGGCGCTGGCATCGCAGCAGGAAGGCATCAATAGATTCATCTGGTGCCAGAGTCAGTATCTGTTGGCATTGAAGAACGGCTGCTAACTCAATATGGCCAACATTTCCCCAGTGCCAAGACTCACTGATCTTCTGTTGTGCCAGGTTTCGTTGCTTAGCCAGCATCCGGCCCGCTGCTTTGATGAGCTTTTGCCGTTGATACCTTTGCCAAAGACCCATCTCGCCTTCCCCAACGCCTGAATTGAACCCGCTGGCCATCAGCGATTAATGCTAATGCCATAATGTGCTTCCACTATGCGTTTTATAGCGTAGGAAAAGTCGTCAAAAGCGGTTTAAGCTATGGCTGTCTGTACACAAATAAGCCAGTTTTTACCGGCCTTTGGGCGATTATCTACCAACGGTAGGGATCAAACGATAAAGACACTGGCGAAAAAGCGTGCTGGCGATGTATACATTGAAAACAACTGCAATGATTCCCATACGTTTCTTTACATCACTTTACGGCATGGGGCTTGGCCGGGATGAAAGAAACACGCAAGCTATCGATGCGCGCTTTTCTGCCTTCCAAAGACGAAGATTCATATGACAAAACTGACCTTACTTTCAGGCCTGCTGGCACTGACCTGTACCTTGGCAGCCTGCCAGGACCAAAAATCTGAGCATCACTCTCAAGCAAAAATTGAAGTCGGCGTTGTCACTCTTAAGGCAACTACTATCCCGCTGGACACCGAACTGCAAGGCAGGCTGACAGCCTCCCTCTCTTCTGACGTTCGCCCTCAGGTCAGCGGTATTATTGAAAAGCGCCTGTTCACCGAAGGCAGCCAGGTGAAAAAAGGCCAGCTGCTCTATCAGCTGGACCCTGCCACCTATCAGGCAGCCTACGACCAGGCGAAGGCGAATTTATTAAATGCCCAGGCCACGGTCACTGCCGATAAGCTCAAAGACGAGCGTTACCAGTCGCTGCTTCAAGACGAAGGCGTTTCGAAGCAAGATGCCGACGACGCCCACGCCACTTACCTTGCCGCCAAGGCCAGCGTTGCCAGTTACCAAGCCGCCGTTGAAAGCGCCCGCATTGACTTGGATCGCACGAAAATCAAAGCCCCCATTTCAGGCTTTATTGGTATTTCCAGCTATACACCTGGCGCCCTAGTTACCGCTGACCAAGACGACGCTTTGGCCACCATTCGCGCCCTTAACCCCATTTATGTGGATTTAACGCAGTCTTCCAAAGAACTCTTAAAACTGCGTAAAACCCTGGATCGCAAAACCGTAGAAAAAGGTACCGCTGCGGTCACCCTGACCCTTGAGGACGACTCCACTTACCCGCTGCAGGGCAAGCTGCAAATGAAGGAAGTCTCGGTCAACGAATCCACCGGTTCGGTGACCTTGCGCGCCGAGTTCCCTAACCCAAATGGGGTATTACTGCCTGGTATGTTTGTTCGCGCAAAAATTAATGAAGCAGTTGATAAAAAAGGTATTTTGGCCCCGCAGCAAGGGGTTATCCGCGACAACGACGGCAGCGCTCACGCCTGGTTAGCGGTGGATGGCAAAGCCAAGCGGGTAGAGGTCGTTACCGAACAAGCCATTGGCGACAAATGGGTGGTTTCTTCCGGTTTGCATGACGGCGACAAGCTCATTGTCGAAGGTACCGACAAAGTCACTAACGGCGACGCCGTTAACGCCGTTGCCGTCAAACTCGACAGCAGCACAGGGGGCCAGTAACCGATGTTGGCCCGTTTCTTTATCGATCGCCCCGTCTTTGCGTGGGTGATTGCGATCATCATCATGATGGCGGGGGTCTTCGCCATCAATACGCTGCCGGTGGCGCAATATCCCGACGTGGCACCACCAACCGTTTCCATATCTGCCACCTATACCGGTGCCGATGCCAAAACCGTTGAAAACAGTGTTACCCAGGTACTAGAGCAGCAATTAACCGGTATCGATGGGCTGCTGTATTTCTCGTCCACCAGTTCTTCGGCCGGCAAGTCTTCCATCAAGGTAACCTTTGAGCAGGGCACCGACCCTGACACCGCCCAGGTACAGGTGCAAAACCAGGTATCACAGGTGGAATCACGGCTACCCACCTCGGTTCAGTCGCAGGGCATCACCGTTAAAAAGTCGCAAAGTGACTTCTTGATGATCTTTGCGTTGTACGATTCCACCGACCGCGCCACCTCAAACGATGTGGCCGACTACTTGGCTTCCAACATGCAAGACACCATCGCCCGTCTCGACGGTGTGGGTGACGTGCATGTATTTGGAGCCCAGCACGCCATGCGTATCTGGCTGGACCCAACCAAACTGGCCGCCTATGACCTAATGCCTTCCGACATTACCAGCGCTCTTGAAACACAGAATGCGCAGCTGGCTGCCGGCAGCATTGGTGGCATGCCCACCACCAACGACCAGGAACTTAACGCCACTGTGACTGCCCAGTCGATGCTGCAAACGCCCGAGCAGTTTCGCAACATCATCGTTAAGCACAACTACAAAGGTGCCGACGTTAAGCTGAGCGATGTGGCCAAGGTCGAAATGGGTAGCGAAAGCTACAACTCTATTGCCCGCCTTAACGGCCACCCTGCCTCCGGTATGGCCATCATGCTGGCGCCTGGTGCCAACGCGCTTAGCACCGCCGAGCGCGTTAAATCCGCCATCGCCAGCATGAAAAAAACACTGCCGGCCGGCTACAAAATTGGTTACCCCAAGGACAGCACCGCCTTTATCAAGGTCTCCATCGAAGAAGTGGTAAAAACCCTCTTTGAAGCCATCGCGCTGGTGGTGGTGGTGATGTTTGTGTTCTTGCAAAATTGGCGAGCAACGCTTATCCCCGCTATTGCCGTACCGGTGGTGCTACTGGGAACCTTTGGGGTGCTGTCGGTATTTGGCTACTCCATTAATACCCTCACCATGTTCGGTATGGTGCTATCGATAGGGCTGTTGGTGGATGACGCCATCGTGGTGGTGGAAAACGTAGAGCGGGTGATGCGAGAAGAAAAGCTCGACCCGCGCCGCGCCACCATTAAGTCAATGAAGGAGATAAGCTCCGCCCTGATTGGTATCGCCGTGGTGCTGTCGGCGGTATTCCTGCCGATGGCGTTTTTCGGGGGTTCTACCGGCGTTATTTACCGCCAGTTCTCGATCACCATTGTCTCATCGATGGTGCTGTCGGTTATCGTGGCACTGACCTTAAGCCCGACCTTGTGCGCCACGCTGTTAAAGGCCCATGACGCCGACCACACCAACAAGGGCTTATTCGGCTGGTTTAACCGCACCTTCGACGCCATGCTGGCCAAATACAGTGGCCGGGTCACCAAAGTGGTCCATCAGCCGGTGCGCTGGATGCTGGTGTACGGCGTTATTGTGGCGCTGCTGGCCATCTTGATGGTGCGGCTGCCTACCGGCTTTTTGCCCACCGAAGACCAAGGCGATGTGATGGTGCAGTTCAACCTGCCCACTGGCGCCTCTATCAAACGCTCTATGGCGGTAGCCAAACAGGTTGAAAACTACTTCCTGACCGACGAGAAGAAAAACCTCAACACCCTGTTCACGCTGTCGGGATTTAGCTTTGGCGGTAACGGTCAAAACGCCGGTATGGCTTTTGTGTCCTTGAAAAACTGGGACCAACGCCCAGGCGAGGAAAACACCGCTAACGCCGTGGCGATGCGGGCTATGGCCAACTTGAGCAAAATTCGCGATGCCCGGGTTTTTGCAATGACACCGCCAGCCGTACACGGCCTTGGCCAAAGCGACGGCTTTAGCTTCCAGTTGCTGGCCGCTGCCGGTACCAGCCGTGACAAACTCACCGAGCTAAAAGAGCAGCTCATTAAAGATGCCCGTAAAGATCCGCTGTTAACCGGTATTCGCGAAGGCACCTTAACCGACACGCCGCAGCTGAAAGTCAACATTGATGACGCCAAAGCATCGGCGTTAGGTCTTAGCCTTTCCGACGTCACCAGTACCTTGTCTACCGCCTGGGCGGGTAGCTACGTTAACGATTTTCTCGATAACGAACGGGTTAAAAAGGTCTACGTGCAGAGCGAAGCCAAATACCGATCTTCACCAGACGACCTGAAATATTGGTACGTTCGCGGTACCGACAGCGACGGTGACGATGTCATGACACCGTTCTCGTCCTTTGCTTCAGTGAAATGGACCTCGGGGCCACAAAGCTTAAGCCGCTTTAATGGCAGCTCTTCTTTTGAGTTGGAAGGGACCGGTAACGGCATCAGTTCCGGCGAAGCCATGAACGAAATCGCCCGTTTGGCTGACGCCTTGCCAGGTAAGGCCGTTAGCTACGCTTGGAGTGGTTTGTCTTACCAGGAAAAGCTATCCAGTGGCCAAGCCACCTTGCTTTACACCATTTCCATTTTGGTGGTGTTCTTGTGTCTGGCCGCCCTTTACGAGAGCTGGACAGTGCCCTTCTCGGTACTGCTGGTGATCCCACTTGGGGTGATTGGTGCCGCTTTGGCAGCCACCATCCGCGGCCTTGAGAACGACGTTTACTTCCAGGTTGCTCTGCTAACCACCATTGGTTTGTCGTCGAAAAACGCCATTTTGATCATCGAGTTCGCCGAGGAGGCTTATGAAAACGGTAAATCCGCTTTCGATGCCGCCTTGGAAGCAGCGCGCCTGCGCCTGCGGCCCATTTTGATGACCTCGCTGGCCTTTATCTTCGGTACCTTGCCACTGGCGGTGTCTACCGGCGCCGGTGCCAACAGCCGAATTTCCATCGGCTCTGGCATGGTGGGCGGCACCTTAACCGCCACCTTGCTGGCCATTTTCCTGGTACCGCTGTTCTTCGTACTGGTCCGCCGTGCCTTCCCAGGCCGCCGACCGGTTTATGAAGACGATGATATTTAAGAGGAACAGCAGATGACCTTTAAAACACACAAACTGGCTTGTCTCCTCGTTGTTAGCCCGCTGTTTTTAGCGGGCTGTAACCTGGCGCCCGATTATCAAAAACCTGACGCCGCTATCCCCACAGCGCTGCCCAAAGGCGAAGCCTATGACAAGGCTTACCAACAAGGTGCCAACGGCAAATCCGCCGCCCAAGTCCCCTGGCAGCACTTTGTGCAAGATACGCGGCTGCAAAAGGTGATAGCGCTGGCTCTGGCCAATAACCGCGACCTGGCACAAACCGTGGCCGATGTCGCCGCCGCTCGCGCTACCTACAAAGGTGAATACGCTGACCAGTTCCCGGAAATAGACGCCGGTGTTTCGGGTACCCGTGAAAAGAGTAGCGACGGCCAAATTAGCTCCAGCTACGAGGCCACCCTTGGCCTCAGTAGCTACGAAATTGACTTGTTCGGCAAAGCCCGCAACATGACCAAGATGGAGCTGGAAACCTACCTTTCTAGCGCTGAAACCGCCCGCGCCGCCAAAATCACCCTGATTGGCGAAACCGCCACGGCCTGGCTCACTCTGGCCGCCGATAAAAGCTTGTTGAAGCTGGCGCAAGACACCGCTGCCAGTGCCCAGAAAACCATGGCCATCAGCAAAAAGCGGCTGGAATTGGGGGTAGACTCACGGGTGGACTTAAGCTCGGCTGAAACCACCTACCAAAGCGCCCGCGCTGATGTTGCCAGCTACCAAACCCAGGTCGCACAGGACATTAACGCCCTGAACCTGCTGGTAGGCCAAAGCCTGGACGCAGCGCTGCTGCCCGGCAACTTGCCAACCGACGGTGGCTGGCTGGCCCAGGTGCCAGCAGGCATTTCGTCAAAAGTGTTGCTGGAGCGCCCCGATGTGTTAGCCGCCGAGCACACCTTAAAAGCGGCCAATGCCGACATAGGCGTGGCCCGCGCCGCTTACTTTCCCACCCTTAGCCTTACCGCCAGCGGCGGCTTGGCAAGCTCGGCGCTGTCAGACTTGTTTAGTGGCGGCGCCAGCCATATCTGGTCGGTAGCGCCCAGTGCCACCCTGCCCATTTTTGACTGGGGCGCCAACAGCGCCGAGGTGGCGTACACCAAGGCCGAGCGCGACAAAGACATTGCCGCCTATCAGTACACGCTGCAAACCGCCTTTCAGGAAACCGCTGACGCCCTGGCGCGCCGCGGCACCATTGAAGAACAGCTTTCGGCCCAGCGCGCTTTAGTGAGTGCTGCCCAGAAGAGTTATGACCTGTACTTCAAACGCTATAAGGCTGGCATCGACAGCTTTGAGGACGCGCTCACTTACCAGCGCACCCTTTATAGCGCCCAGCAAACCTTGATAAGTACCCGCCTGACCGAGCTCAGTAACCGGGTTACCTTATACCGGGTTCTCGGTGGCGGCTTGGCCGGCACCAAAGATGAAAAGCCGGTTAGCCAATAAAAAAGGCGCCTTGGGCGCCTTTTTTTATATTTCACTGTCATCAAGCTTGGCCAGCTCTGCTGCCGCCTGCTGCAGGTGCGGCACAAATTCGAGCAATTTATCAAAACTCACCCTGAGCGAGGGGGCGTGCACATAAAGGCAGGCCACTAAGCGGCCCTGGCCATCCTTTATTGGCACCGAGCAAGCCACCATGCCGTCGATAAACTCTTCGTTATCGGTGCCAATGCCTGATTTAGCAATCCTATCAAGCTCTTGGTTAAGGGCGTCAAGGTCGGTAATGGTGTTGCGGGTCATCGCGGTTATCGGCAGCACCTCCAGCACTTTTTGGCGTTTGGCCTTGGTTAGAGACGCCAAATACAGTTTGCCGGATGAGGTACACCACACCGGGGTATGGCTACCTTCAGGCAAGTAAATCTGTAGCGGCCAGTTGGCTTGCACCCGGTCGTAATAGACCATTTCCAACCCTTGCGGAATGGAGATACCGCAGGTTTCATGCACCTCTGACGCCAAGCGATGCATGATGGCCTGACGGGCATTTTTGAAACGCTCGGCATGCCAGACCCCCATGCTCAATTGATAAAGGCGGTTACCCGGCTCCCACAGCCCGCGCAGGTTTATTTGTAAAAAATCATCCTGCTTTAGCTGCGCCAGCAATCGATGCACGCTGGGTTTGGGGATCGCCAAGGCGTGGGAAATATCAGCCGGTGAAAGTGGCGACTGGGCATTGGCGACCAGTTCAATGATCTCCAGCACCCGGTTAATGGCGGAGCCTTTATCGCGTTTGGTGGTCAAGGGCTTACCTGCAACGGTGAAAGTCGGTTAATGGTCGCGTTTTCCGCGGTTTGTCGCAAGCAAGCTGTTGCCGGCAATAAAAAAAGCCGCCATCAGGCGGCTAACTCGCGGGGGAGTGCGATTTACTTCATGGTTGGCATCGCAAACTCAGCGCCTTCACGCACATTGGCCGACGGCCAGCGCTGGGTAATGGTTTTACGGCGCGTGTAAAAACGCGCTCCGTCTGGGCCATAGGCATGCAGGTCGCCAAACAGGGAACGCTTCCAGCCGCCAAAGCTGTGGTAGGCCACCGGTACCGGTAACGGCACATTGATACCCACCATGCCCACCAGAATGTTGTCGCTAAAGTAGCGGGCGGCTTCACCGTCGCGGGTATAAATACAGGTGCCATTGCCGTATTCGTGGTCGTTAATAAGCTGCATGGCCTCTTCCATGGTGTTGACCCGCACCACTTGCAATACCGGCCCGAAGATCTCGGCCTGGTAGCTGTCCATTGTTGGCGTAACCTTATCAATCAAGGTGGCGCCGACAAAAAAGCCGTCCTCAAAACCGGGCACTTTTACGCCGCGGCCATCCACCACTACTTTGGCCCCCTGGGCCTCGGCACTGCTGATATGGCCCACCACCTTTTCCTGGTGAGCCTTGGTGATCACCGGGCCAAAATCATTGTTTTTATCGTGGTAAGCGCCCACTTTCAGGCCTTGCATGCCGGTTTGCATTTTTTCAATCAATGCATCGGCCGCTGCGTCACCCACGGCCACCGCCACCGACAACGCCATACAGCGCTCGCCCGAGGAGCCAAAGGCGGCGCCCAGTAAGGAGTTCACCACGTTGTCCATGTCGGCATCGGGCATCACAATGGCGTGATTTTTAGCGCCGCCCAGCGCCTGGCAGCGCTTGCCGTAGCTGCTGGCGGTGGCATAAATGTATTCAGCCACCGGGGTTGAACCAACAAAGCTAACCGCCTGCACCCGTGGGTCGGTAAGCAGCGTATCCACCGCTTCTTTATCACCGTTAACCAGGTTAAAGACACCGGCTGGCAGACCGGCTTCGTGCAGCAACTGGCCAATAAAAAGGGTGGCTGATGGGTCACGTTCAGAGGGTTTAAGCACAAAGGTGTTACCGCACACCAGCGCCATCGGGAACATCCACAGCGGCACCATGACCGGGAAGTTGAAAGGGGTAATGCCAGCCACCACGCCCAGCGGCTGCATTTCGCTCCAGGCATCAATGGCCGGCCCTACATTCTTGGTAAATTCGCCTTTTAACAGCTCTGGGGCGCCACAGGCATATTCGACGTTCTCGATGCCGCGCTGCAACTCACCGGCGGCGTCATGCACAATTTTGCCGTGCTCCTGGCCGATAAGTTCACAGATTTTATCGCTGTGCTGCTCAAGCAGTTCTTTGAAGCGAAACATTACCCGCGCCCGCTTGATAGGCGGGGTGTTGCGCCAAGCCGGGTAAGCCGCCTGCGCCGCAGCAATAGCCTCTTCCACCGTGGCTTTCGGGGCCAGGGCAACTTGCTTTTCAGCCTGGCCAGTGGCGGGGTTGAAAATGGCCTGAGTGCGGCTGCCATCAACGCGTACTTGGCCATTAATCAGATGTCCAATGGTGTTCATCAGTATTCTCCTTGGAAGTGGCGGGCATTAAGCCCAAAGCTGTTCGTAAAGGGCGACAATCTCGTCGGCAGAGGCCACGCGGGGGTTATTCCCGGGCGAACCCGATGCCAAGGCCTGCTCGGCCATGGTGTGGCGAACCTCAAAAAAGCGGGCCTTTTCAATGCCAAAATCTGCGGGTGTTGGCACCTGGAGCTCACGGTTAATGGCCGCCAATTCAGCAAGCAATTTGCCATTGGCGGTGGCCGTGTCGTCATCCATGTGGGCAAAGCCCAGCGCCTTAGCACAGTCGGCATAACGTTCTTGGGCGGCGGGGATAGACCACGCCGTTACCGCAGGCAGCAGCATGGCGTTAGACAAGCCGTGGGGCACATGAAAAAAGGCGCCAATGGGGCGGCTCATACCATGCACCAGAGCAACAGAAGCATTGGAAAAGGCAATGCCCGCCAGATTTGCCCCCAGCATCATTGCCGCACGGGCCTTGGCATCATCGCCATGGTGATAAGCGCGGCGCAGGTTGGGGCCAATCAGCTTCATCGCGGCCAGGGCCTGGCTGTCGCTAAAGGGACTCGCCTTTTTACTGACATAAGCTTCAATGGCGTGGGTCATGGCATCAATACCGGTGTCAGCGGTGGTGCGCGGCGGCACCGACACTGTCAATTCATAGTCAATCAGTGCCGCAACCGGCATAAAGCCAACACCGCTACACAGCAATTTTTCGTCGGTGCTTTCATCGGTGATGATGGTAAAGCGAGTCACCTCTGAACCAGTACCGGCAGTGGTGGGAATGGCAATAATTGGCAGCCCGGGTTCGCTGACGACGCGGGGAAAACGGTAGTCGTTAATGCGGCCACCGTGTTTACCTAAAATGGCAATCGCCTTGGCGCTGTCGATGGGGCTGCCGCCGCCGAGGGCAACGACCGCATCAAAATCACCCGCTTTTACCTTATCTACGCCGGCTTGTATCGACGCTGCTGTAGGCTCTGGCACGGTATCGGCGAAGACGTCGCTTTCAATGTGGCTTGCCGCCAGCAGAGTCTGCAATTTATCCAGATACCCCAGCTTTACCATCATATGGTCGGTGACCAGCAGCGGCTTTTTGCAGCCGAAGGTTGCCAGCAGCGCTGGCAGTTTTTCAATGGCGCCGGGTCCAACTTCCATTACCCGGGGCAAAATGACAGTGGCCATAAGGCCCTCCTTATGTTGAATAACGTTAGAAAGAACCGAACCAGCTACCCAGCGCTATCACCACGGCCAACCCGGCCAGGGCCGCCGGAATGGTGACCATAAAGACATCCAAATAAGACTGGCGATGCGTGAGACCGCAGATAGTCAGTAGGGTGATCACAGCGCCGTTATGGGGCAGGCTATCTAAACCACCCGACGCCATGGCGGCGACCCGATGCAAAAGTTCAGGGGAAATGCCGGCTTGGTTAGCCAAATGCAGGTAGGTGTCGCCCAAGGTATTCAGGGCAATGCTCATACCGCCGGAAGCAGAGCCGGTGATACCCGCTAACACGTTCACTACCACCGCTTCGGAAATCAAAATATTGCCGGGCGACATGTGCAGCATCATTTCCCGCAGCACGGCAAAAGCCGACAACGAGGCGATAACCGAGCCATAACCCACTTCAGATGCGGTATTGAAAATAGGTAACAACGAACCCATGGTGCCTTTATTCAAGGTGTTCTTGAGGTTGTCCCAGCGGCGCCAGTTCATCACGATAATGGCTAGGCAGGCCAACAGCAGGGCGCTGATAATGGACCAAATGCCCAGCACGGCACTGAGTTCGATATGGCCGAACTTCGCTTCTTTGAGGTAACTGTTATTCAGTGCGGGGAAAACAGCTTTACTGAAAACGTAATTGCCGATAACCACCACCAAAATCGGTAGCATCGCTACCCACAGCGGCGGCAGTTTTCCAAGGTCGAAGCCGGCTTGTTCAGTATCGCCATGGTGGCCATAGCCTTCATTGGCAAGCCGCGCTTTACGGGCGCGGAACTCCATCCAGCCCCAACCACAGCCAAACATCACCATGCCGCCAATAATGCCAAGGCCCGGCGCCGCAAAGGCGTCGGTGCCGAAAAAAGGCATGGGAATGGCATTTTGGATAGCTGGCGTACCGGGCAAAGCCGTCATGGTAAAGCCCAGTGATCCAATGGCGATGGCGCCCGGTATCAGGCGTTTAGGCACATCGGCTTCACGAAACAGCGCGGCAGCAATAGGAAATACCGCAAACCCCACCACAAACAGTGATACGCCACCGTAGGTTAAAAGCGCACAAGAAAGGGCGATGGCCAGTATGGCGCGCGTGTCCCCCAACTTTTTCACCAGGGCATGGGCAATGGCGCGAGCCGAGCCTGAGTCGTCCATGAGCTTGCCAAAAATCGCGCCCAGCAAGAAAAGTGGAAAGTATTTCACAACATAGCCCCCCAGGCCGGTCATGAAAACTTGGGTGTAAGTACCTAATAACTGGTTACCTTCACCACTCATCAGTACTGCCAGTAGTGCCAGTATCGGCGCCAGGATAAGCACGCTGATGCCGCGGTAGGCCAGATACATCAACAGTCCTAGTGACAGGACAATTCCAAACAAACTCATTTATTACCCCCAAAGGCAGCTGCATGCCTTCTGCTGTTGTTGTTGTTTCCTTGCTGAGGGATGGGGTTCTGTTATTCGAACTCTCTCACCGCCCCGACACTTAACTTAAAATCATTTATTGATACGAAACGTATCATTATTGATCAAAAACAAAGCGTCAAAGGGAAATTCACTTTACGTAAACGTAAATAAAGAGAGACCCAATTAAGATGCGGGCTGTGCTGAGTCAAAAAGATCGGCGTTATTGGTTTTTCAAACACGCATAGGGCTGCGCTACCGGCCGCGCTCAAGTACACTAGGGCCGACTTAAAAAGGATTAACTCATGGCAGACAACAACAGCACCGACTTCGGTTATAAAACGGTTCCCGTTGCCGATAAGGCCAAGATGGTGGCCGGCGTTTTCCATTCTGTGGCCGGTAAATACGATGTAATGAACGATTTGATGTCCATGGGCATTCACCGCCTGTGGAAGCGTTTTACCATCGACCTTTCCGGGGTGCGAAGCGGACAGAAGGTGCTGGATTTAGCGGGCGGCACAGGTGATTTAGCCGCAAAATTTGCCCGCATCGTTGGTGACAGTGGTGAAGTGGTACTGGCCGACATTAACGATTCTATGCTCAATGTCGGTAAAGAAAAGCTGCGCAACATGGGCATCGTTTCCAACGTGCGCTTTGTGCAAGCTAACGCCGAATGTCTGCCCTTTCCTGACAATCACTTTGACCTCATTACCATTGCCTTTGGCCTGCGTAACGTGACCGACAAGGCCGCTGCCCTCAAGTCCATGTGCCGGGTGCTAAAGCCGGGTGGCCGCTTGCTAGTACTGGAATTTTCAAAACCACAGAACCCGCTGCTGACCCAGGCTTACGATCTGTATTCGTTTAAGGTCTTGCCCGCCATGGGTAAATTGGTGGCAGGCGACAGCGAGTCTTACCAATACTTGGCGGAAAGCATTCGTATGCACCCCGACCAGGAAACCTTAAAATCGATGATGCTCGACGCCGGTTTTGACCAGGTGGAATACCACAACCTGACCGGTGGCATTGTCGCCCTGCACCGAGGCTTTAAGTTCTGATATGCCGTTTAAGCAGCTGATCCAGGCCATCGCCGAAACCGGCGCCAACAAGCTGCTGGCGCTGGACGGGGCCAGTGGCCGCCGTTTGCAGCGCCTAAACGGCAAAGTCATCGTCGTACAACTGACCGATATCGGCCTTGATTTGGGCTTTGTGGTAACGCCAGACAACCTGCTGGTAACCGGCGCGCTAGACCAAGCCGACGCCACCGTCGCCTTACCGGTTGCCGCTATTGGCGAGCTGAAAGACAGCGCCCAACTGCCAAAAGCCATTAAGGAGGGCCGCCTGGAATTAACCGGCGACCCGATGCTGCTTAAACAGTTTTCCGAACTTTTCGCCAAACTGGATATCGACTGGGAAGGCGAGCTGGCTCGCTATGTCGGTGATGTGCCAGCGCACCTGCTGTTCGATACCGCCACCAAGCTGAAGGCGAAGCTTACCAAAGGCCTTGGCCAGTTTGGCCACTGGGGCGCCGAACAGCTCACCGAAGAGGCGCGGCTGTTACCCAGTGCCTTGGAACAGCAGCATTTCTTTGATGCAGTTGATGACCTTAAAAGTGATCTGGCCCGCCTGGAACGGCGGCTGGAAGCACTGGAGCGGCAATGAGCAGTTTGCGACTCTATAAGGTGCTAACCACCTTTATCAGCTATGGCCTGGACGAATTACTGCCAAAACGTTTTTGGCCTTGGTACATGCGCCTTTGGCGTATGTCTTGGTTTTGGATCCCCCGCCGTCACAAACATAAATCACGCGGTGAACGGCTGCGTCTGGCGCTGGAATCCCTAGGCCCGGTTTACATTAAGTTTGGGCAAATGCTGTCGACCCGACGCGACCTGATGCCAGATGATATCGCCCATGAGCTAACCCGCCTGCAAGACAACGTTGCCCCCTTTGACGGCAAGCTGGCCCGCGCCGACATCGAAGCCTCTTTAGGCGGCCCGTTAGAGCAGTGGTTTGTCGACTTTGATGAAAAGCCGCTGGCCTCAGCCTCCATTGCCCAAGTACATACCGCCCGCCTAAAAGACAGCGGCATGGATGTAGTGCTCAAAGTGATTCGCCCCAATATTGGCAAAGTGATGGCGGCCGATGTTGAACTGATGAGCACCTTTGCCACCATTGTTGCCAAACTGCTGCCCGATGGCCGCCGTCTCAAACCGCGGGAAGTGGTGCGCGAATACCAGAAAACCTTGTTTGATGAGTTGGATTTGCTGCGTGAAGCAGCAAACGCCATTCAGCTGCGCCGTAATTTTGAAGGCTCTGATTCACTGTATGTGCCGGTGGTTTACCCTGACCTTTGCCGCAAGCGGCTGCTGGTCATGGAACGTATTTACGGTATTCCAGTGGCCGATGTGGAAACCCTTAAAGCCAACGGCACCAATATGGAGCGCTTGGCAGAAAAGGGCGTAGAAGTCTTCTTTACCCAAGTATTTCGCGACTCCTTCTTCCATGCCGATATGCACCCGGGTAATATTTTCGTGTCTTACGAGAATCCGCAAAACCCAATGTATATTGGTATTGATTGCGGCATCGTTGGCACCCTTGCCAAGGAAGACAAACGTTACTTGGCCGAAAACTTTGTAGCGTTTTTCAACCGTGATTACCGAAAGGTTGCCCAGCTACATGTGGATTCTGGCTGGGTGCCATTTGATACCAGCGTTGATGAATTTGAAATGGCCATTCGCACGGTGTGCGAGCCCATTTTCGAAAAGCCATTGGCCGAAATTTCCTTTGGCCAAGTGCTGGTTAACCTGTTTAACACCGCCCGCCGCTTCAACATGGAAGTACAGCCGCAGCTGGTATTGTTGCAAAAGACACTTTTGTATATTGAAGGCCTGGGCCGTCAGCTTTACCCGCAATTGGATTTGTGGAAAACCGCCAAACCCTTCTTGGAAGATTGGCTTAAAGAACAAATGGGCCCCAAGGCCATGTTCAAACACATCAAGTCCAATCTGCCGTTTTGGGGAGAAAAGCTACCGGAACTGCCCGACCTTATATACGATAACCTGCGCCTGGCTCGCGACTGGCAACAACGTCAGTCCAATCGCGACCAAGCGTCAAATAAAGCCGCAGAGCAGCGCAGTCAACGGCTGGGTTTGCAGATTTTAGGTGCCACCTTATTGGTGTGTGCGGCAGTACTTTATGGCAAGGTAAACGAAGCATTACCTGGCCTGTTAGCCTTGGCGTCTGTTGTCGCTTGGCTAAAAGCACTACGTAAGTAACGTAACTTCGATTAACGATTATTAGGATTTTCCATGGGCAATATCAGTATTTGGCAGCTGCTTATTCTGCTGGCCATCATCGTCCTACTGTTCGGCACCAAAAAGCTGGGCAACATTGGTTCCGACCTTGGCAATGCTTTTAAAGGCTTTAAGAAAGCCATAAAAGACGAGGACGAAGACAAAAAGATTGAAGAGAAGCCCGACGCGCAATTCAAGGAAGAAAAGCAGGAGGAAAAGGCCAAGTCTGACAAGGATAAGGTCTGATGTTCGATATCGGCTTCGGGGAACTGGTTGTCGTCGGGATCATCGCCCTGGTGGTGTTGGGCCCAGAAAGGTTGCCTGCTGCCGCCCGCACGCTGGGGCGCTGGATCCGTACCATTAAAGGTATGGCCCAGCAGGTTCGCAACGAATTGGAACGCGAGCTGGAAACCCATGAGCTTAACGAAAGCCTGAAAAAAGCCGAGCAACTCGGCAAGGATGTGCCCAAGGAATTGGCGGATACCGTTGACGACATGAAACGGAGCGCCGAGGAGCTGGACAGGCCTTATAAGGATTCGAAAGACTCCCATGAGTGATATGCCGCTGCTGGCGCACCTTTTGGAGCTGCGCACCCGTATTTTGCGTGCCCTTATTGCTGTTGGTCTGGTGCTGATTGTGATGGCGTATTTCGCCAAAGATCTTTACCACAACCTGGCATTGCCGCTACTGAGTAAAATGCCTGCTGGCACCTCGATGATCGCCACCGATGTGGCATCACCGTTTTTTGTGCCTTTTAAACTGGCGCTGGTGCTGTCCTTTTTTGTGGCCATGCCGGCGGTGCTTTATCAGGTTTGGGCCTTTGTGGCCCCTGGCCTCTACAAACATGAGCGGCGCCTTATTGCACCGCTCTTGGCGATGAGCAGCCTGCTGTTCTATGGCGGTATTGCCTTCGCCTACTTTGTGGTGTTTCCAGTTATTTTTACCTTTTTTACCTCGGTTGCACCGCAAGGCGTGACCATTGCTACCGACATCTCCAGTTATCTTGATTTTGTTCTGAAGCTGTTTTTTGCCTTCGGTGTGGCCTTTGAGATCCCGATAGCAGTGACGCTGCTTTGTTACACTGGCGCTGTTGAAGTGCAAACCTTGGCCAAAAAACGGCCTTATATCATCGTAATTGCCTTTGCGTTGGGAATGCTACTTACCCCCCCCGACGTGATTTCTCAAACATTGTTAGCCGTGCCAATGTGGCTGCTATTTGAATTGGGCCTGGTAATGGCACGGATGGTAAAACGTCGCCGCGCCCCTGAAGACGAAGAAGAGGAAGCTCAATGAAACTGCGTTATTTTCTGCTGACGGTGCTGGCTTTCGGTGCCTCTGCGGCCAACGTTCAAGAACAACTGGTGCAGTGCGCCAAGGTGGCTGACAACGGTAAACGCCTGGCCTGTTTTGACCAATTGGCAAAGACCACCAAAGCGCAGCCTCAAGGCAAAGCCCTGCAGCAAGACAAGGTGATTGCCAGCACCGCCGATGCCAAGGCCAACTTTGGCATGGAAGAGAAAATCGTTGCTGAGCAACAAAATAAAGTCGAAAGCATTACTGCCGTGGTGGTTCAGGCCTCACAAGACCCATACGGCCACCTGACCTTAGTACTGGATAACGGCCAGCACTGGAAACAAACCGACAGTAACTATTCCGGTATCCACAAAAGCGACACCGTGATACTGAAAAAAGGTGCCTTAGGCGCTATTTACATGCACAAGAAAGGTTACAACCGCACCATCCGGGTCGTGCGTAACAAATGATGCTGTGCGACATCGCCATTAACCTTACTGACAGTGCCTTTACCAAGGACCGCCAGCAGGTAGTGGCCGATGCCAAAGCCGCCGGGGTGCCCTATCTCATTATTACCGGCACCAACGAAGATGAAAGCCGCCAGGCGGCAATACTTGCGAAGGCCCAAACGGGCCTTTTTGCCACCGCCGGAGTGCACCCGCACTACGCCGCTGACGCCTCAAAACACTTTATTGACCAACTACGCGAACTGGCCACTCACCCCAAGGTGCTGGCCATTGGTGAATGTGGATTGGATTTTTTCCGCGACTTGTCACCAAGAGCGGTGCAAGAACAGGTTTTTGAGTCGCAACTGGCCCTGGCAACAGAGCTTAAGATGCCAGTGCTGCTGCATGAACGTGAAGCTGCCGAGCGCCAGCATGCCATATTGATTCAGCACAGGGACAAGCTGCCGGGCGCTGTGGCACACTGCTTTACCGGCGACGCAGCCACCTTAAGGCGCTGGCTGGACTTAGACCTTTATATTGGCATCACCGGTTGGATTTGCGACGAGCGTCGCGGCCAACATTTAAAAGAGCTGGTCAAGCTCATTCCTAACGACAGGTTATTGGTAGAAACCGACGCTCCTTACCTGACCCCTCGGGATTTAAAGCTTAAATCCCGCCGTAACGAGCCCAAATATCTGCCGCACATTGTTCGCACCGTTGCTGCGTGCCGCCAGCAAGACCCAGCCGAGGTTGCTGCCATAACATTGGCTAACAGCCAACGCCTGTTCGGTTTTACTGGGTAGCGCGGTGTTTTCATCAGGAGTATCGATAATGATTAACCGCGCGCCCTATCCTTACACTCGTATGCGCCGCATGCGCAAACACGACTTCACCCGCCGCTTGATGGCCGAAAACCACCTGCGTAGCGACGATTTAATTTTGCCGGTTTTCGTGATGGAAGGTGAAGCCAAGCGCGAAGCCGTGCCCTCAATGCCAGGGGTAGAACGGCTGACCATTGACGAGCTGCTAAAAGAAGTGGCGGAACTGGTTGAGCTGGGTGTGCCGGTGGTTGACTTATTCCCGGTCACCAACCCGGCCACGAAGTCGTTAATGGCCGAGGAAGCTTATAACCCCGAAGGGATCATCCCCCGTGCTATTCGCGCCATTAAAGCGCAGTTCCCCGAAATGGGCGTGATGACCGATGTGGCCTTAGACCCCTACACCACCCACGGCCAAGACGGCATTATCGATGACGAAGGCTATGTTATTAACGACATCACCATCGACATTCTTATCAAGCAGGTGCTCTGCCACGTTGAAGCCGGCGCCGATATTATTTCACCGTCCGACATGATGGACGGCCGTATTGGCGCCATGCGTGAGGCATTGGAAGAAGCCGGGCACGTGAATATCAACATCATGGCTTATTCAGCCAAGTACGCCTCGGCCTACTATGGGCCCTTTCGCGACGCCATTGGCTCTGCCGGTAACCTCAAAGGCGGCAACAAGAAAACCTATCAGCAAGACCCCGCCAATAGCGACGAGGCCCTGCATGAAATCGCCCTCGACCTGGAAGAAGGCGCAGATATGGTTATGGTGAAGCCAGGCATGCCTTACTTGGATGTGGTTCGCCGCGTCAAGGATGAATTCAAAGTGCCCACATTTGCTTACCAAGTCTCTGGCGAATACGCCATGATCATGGCGGCGGTACAGAACGGTTGGCTGGCAGAGAAAGAAACCATAATGGAATCATTGCTTTGCTTTAAGCGTGCCGGTGCCGATGGCATTCTCACCTATTTCGCTAAACAAGCAGCGAAATGGCTTAAAGAAGGGTAACTTTGCCACTAACGTGCAAGCCGGCCATTGAGCCGGCTTTTTTTTGCCCTTAATTTTTCGTTAAGTCTCACTACCCAAATTGCCATTTTCGTCTATGAATTAGTTGTTTTTTTTAGGAAGTGGGCCAATGGAAGTCTCGATAGTGATACCGGCCAAAAATGAAGCAGAGAACCTGCCAGGACTCCTGCAAGAAATTGATACCGCCATGGACAAGGATTCGTTTGATGTATGGGTTATTGATGACGGCTCAACCGATAACAGTTGGCCGTTACTCACCGCACTTAAAACCCGTTACCCCTGGCTACATGCCCTGCGTTTAAAACAATCATGCGGGCAGAGTACGGCAGTTTGGCTTGGCGCCCGTAAAGCCCAAGGCCGCTTTATTGCCACCATCGACGGCGACGGCCAAAACGACCCGGCCGACATACCGCTGCTGTTGAAAAGCGCCCTTGAACAACGCGGGCCTGTTTGCATCTGTGGCATTCGTACCCGCCGTAACGATACTTGGCTAAAACGCGTTTCATCCAAGGTCGCCAATGGTGTTAGACGCCGCATTCTCGCTGACGGCGTGGTCGATACTGGTTGCGGCCTTAAGCTCATCAGCCGCGATTTATTTCTCACACTCCCCTACTTTGACCACATGCACCGTTTTTTACCGGCACTTTGCGTGCGTACCGGCGCTGCCATTAAAAGCCTGCCGGTCAATCACCGAGCCCGGCAAGCAGGGGTATCCAAATACGGCTTACATAATCGGCTTTGGGTAGGACTGGTGGACATGGTTGGCGTACGCTGGCTACAAAGAAGAGCCAAGCAGCCGCTATTAAGTGAGGAACTTGAATGACCATAAATTATTGGCTGGTGTTGGGTTTTGTTGGCCAACTGATGTTCTCTGCCCGCTTTATTATTCAATGGCTCGTCAGTGAAAAGGCCCGCCAAAGCATCGTTCCTAAGGCCTTTTGGTATTTCTCACTCGCCGGTTCTAGCCTATTGCTGATTTACGCCATTTACCGCCGTGACCCAGTGTTCATTCTTGGCCAGAGCGCTGGCTTCATCATTTACCTTCGCAACCTGCAATTGATTAAAAATCATGACGCCAAAAACTGAGTATCGGTTAGGGTGGCTGCTGCTGATCCTGGTGGTGTTTGCCGGTATCGGTTTACGCTGGCCCTGGCCGGCAGATGAACCCCGGTTTGCGCTTATCGCCCAAGAAATGGTGAACACCGGCAACTGGCTGATTCCCCATCGGGTCGGTGAACTCTACCCCGACAAGCCACCCATTTTCATGTGGGCCATCGCCATTTTGCTGTGGCTAAAAGTGCCGCTGAAGGTCGCCTTTTTGTTGCCATCTGCGCTGGCGGGCTTGGGTACCGCCTGGCTAACCGTTGATTTAGCGAAACGCCTACACGGTGAAAAAGTGGCCACGTGGACACTGTGGTTACTCGCCTTTAGCGTGCAATTCGCACTACAGGCCAGAACCGCGCAAATCGACATGCTGTTGGTATTCTGGGTCACCCTTGGCGGTTATGGTTTAGTTCGCCACCTGCTGTTGGGGCCTGCCTGGGGCTGGTACTTCCTAGGTTTTGCAGCGGCCGGCTTTGGTGTCATCACCAAAGGCGTTGGGGTAATAGCCCTCTTTATGCTTTTGCCGCTTATCTGGCGGCCAGACCTTAGAGCACATATGCGTAAAAGGGCCTGGCTGGGCCCCTTAGCCTTTATCGCCGCTATTGCCACCTGGGGCCTGCCGATGCTGCTTTTTGCCGCTCACAGCCATAACTCAGAAGCGATAGCCTACCGCGACAACATACTCTTTAACCAAACCGCTAATCGCTACGTGCACTCATTGGGGCACCGTCAGCCTTTTTGGTTTTATGTGCTGGAAGTCGCGCCGCTGTTCTGGCTGCCGATGTCGGTCATCGCCCCCTTCCTGGTAAAACGCTGGTGGCAAGACAAGGCCAAGCCTGAAATTTTACTGCCAGTCGTGATGGTACTGGCCATCATACTGTTCTTCTCGATTAGCCCGGGCAAACGCGGGGTTTACATTACGCCGGCGCTGCCTTGGCTGGCCTTGGCCATCGCCCCGTACTTACCCAGCCTTGCAGACAAAAAGTGGCTCAATAGCATTTGGTTAGGTGTTGCAGTGCTGCTTGCCGCCGTTATTACCATTGCCGCCGGCATTCCCAAAATTCACCAGGAACTGGGCAGTGGTGGTGTTTGGTTCTTAGCTATCACCGGCATTGCCATGCTATTGGCGCTGCTACTTGCCCGCCACCAGCCCATGTGGCAACGCTGGGCCTTTATGATGGTGTGTTTTTGGGCAGGTTACGGCTTTATTGGCGGCCCGGCCCTAAACCCGGTACGCACGCCCATCGACATTATGGCGAAGGTGGCCAAGCGTATCGGCCCAGATGGCCAATTGGCACTGCTTGACTACAAAGAGCAGTTTGCCCTCTTTGCCGACCGTCCGGTCACTCAATTTGGCTTTCATACGGCGATGGATGAACAGCGTGCTGCCGCCCGCGATTGGGTAGCGCAAGGCCGCCAATACTACGTACTGGGCCCGAAAGAGAACATGCACCAGTGTTTTGACCTGAAGGCCGAAGGCTATATGGGTTTGCGCCACGGTGGCCGCTGGTATCTGGTTAACAGCCAAGACCTAAAACCAAATTGCGAACCCGGGGTAACCCCAGCGCCGCGCTACCAAGGGCCTAATTACGGCGTTGTGCCTTCGCCAAACCAGTAACCGCTGGCCAATAAAAAAGCCCCTTGCGGGGCTTTTTTATATCGGCACCATGAACTCAGTTATCGTCTGATTTGCCTTGTAAAGCAGCAGCCAATTGGCTGGCCAGCCGTTCACGTTCCAACAGATAGTAATAACCGGTTTCGTCACAGCGGCCGATAAATTCAACGCCAAGGACGTTACACAATGCATCGGCATCACCGCGATAGCCGCGCCAAATCACACCGTGAATGTGGCTGCTACGGGTAATACGGTTCATCAGCTTGCGCAAGCACCGTTCCAGCTGGCTATCACACAAGCCGCCGGCGTGGGTTACTAACAGATAGCAGGGCGCATCAGCCTCGGGCTGTTGAGACGCCGTCAGACTGCGAAAATACGCCGCCGCATCGGTAGCAATGGCATCACGCGCCGACTTTTTAATGGGCACCATCACCATGTGCGCCAGCAGCAAATCGTGATGACGGATCAGCTGGTGAGAGATTTGCCCCTCGCGATTTAAACGCAGGCACGACTCAATCAAGGTGTCGCCCTGATCACAAGCCGCTACCCAGCTATGAAAGCGTTCAAATTCCTCAGGGTCATCTTCGCTCATATCTACGCCGACCTTAAGGTGGTCAGCCACACGATAGCGATAGAAGAAGGCGCGTAATCTTGTCCACGGTTCACGCAGCAAAAAGGCGTCGGCCAACTCTTTGGCTTCTTCGTCTTCACTGTCGCAAAGTGTTTTCAGCGGGTCGTCGCCAACAGCCGCAATAATTTGCGCCTGTCGGTACAAAGAAGGCGTAGTGACACCGCGTTCCCATCGGCTGATGGTCACGGCATCGAGCCTAGCAAAGGCTTCCCGTCGACAGGATAAATGGTGGGCAAATTCTTCCTGCGACAGACCCAAGGTTCGCCGCTTCGCTTTTACAAAAGCGGAAAATTCAAAGTTCATCAACCACCTATTGTGCTTGAAGTTGTCTGGCAGTGGTCGCGGCGCAAGTGTCCCCCCTGGAACCAGTTCCGGTAAATAGCATTATAGTGAACCCCGTTCATCCCATTGCCTATTACATCGTCTCTTGATATTAAGGAACGAATAATATTGCTTCGGGGCATCGCTACAACTTTTGTTGAACCAGCATGCCCCGAGTTGGCCATTTTGTCACCCTGTGTTTTTGCACTAGCTTAGGCTAAGCCCTTGCTATCAGGAAGAAAACCCTGGGTGCGTAAACAACAGTTTTACCTTTTAGGTCGCCCAAAAACGCCTGGTAATCTCCACGTCGAGCGGTAATTCATACCAGGCGACCGTGGTGGCGATAACAGTAAACGGCGACCCGCTGATGGCCTTTTGGCATGCCATGCCACATTTGGCCATTTATGGTGTTGCTTGAAAACAAAACCAGAAATGACTAACTCATCAGAAAATACTGTTTCATTCGCAATAATTGAAATTAGCAGCGCTAACGCACTGTCTTTACTTGCCTACGCTGACGGCTTGGCGCAAGGTGTAGCACCTTAAGAAGCCGAAAAATCGCCACAAGGTTGTAAAAAAGGGATCTCTTCTAACCGTTTTGGCATTGCATTATCAAAGTGACAACAGGGTAAAGAAGTCGATGTTGACCACAGCACCAAAAACCACAATTTCAATGGCCACTATTTTAAAACCAATGCGGTTAGGTTTGACAACCTTGTTGCTGTCTATCACCACCGCGCAAGCGGCGAATTTTGACCAAGGTGAAGCTGTCCCGTCAGCTCCCGTTGTCAGCCATCACAGCCTTCGCACCCATCAGGGCACCTTAAACTACAGCGCTGAAGTGGGCCGCATCGCCATACGTGATGTAGCAACAGGCCAGGCCCATGGCTACATGGGCTATTTTGCGTATCGGGTGCCAAGTAAAACGCCAAGACCGGTGCTCTTTGTTTGGAACGGCGGCCCAGGTGCAAACTCCACCACCTTACAATTTGAAGCGGCAGGCCCGAAAATTCAGCACGGCCAAGGCCTTGCCGATAACCCTGAAACCTGGCTGCAATACGCTGATTTAGTGTTTGTTGACCCAATAGGCACTGGCTTTAGCCGTCCCACCGAACGCCGCTATGCCAGCGAATTTTATGGCACCGTTGGTGACGTAGCCTCGGTTACCGAATTTGTGCGTAGCTGGCGCTTGTTACATGGCGCCGAGCAATCACCTATTTATCTTGCCGGTGAAAGCTGGGGCGCTGGCCGGGCCGGAAGCGTAGGCTATGCGTTGCTAAAACAGGGCATTCCGGTAGCAGGGCTGATGCTGCTTTCCGGTGGCGCCGGTTTGCACACCGAAAAAGTGCCGGCAGCAGAAGCCGCCGCCCTTAAAGTGGTCGACTTAGCACACAGCGCCTTTTATCACGGCAGACTCGCCAAATCGGTGGGTAGCAGTATCGAAGCGGTGGAAAAAGCCGCCAAAAATTGGGCCCTTAGCCACTACGCACCGGCGTTGGCAAATATCGCAAGTTTAAGTGGCAATGATAAAGCCGACATCATCAGCGGCTTAAGCCGCTTTACCGGTTTGCCAAAATCGGCCATTGATAAAGAGACCTTGCGCATTTCACCCAGAAGTTACCGCAGCCACTTATTACCCGGCAAAACCCTTAATACCTTTGATATGCGCAGAACCACAGCCCTGCCGGAATTGCCCAATCAGGCCATCGACCGCTACATTCGCCACGACTTAGCGTATGTCACCAGCCTGCCTTATTGGGGCCTGGACGGCGCTAAAGCCGGCTATGCTCCCAACGCAAACTACCCACAAACACCCGGCCAAAGCTGGAATTACGCAACGGCAAAACTGTCAGCTACTGAGGTAAAAGCAGCCATCGCAAAAGCCATCAAAGATGGCGGCGGCCCACCGAAATTAGGGCCGCCACTGCCTTCTGTCGAAGAAGCCAAACAGCTTGCTCCCGGCCTTAAAGTGCTGGTAGCAGCGGGCAGTTACGACTCGCTCAATAGCTGTACGGTAAACCAGGCACTTGCGAAAAAGTGGCCGGGTATCGCCTTCCGCTGCTACACCGGCGGCCATATGTTCTATCTCGATAAAGCGTCACGTTTGGCCTTTAACAAAGACCTCGCCAAGCTGATTAAAGACTGAGCTTAGGCCCTGCCGACAAGCCCCAGCCGTGCTACCTTTTTGCAAAGAAGGTGATGTTCGGCGGGGCTTTTTTTATTGCTAAAGCTTCACCAAGGTCGCTATTCAATCAACCTAAATAAAGTAAAAACAATATGATAGATATCGATCAGTTCCTTACCCTGCTTGCAAAGAACGACGGCTCTGACCTTTACCTGTCAACAGGTGCCCCCCCTTGCGCTAAATTTCACGGCCAGCTCAAGATGCTCACCAAAGAGCCACTGGCGCCAGGTGAAATTGAAGAGGTTGCCAAGGCGGTGATGGACGAAGAGCAGCAGGAAAAATTTCGCAAAGAGTTAGAGATGAACCTGGCGCGCTCCATTGCCGGGGTGGGCCGTTTTCGGGTCAATATCTTCAAGCAACGTAATGAAGTCAGCATTGTCGCCCGCTATATCCGTAACGATATTCCTCGCCTTGAAGACTTAGGCATGCCAGAGGTGCTTAAAGAAGTGATCATGGCCAAGCGCGGCCTGGTGCTTTTTGTCGGTGCTACCGGTTCTGGCAAATCCACCTCATTGGCGGCGCTTATTGATTATCGCAACACCAATGCAAGTGGCCATATTATTACCATTGAAGATCCGGTGGAGTTTGTACACAAACACAAGAAAAGCATCATTAATCAGCGCGAAGTGGGTACCGACACCCGCAGCTTTCACAGCGCCTTGATTAACACCTTGCGCCAGGCCCCAGACGTTATTTTGATAGGCGAGATCCGTGACCGCGAAACCATGGAGCATGCCATTGCGTTTGCCGAAACCGGCCACCTTTGTATTTCTACCCTGCATGCTAATAACGCCAACCAAGCCTTGGATAGAATAATTAACTTCTTCCCGGAAGAGCGGCGGCCACAATTGCTGCTGGACTTGTCACTCAACCTGCGCGCCTTTGTCTCACAACGACTGGTGCCGACGGTAGACGGCAAACGCTGCGCGGCGGTAGAGATTTTGCTGGGCACCTCGACGGTGCAAGACATGATTAAACGCGGCGACGTGCATGCCATTAAAGAAATCATGCAAAAGTCGCAAAATCTCGGTATGCAAACCTTTGATAAAGCGCTATTTGATTTGCACATGGCCGGGAAGATTGACCTTGACCAAGCCCTTAGAAATGCCGACTCGGTCAACGATCTGCGCCTTAAAATCAAGCTGGCTAAAAACGAGGTGGCAGGCCAAGGAGGTGGCGGCATGGAGCTGCGCTTGGAAGGCGACGAGGCAGACAAGTTAGACGACTAGACGCTGACAGCTACAGCCAAAGGCGGCTTACAAAAACTGTAAATCCCAACCAATGGTTTGGTAGTTGCTTGCTTCTTCTTCAAGCTGGGTCGCCAGCAGCTTCTTGGCTGCAAGCCATTGGCTCGGCAGTTCAAGGCTGAACTTATGGCCGTTAACACCAAGCGAAATACCGTCGGGCAGGGCCCCGCGGTGGCCACAAAGCAAAATGGCTAACCGCAATATCATTAGCGCGGGTAAATTCGGCTGGGTTGCCGTTAATGCCCCTTGTTGGTGATTAACCAAGTCGGCAATAACAGCCTTATCGCTGTCACAAAAACCGGGTAAATCTAAATGGCGAATAAGGTAGTCACCATGGCCGCACGCCTGCTTAAAACCGATAGCAAGGCCAAGTTCATGCAACCGGGCAGCGGCCATGGTCAGCGAAAGCGTTTTGTCATTGAGCTGTGCCTGCCCCAGTAGCCCTACCAACTGCGCCACCCTTTGCCCTTGCTCATCATCAACAGAGAAACGCGAGACAATGGCCGCTAAGGTGCGGCTGCGCACATCTTTTTCGGCTTGCGGTAACAAGCCATACAGCACCCCTTCACGCAAGGCGCCACCGGAGGCCTGCATGTCTTTAACGTCCAGGCTTTCAAAAATGGCAATAAGAATGGCAAGACCAGCAGCAAACACTGGCTTACGCTCTTCGCCTAAGCCCGGCATGACCAGCTTATCAAGGCTGCCACAGGCAATGGTGGCGTTAAGGGTTTGCCGCAATCGCGCCAGGGTCACCGACTCATCTTCACCGCGTGCTAGTTGCACCTCTTGCACGGCCTGCACCGAACCAGAAGCACCAACACAATGGCTCCAGCCGCGTTTGAGGTAGTCATCTTTAAGCGGCGCCAGCCTCGCTTTGGCAGCATCAATAGCCTGGTCAAATTGTGCCTGGCCCAAGTTGCCGCCTTTAAAATAGCGCTGCTGAAAAGTCACGCAGCCCATTTCCAGGCTTTTGAGCTGCTCGGGAGTAAAGTCGGTACCGATTATAAGCTCGGTCGAAGCGCCACCAATATCCACCACCAAGCGACGGCCACTTTGGCCAGCGGTATGGGCCACCCCTTGGTAAATCAGCGCCGCTTCTTCTTCGCCGCTAATCACCTCAATGGGCCGGCCTAAGATCTGCTGGCCTTTTTCTAAAAACTGCTCGGCATTTTTTGCAAATCGCAGCGTGGCCGTGGCCACCACGCGCACTTGCTCGGTAGGAATACCTTCTAAACGCTCAGCAAAAAGCGACAGGCATTCCCAGCCTCTTTCCATGGCGTCAGTTGAAAGCTGATAGTCATCATCAAGGCCAGCGGCCAAACGCACCTTGCGTTTAACCTTGGCCAGGATTTGCACCTGGCCATAAAGGGCGCGCACCACCAACATGTGGAAGCTGTTTGAACCGAGATCGATGGCCGCAAACAGCGGGCTGGTTTTACGCACCTTGGCCTCAGTTAGACGAGCTGCGGCGTTGGGGGCTGCGACTGCGACCACGGCCTCTGCCATTACCACCGCTACTGCGGTTGCCAGGGCGGTCACGGCTGGCGCGCTGCATGCGCAGCGGCGGCTTAAGGTCGGTCAAGAGCGCATCAGAGCGATACTGGCTCACCGGGATCTCATGGCCAATGTATTCTTCGATAGCCGGCAGGTTGAAGACGTACTCTTCACAGGCCAGGCTCACCGCATGGCCAGAGGCACCAGCGCGGCCGGTACGGCCAATACGGTGCACATAGTCTTCGCAGTCGTCAGGCAAGTCGAAGTTGTAAACGTGGGTAACCGCAGGAATATGCAGGCCACGGGCAGCAACGTCGGTGGCAACCAAAAAGTCCAACTTACCGGCGGTAAAGTCTTCCAGGATGGTCAGACGTTTTTTCTGCGGTACGTCGCCCGTTAACAGGCCAACGCGGTGGCCATCGGCAGCGAGGTAACCCCAGACCCGTTCACACACTACCTTGGTATTAGCAAATACAATCGCCCGTTCCGGCCAGTCTTCTTCTATTAAGGTCAGCAGCAGCTTGTACTTATCTTCCTTGGAAGGATAAAAAAGCTCTTCGGTGATACGGGCGCCGGTTTTTTGCGTCGGTTCCACTTCTACGTGCTCAGGGTTATCCATGTGCTCGTAGGCCAGCTCCTGTACTTTAAAAGACAGGGTGGCAGAAAACAGCAGGTTCAGCCGCTGGTTGGGCTCGGGCATCCGCCTAAACAGGTAACGGATGTCTTTAATAAAGCCCAAGTCAAACATACGGTCGGCTTCGTCCAGCACCACCACTTGAATGGCTTTCAGGTCGAACACGCCCTGTTTGAAATAATCGATAATGCGGCCGGTGGTACCAATCAAAATATCGATACCGTCTTCCAACTGCTTGCGTTGGCTTTCATAACCCTCGCCACCATAGATTAGCCCCATCGTTAATTTCGATTCACGGGCCATTTCGATGGCATCTTTATGGATTTGAACAGCCAATTCCCGCGTCGGCGCCATGATAATGGCACGGGGTTGTTGCGGTTTTCGATCAGATGCAGCGGGATTATTTAACAAGTGATGAAAGGTTGCAGCCAGGAAGGCAACGGTCTTGCCGGTACCTGTTTGTGCTTGACCTGCAACGTCTTTTCCCTTGAGCGCTATCGGTAACGACAGCGCTTGAATGGGCGTACAATTGTTAAAACCCTTTTCTGAAAGGGCTTTTATTACCGGTTCTGCAAGACCAAGTTCGCTGAACTTGGTTTCAGTTAAATGCGTCTTTGTCATAGGGGTCCAAGCATATCAGCTTCAGCTTGCAATGAGGAACAGATTCCTTTGAAATAGGTCCGTCCAGCGCCGAGGCGGCTGACAGCCCCGGAACGCTAATTTTATTGGAGAAAGCCATGAGCGACAAAATTGTTCACGTGAGTGACGAAAGCTTTGAAGACAACGTGCTCAAAGCCCAAGGCCCTGTGCTGGTAGATTTCTGGGCCGAATGGTGCGGTCCCTGTAAAATGATCGCTCCTGTTCTGGACGATGTAGCTGAAGAATACGAAGGCAAATTGACCATCGCTAAGCTCAACATCGACTCCTCCCCCGCTACTGCTCCGCAGTACGGCGTGCGCGGCATCCCAACACTGATCCTGTTTAAAAACGGTAACGTGGCTGCAACTAAGGTCGGTGCGCTGTCCAAAACTCAATTAAAAGAGTTCCTGGACGCCAACATCTGATCCCGTAAACAAGGCGCTGTGAGCGCCTTGTTTATAATGTCGCCTTTTATTCCTAGACTTAGCGCAATTTCGCTGCTAATTTAGTCCCGTATTGCTTCCCTTCATGCCCTTCCTGTGTTCACGCCGGGGCGTGGATTTTCCCGTTGATACTAAAAAAACGTTTTAGACAACCCACCACTATGAATCTTACCGAGTTAAAGAATACGCCAGTTCCTGAACTGGTAGCCCTGGCCGACACGATGGGCCTGGAAAACATGGCACGGGCTCGCAAACAAGACATTATTTTTGCGATCCTTAAAGCCCACGCAAAATCAGGCGAAGATATTTTCGGCGACGGTGTACTTGAGATCCTGCAGGACGGCTTTGGCTTCCTTCGCAGCGCCGACTCCTCTTATCTGGCCGGTCCCGATGACATTTATGTCTCGCCCAGTCAAATTCGCCGTTTCAACCTGCGCACGGGTGACACCATCGCCGGTAAAATTCGGCCACCGAAGGAAGGGGAACGCTATTTCGCCCTCCTGAAAGTCAACGAAGTTAACTTCGACCGCCCTGAAAACTCCCGCAGTAAAATCCTTTTCGAAAACCTCACGCCGCTTCATGCCAACAGCCGTATGCGCATGGAACGGGGTAATGGGTCTACCGAAGACATTACTGCCCGGGTTTTGGATTTGGCATCGCCAATCGGTAAAGGCCAGCGCGGCCTTATCGTGGCGCCGCCCAAGGCCGGTAAAACCATACTGCTGCAAAACATTGCCCAGAGCATTACCTACAACCATCCGGAAACCACCCTCATTGTGCTGCTGATTGACGAGCGCCCAGAGGAAGTGACCGAGATGCAGCGCCTGGTAAAAGGCGAAGTGGTTGCCTCTACCTTTGATGAACCAGCCAGCCGCCACGTACAGGTTGCGGAAATGGTCATTGAAAAGGCCAAGCGCCTGGTTGAGCACAAAAAAGACGTGGTTATTTTGCTCGACTCTATTACCCGTCTGGCCCGCGCCTACAACACCGTGGTACCGAGCTCCGGTAAAGTACTGACCGGTGGTGTTGACGCCAACGCTCTGCACAAACCGAAGCGCTTTTTCGGTGCAGCACGTAACGTTGAAGAAGGCGGCAGCCTAACCATCATCGCTACCGCTCTGATTGATACCGGTTCCAAAATGGACGAGGTTATCTACGAAGAGTTTAAAGGTACCGGTAACATGGAACTGCACCTATCGCGGAAAATCGCTGAAAAGCGGGTGTTCCCGGCTATCGACTTCAACCGCTCCGGTACTCGCCGCGAAGAGTTGCTGTGCCGTGAAGACGAGCTGCAGAAGATGTGGATCTTGCGCAAAATTCTGCATCCCATGGACGAAATGGCGGCGATGGAATTCCTCATCGACAAACTGTCGATGACCAAAACCAACGACGAGTTCTTCGAAGCGATGAAACGCACCAAGAGCTAAGTCTTAAAACCCCCGCCCGTTGGCGGGGGTTTTGTTTTAAGGCCCTAGGCGCGGCATAATGACGCCACTTCAACCAGCCCAGTAGTGCCAATGAAATACCGGGATCTTCGCGACTTTATCGACCAGCTCGAACAAATGGGCGAGCTTAAGCGCATCAAACACCCTATCAGCCCCGAACTGGAAATGACCGAGGTAGCAGACCGCACCCTACGCGCAGAAGGGCCAGCACTGCTTTTTGAAAACCCAACCGGCTACGACATGCCGGTACTGGTAAACCTCTTTGGCACGGCGCGCCGCGTTGCACTGGGCATGGGCCAAGAAGACGTTACCGCCCTTAGGGAAGTGGGTAAGTTGTTGGCTTACCTCAAAGAACCTGAGCCACCGAAAGGTTTTAAAGAGCTGTGGGACAAATTGCCGGTCTTTAAGCAAGTGCTAAACATGCCGGTTAAAAAGCTTAAAACAGCGCCTTGCCAAGAAGTGATACTGGAAGGCGATGCGGTCGACTTGGACACAGTACCGATTCAAAAGTGCTGGCCAGAAGATGCGGCACCACTGATGACCTGGGGCCTGACCGTTACCCGCGGTCCCTACAAAAAGCGCCAGAATTTAGGGATTTATCGCCAGCAGAAACTCGGCAAAAACAAAATCATCATGCGCTGGCTGTCACACCGCGGCGGCGCCTTGGATTTTGCGGAATTCAAAGAAGCCCACCCAGGTGAAAAATTCCCGGTGGTGGTCGCTTTTGGCGCCGACCCGGCCACCATTATTGGTGCCGTAACGCCGGTGCCTGACAGCCTTTCTGAATATGCGTTTGCTGGGCTGCTGCGCGGCACTAAAACCGAAGTGGTACAAGCCGTTAGCTGCGATTTGGAAATCCCCGCTGGCGCCGAGCTGGTGCTGGAAGGCTACATCGACCCTGATGAAACCCATATGGAAGGCCCTTTTGGCGACCATACCGGTTATTACAACGAGCAAGAACGCCACGCGGTTTTTACCATTACCCATATTACCAAGCGCAAAGACGCGATTTACCACAGCACTTACACCGGTCGGCCGCCGGATGAACCGGCCGTGCTGGGCCTGGCTCTCAATGAAGTGTTTGTGCCGATACTGCAAAAGCAGTTTCCGGAAATTGTCGATTTCTACCTGCCGCCGGAAGGCTGTAGCTACCGCATGGCAGTGGTCACCATGAAAAAGCGTTATCCCGGCCATGCCAAACGGGTGATGATGGGGGTTTGGTCTTTCCTGCGGCAGTTTATGTACACCAAATTTGTTATCGTTTGTGACGATGATATTAATGCCCGCGACTGGAAAGATGTGATCTGGGCCATTACCACCCGGATGGACCCGAAGCGGGACACCGTGTTTATTGAAAACACCCCCATCGACTTCCTCGACTTTGCCTCACCGGAGGCAGGAATTGGGTCGAAAATGGGTTTGGATGCCACCAATAAGTGGCCGGGCGAAGTGCACCGCGACTGGGGCCACCCTATCGTTAAAGATCCAGACGTCGTGGCACGTATCGATGCTATCTGGGACGAGCTAGGCATCCTCGACAACCAATAAAGAGTCATTATGCAGAGAATTAAATGTCGGGTGCTGGATGTGCGCCCCTTTAGCGACACCGTTTACCATATCCGCTTAGCAGCGCCTAAAGGCCTGCATTTTAATGCTGGGCAATACCTGAAAGTGGTGATGAGCGAAGAAGACAAACGCCCCTTTTCTATCGCCTCGGTAGCCGGTGAAGAGGTGCTGGAGCTGCACCTTGGCGCCTTCAGCCCAGACTCTTGGGCCATGCAAGTGGTTGAGCATTTTCAAAGCCAGCCAGAGGTTGAGCTGGAAATGGCTGACGGCAATGCCCATCTGCGGGAAGATTCAAAAAGGCCGCTGATTTTAATCGCAGGTGGCACGGGCTTTTCCTATGTGCGGGCGATTTTGCGCCGCGCCTTAACCTTGAACCCGGACCGCCACATTCAGGTCTTCTGGGGCGGTAAAACACCAGAGGCACTTTACCTGCATAACGAAATGAAGGCGCTAGATGCCACCCATGCCAACCTTAAATATATTCCGGTAGTCGAAGAGCTACCCGCCGACTTTGACGGTCAGCAAGGGCTGGTGCTAGATGTGGTAAAGGCGATGAATCCAGACTTGTCCGGCTTTGATATCTACATCGCTGGCCGCTTTGAAATGGCGGCTGTGGCCCGCGATTTATTCCTGGCCCACGGTGCCAGCAGCGATAATTTGTTTGGTGACGCTTTCGCGTTTATCTAAAAAATCTCTCAATAAAAAAGGCCGCGAAAGCGGCCTTTTTTATATCAAACCGGTCAAACGCATCACAAAAATACCGGTCGACAGGCTGATGACCGAGCCTAAGGTCGAAACCAAAATAATGTTGGCGGTCAGCTGGTCGTTAGAGCCCATGGCTCTTGCCATCACAAAGGCGGCCGCAGCGGTGGGTGACCCCAGCATGACAAATAACAGCGCCACATCTTTACCATCAAAGCCCAGCAACCAACCGATAAAACTAAACAGCCCCGGCATCCACACCAGCTTGACCAAACTCGCTTCAATGGCCAGTTTCGAGTCTGACTTCATGTCGCGAAGATTGAGGGTTGCACCAATGGTCAAAAGCGCCAGCGGCAGCGTCATCCGCCCCAGCGACTTACCCGCATCAACAGCGATAGAGGGCAGTGGCCATTCCATAATCGAAAACGGTAGTGCCAGCACCACGGCAATGATCAACGGGTTCTTGCAGACGTTCTTAAAGGTTTGAGCCCAGTTGGGTTCCTGCCCCTTAGACAGCGCCAAAATCGACAACACATTGAACATTGGAATGCCCAGCGCCAACAATACCGAGGCGCGAGCAAGGCCAGAATCACTAAAAAGGCTGACCGCCATCGCTAAACCAATAATGCCGAAATTGGACCGAAAGGCACCTTGTACAAAGGCGCCCTGATCGCGCCCCGGCAAGCCTTTAAGCTTGGCCCAAACACCGCAACCAAGGTAAGTCAACAATACCGCTGCCGCCGTGAGCCCCATTAATTTAGGCTCTAACACTTCACGAATGTGGGTTTGGCTGATAGACAAAAACACCAGCACCGGCAGACACACCAAAAAAACTAATCGGGAGCCGGTTTGTACAAAGGCTTCGTTAAGTAATTTGCCGCGTTTTAGCAAGGCGCCCAGCAGCACCAACAAAAAGATGGGGGCCACCATATTGGCGGTAAATAGCAGGGTGTCCCAGTACAGGGCAAAACCATGGAGGTGGCTGGCTTTCATAGACGGCACTACAACAAGAAACGGGGCCACTATCAAAACCGCTTTAAGCCCGAAGCTCAAGCTTTAAACGCTGTCTGGTTGTTACAACTATATCAACAGCTATTGATTAGCCCTTTCCGCCGGGGTTACCGGCACCATCATCACATCTAAAGGTTGGTCCAAACGGCCAAGGTCAACCCCGGTCAACGCCTGGTTTACAAACAGCAGCAGTCCTTTTTTGCTGGTGATTTGCGCCACCACGATGTATTGCCGATGGCCCTGGCCAAGGTGTTTTGGCAAGGCAATCCGAAAATGGTGGGGCCAAGTGCTGGCATCGGAAGTGGTGCTAGCCACCACATGGATAGGGGAGTCTGGGCCGTCGAAGGTTTCTAAGTTAACGGTGACCCGCGCATCAGCCGGTACCTGGGCGTCCATGGGCACATGCAGTTGGCCAGACAACCAACGGTTATTCCACTGACATGCCGCCAGCAACATCAGTGACAGTGCCACAACCCATTTTCTCATCGCGCAAAGAACCGTATTAGTTAAAAAAGGCGTTAAAGAGCCTACCCAGAGGAAGGCAACAGTAGCTGAATCAGCGGCGCTGCTGCTGACGCTTACAAGCATCAATCGCTTGCTGGCGCGCATAATAACCCGCTAGCCGGCATTCGATGCTGTACCGGCGACTACGATACAACGGCCGGCTGTCACTGCCAAAAATAAACACCACAAAATGGTAGGTGCGGCCACTGAGGCGCGCTTGCTGGGTTAACACCACCGCGTCTCGGTGTTGCCATTCCAACGCTGATACTACCGGGTCTTGAAAGGTTTCACTGGGCGTATTCAGCTCCGAGGGGCGGCGCTGGCGCAGCAGATCTTTGATAAAGGCTTGGCGGTTAGGGTAGGCGATGTCCATAAAGCGGGAAGATAATAACGGATCAGAACTGGCGGCCTGTGCCGCCGCACTGGCCACCAGCAATAATACCGTCAAGGAGCTGGCTTTAAGCCAATCGGCGATACTGCTCCACAGCACCCTGATAATCCCCCTGCTTGGCGAGCACCTCGGCCAAACGCTTGCGCCAGGTAGGCTCTTCTTTGAGTTGTAAGGCCGCTTCCAGATAACGCTTAGCCTCGCGTAAGTCACCTTGCGCTTGGCTTAATGCGCCGAGCGCCGCCAGCAAGGCTGGGTCGTGGTCACGGCCATGATGCCATTTCAGTACTTGACGCTGAGTATGGGCTGCCGATTCGTGATCCACCAGTTGCGCCATGGCAGCAAGGGCCGCGGCTTGGGGATCTTTCTTGATGATCGGCATCAATAAATCCAAACCTTTGGCCTTGTCGCCTAAGCGGCCATAGGCCAAGGCCAGCGCCGCCACCACCTCGGTTTTTTGGCGACTGCGTTTATTTAAGGACTGCTCCAAACGCGACAAGCTGGCTTGGCCTTCTGCCACCGCTTGCGCCAAACGCGCGTTAAAGGCGGGTTGAAACAATTGGTCTTGCTCGGTTTCACTAAGGCTATCAAGGTGGCGCCAAAGCGTTGCCATGTCGCCTTCGGCCTTGGCCAGACGCGCCGCCAGGCTAATGCCACTTTTGCTGTTTTTAATATTGTCATTCAGGGCAGAAAAGGCACGGTGCGCCGCCTCAGTATCCCCAAGGTGCAGTAGCATTGCCGGGCCAGCCAAGGGCTGGTCTAGCTCTGTTAGCAAGCGATCGCGCTCGGCAATATCACCTGCCCGATGCTCAGCATAAGCCGCTGCCAGACGGGGAAAGTCAGGCAAAGGGGCATGGGGCACGGCGGCCGACAAGGCAGCACCGGCTTGCCCATACTGACCTTGCCACAGTTGCTCCCAGGCTTTGGAGGCCTTTTTCTGAGCCCGGCGGCCGCTACGGTCACTAAACCAGCTGCGAGAAGAGCCAAAAGAACGGGCAATGCGGCGCACCAGCCAATCAAGGCACCAAATCACCCCCATTAGCACCACAATGGCTATCGCCAGCACCACACCGGAAGTTTCAATGGTGTAATGGCCAAGGGCAATGAGCACGTAGCCGGTTTTGTTCATCAGCATCGGCCCGGCGATAAGGCCGACAATCAGGATGGCGATAAAAATCAAAAGCCGGATCATTGAGCGGCCTCCGCCATACGCAAAGAATCCAGTTTATTGGGCAGGCTTAAACTCACCGGGCTGTCGAGCAGCGCGTTAAGGGCCTTTACAAAGGCCTTAACCGCGTCGTTGTTGGCATCGCCGTAGCTGTCTACCCAGTCACGCACCTGGCGCAAGCTGGCTTGGTAGCGGCCTTTGTCACCGGCAAACATTGCCAATTTTGCTTCGCTAAGGGCCAGCCGTAAGTCTTCCCGCAAATAGGCTTCGTGGCTGGGCCCAAGTAAGGGTTTGACCCCGTCTTGGCGCTTGCGAATTTTGATAAATTTGTCGGCGAAGCTTTCCAGGGATTTTTCCAGGTTATTGCGCCAGTCGCCTTCGTCCTGAGTGGGGCTTAAGTCTTGTTCTTGGTCAGCCAGCTTCGGCAGTTTCACCGTATTAAGGGCAAGCTCGGGCACTTGTTTACTGAGCGCTTCAAGGCGCATTGCCAGTTCTGTGCGGTCAATTTTAGGTTGTGCCGCTAAGGTGGCGAGGTCGGCGGCTATGGCTTGGCGCCACGCCAGTACATCGGTACTTTCCGGCAGTTTTTTAAGGCTGGCATCAGCATCTTTTAATAACGCCTGGGCCACATTCAGCTCTTGTGCCAAATAAAGCCTGCGGTTAGCCATACGCACCAACATTGCCGCCTCTTCACGGGGCCAAGAAATGGTTTTTTGCTGGCTTTTCCAGAGTTTGTCGATTTGCCCCTGAATATCGGCCAGGCGGTTTTGCTGCTGGCCAAGGGCTTGTTGCTGCCCCGACGACAAGGCGCTGAGCTTGGCATTCAGGTCACTCACCGCATCGTTCAGCTGTGACGGGCTAACGGTAGGAGCCTTATGGGCAAGCGCCAACTGCTGCTGATAATACTGCCAGCCCGATAATCCCAAGGCGCCGGCACCAAGCAATAACGCCAGCACTGCCACCGCCATCGGCAACTTGGCTGAATTTGCTTTCACCGCCCGTGGTGGCGGGGTGACCTTGGCAACTTTGGGTTGTTCAGAGGGGGCTGCGGCCTCTTTGGGCGACTTGGGCATCTTCTGAGTATCGGTCATAGGCTGGGCACTTTCCTTGAGATAGTGGACAACCGCTTCGTCTGAAGCGTCTTTTAACAGCACGAGTTTGGAGAAACCTTTTTGCTCGGCATACTGGCGCACCCGCGCCGAGGGCAGCAACAGTGTCAGGCCCTGCAGCCACGGCAGCAAATGCGCGGGCGTGGTAGCGATAAGGGCATCAAGCAAGCTACAAGACGTGACCTGGATACAGTCCACACCTTTATCCTGCCAGGTCAATACCGTTTCAGGCAGCAATAACACCGGCTCGCGCCGATACAGGGTAACCTCTTCAACATTAGCGCCCCGTTCGCGAAGGGTGTCGGCGAGCAGTTCCCGGCCACCATTGCCTTTGGCAATGATGATGTTTTCATCTTGCACCTTGGCCAGCGCCGGTTGCGCCAGCAGACCTTCTGAATCAGGTGGGTCGGCGACCAGCACGGCCTTGGCACCGGCGTCTTTAAGGGCATCTCCGGTGGCTTGGCCAACGGCGGCAAAGCGGGGGCCAGAGGGTAGTGGTTTGGCAAGCCCAGCAACGGCATGGGCCGAGACAGCAATCACCCACTGCGCTTTGGCCAGCTTATCGGTTAAGTCTGCGGGTACAGGTTCAGGGGTGATGGTCAGCAGTGGGCTCACCAGATACGGCACCTTGTGATAATCCAGCGTCGCCGCCAGACGGCTGGCTTGTGGGTCCGGTCTGATGATAAGCACTGTCATAGGGATCGTCCGTACACCGCTTCAAGAATGGCTTTAGCGCCGTTATCCAGCAATTGCTGACCCAGTGTTTTACCAAGCTGTTCGGCCTGGGCGATGCTGCCACGTATCTCGCCTTCAACCATAGCACTGCCGTCGGGCTGACCGACCAAGCCACGCAGCCAAAGCTGGTCGCCTTCGAGGATCGCAAAACTGCCGATAGGCACCTGGCAGCCACCTTCAAGCTGGGTGTTCATGGCCCGCTCGGCGGCAACCCGTACTCGTGTTGCTTCATGGCCAAGGGGTTTGAGTAAATCAATAATGCGCTGGTCATCCAGACGCGCCTCGATACCCACAGCGCCCTGACCAACAGCGGGCAAGCTTTGCTCGGCACTGAGGGCGCTTTTGATCCGCGCACTCATCCCCAAGCGTTTAAGGCCTGCGCAGGCCAGAATAATGGCGTCGTATTGGCCATCATCCAGCTTGGCTAAACGGGTATTAACGTTGCCCCGTAGGTCTTTAATCACCAAGTCGGGCCGCCGGGAGCGCAACTGACACTGGCGACGCAGGCTAGAGGTGCCAACAACAGCGCCAGCAGGCAGCTCATCTAAATGGTTATAGGTATTAGAAACAAAGGCGTCGAAGGGATCTTCACGTTCGCAAATGGTCACCAGCCCTAGGCCGTCAGGAAACTCCACCGGCACATCTTTCATCGAATGCACGGCGATATCGGCGCGGCCTTCCAGCATCGCCACTTCTAATTCCTTCACAAAGAGGCCCTTGCCACCCACTTTGGCCAAGGGTGTATCCAAGATCTTATCGCCCTTGGTCACCATAGGTACCAGCTCTACCACCAGGCCTTGGTGGGCCTGTTCAAGAGCGGCTTTCACATATTCGGCCTGCCAAAGGGCCAATGGACTTTGCCGGGTGGCAATACGAACAACGTTGGACATCTTACTAACCTTGGATTGAACTGGACTCATCCTACCACCAGGCCATGGCTACAAACTAGGAAGAAGGCGACTGCACCTTGCCCAAGGTCAAGGTGCGCTCAAAAAGCACCAGGCCGGCGTCGGTGACCACTTCCACTTTCCAGAGGCCTGGCTTGAGGTGTTTTTGCGACCAAGTGCGCCAATGGTTGGCGCCTACTGGCAGTGCTACATCTGACTGCAGTTGGCCATTAAAGTACCAGCGGTGATGAATTTTTTGGCCGACAGCGCCGCTGACTTCGGTAAAAAGTGCAAGCTGATCAATGCCATCGGGAAGCTGTTGTTCCTTAACAATGCCCACGGGTTCACGCTGTACCACATCCCGGCAAATCATTGCCCGGTCCAGGTTCACCTGGGCGAGAACTGCCGGGCTAATTAACCCAAGCAGCCAAAAAAATGCCCATTTGCGCATTCTTATTGTTCCTTTTTTCTAATAATGTCAGCAGTATACCCATACCCATACAGTTGTTCCGGAAATTGGCCGTTGGCGAAAGCATCGCCAGGGTTTAAAATGTGACCTGATTAACACTTTATACGGTTCATGCCCCATCTAAGTCTCGACCAACTCACGCTGAACATCGCCGCGCTCCATAAAGAGCGCCGACGCCTGGCAAGGCAAGCTATGACGCCCCAGGCGGCAGCGGTGTTTGATCTGGTTCCAGCGCTGCTGCACTGCCAGAGCCCACGGCTACCTGCAGGAGACTTAGCTGCCCCCCATGGCATCCGGGGCGTTGATGATAGCGCTTTACGCCATCGTTTAGATAAACGATTAGGCATTAGCGCCGACTCCCCCGACCAGCAGGACATCCTGGCGGTTTATTCCATGGGTTCAACCGGTACCCTTGGCCAAACCCGCAGTTCTGATTTAGACATCTGGGTCTGCCACGACCCGGCTCTCGACGCCGAGCAGCGCTTTGCCCTTAAGGCAAAATGCGAACGGCTGACCGACTGGGGTAAAGGCCAGGGCATGGATCTGACCTTTTTCCTGATTGACCCCGACGAGTTCCGCCAGGGCAACAAACAAGGCATGAGCGGCGAATCCTGCGGCAGCTTCCAACACTGGCTGCTACTGGATGAGTTCTACCGCAGCGCCATCTGCCTGGCCGGGCAGCTACCGGTGTGGATGCTGATCTCCCCCGATGACCGCCGCCCCTATTTGCAGGCCAAGGCCCACCTGTTTGCTAACGGCATTGACCCAGAGCATTGGGTCGATTTTGGCGCCCCCGACCCCATTCCGGCCGATGAATTTCTCGGCTCGATGTTGTGGCTGCTGTATAAGGGCATCGAAAACCCCTACAAGGCGCTGTTAAAACTGACCTTAATGTCGGTGTACGCTCGCCAATATCCCAAGGTGCAGCTGCTCAGTAACGAAACCCGCCGGGCGCTGCACCAAGGCGAAACCGACGTGATGGCGCTAGACCCTTACCTGCAATTGGCGCGATATCTGGCCAATCAAGGGTTAGCGCCAGCCGATTTAGACATGGCCCGTAGCTGCCTTTACCTCAAGTGCGGCGCCGATGAACTGTCGGACATGCCCGCCCTACACGCCAAGGTGCTGGGCGAGCTGGCGCAATCTTGGGGCTGGGACGAAGCCAAGCGCCACCAGCTGCAAGGCCATCGTCATTGGCCGCTGGCTGACCTGCAGCAGTGGCACCAAAGGCTGCGTGAACAGATGCTGGCCGGTATTCATGAGGCCCGCGAACTCTTCCGCCGCACCAGCAGCAATTCACGGCTTTGCCCGATTGAATTAACGGTATTAAGCCGCAAGCTCGACGCCACCTTTGCAGAAAAGCCCCACAAACTGCAGCAGCTTTGTCTGCCACCCAGGGTAGAAGTAGGCCAAGCCTCATTGGTGGTTAGAGCCACCGAAGACCAATGGCAGCTGGCCAGCCCTAACGGCGAGCAGGTGTTTTACCAATGGTCCGAACTGCCGGGCCTGCTGGCCTGGTGCCTGTTAAACGGCTTTATTACCACCCGCACCGAACTGATGCTCGAGTGCGACCGGCTGGATCTCGATACCCTAGATAGTCTTTGTGACAGCTTGACCTGGCTAACCCAAAAGCCGGATCCGGCCGACCAAATTCTTGCCCAGCCGGCACAAATCGAACGCGCTCAGGTCATTGTTAACCTGGAAGATGACGCCACCGACGACATTAAACTGCGCCGGCAAAAAGCCAGTAATCCACTGATGTTTGGTAAAGAGCGCCAAGTATTGGTAAGCGAACTGACCTTGGTTATCCGTAATACCTGGGGCGAATGCACGGTGCAAAGTTTCAAAGGCGAGCGCGCCTTGGCCGATTTGCTGCTGGCGCTACTGCCACTGATGCCAAAAGACGCAGTAGCCAAAAAACGCATTCATATTCACTGCTTTGCCAGCCAGCTTGGCGAAAGCATTGCCAATACCGTGCTGGAACTTATCGATACTGCCCAAGAGCGCTTAACCCAGGGCCCTTGGACCTTATCCGTTGGCCACAGCAAGTGGGTATTCTGGCGCCACGCCGGCACCTTACATTGGCAGGAAATGACCGACCCGGTGGCTTTTTACGCGCAGTTATCGGCGGCCAAACTGGCCCAGCAAGGGAAAGCCGATGAAGAAAGGGTGCCAGCGCCGGTTTATGGCCATGCTTTGGCAGGTTTGGTGCAGTTTTTCTTCCTGTCTAAAGACCAGGGCTACAGCCTGTACGTTTCTAACGAGCAGAACCAGGTAAGTTACTACCATTATCCGGCCATGGATAAAGCCAACTTGGTTAACCTTATCAGCCGTTTTTACACCCAAAAAGAAAGCGCCAGTGCCAGCAGCACCTTTAACCTGCCGCAATATTACGAGTTGTTTGAAGACGAGCAGGGCTGGCAGATGCAGCCCCTCACCACCACGACCTTGTCAGAGTCCTAATTTCAGCTCTTGCCCGGCTTGGCGGCTGACCGCTTCATCTAAAAAGGCGCTAAGTTCGGCGCCACTGCGCACATCCAGCCATTGCCCATCCTGATAGCCAAAATGGTGGCCATTAAAGCGGGTTGCTACCCAGACTTGTTGCAGCGGTGGCTGCTTGTTAATGATGATTTTACTGCGGTCGGCAAACAGCAAATCAACCTTGGAACCTACCGATTCCACTTCAATGTCCAGGCCTGCGTCATCGGCAGCGGTTTCCACTGCATCCTCAATGGCCAACAACAGGGCGTCGGTCAGTTCCTCATATTGGCTGTCGTTCATCTGTTACCTTCGGTTTGCAATTGCCATGGGTAGTGCGATTATAGGGCCAGAACCCGATAAATCCGATTGCCTACCCCAATGAAAAAGCGCTTCTTTATACTCGCCGTTCTCGGCCTTGTTCTTGCTGGCTGTGGCCAGAAGGGCCCTCTTTTCAAGCCAGCTCCGGCGCAAAATAACCAGCACAGCGAGCCCAAGTCATGAGCGCCTATTATCAAGATCAAAAACTGATGGTGGAAGGGCTGGCAGTAGACAACATGGCCAAGCAGTACGGCACACCGCTTTATCTGTATTCAAAAGCGGCAATAGAACAGGCTTTTACCGCCTTTTCGGCGCCATTGAAAGACCGTAAGCATCTGATCTGTTTCGCCGTTAAAGCCAACTCAAACCTCGCGGTGCTCAATTTGCTGGCCCGCCTTGGCGCCGGTTTTGACATTGTCTCTGGCGGCGAACTGGCACGGGTTATTGCCGCCGGTGGCGACCCGGCAAAAGTGGTGTTTTCCGGGGTCGGTAAAACCCGCAGCGAAATGGCCGAAGCGTTAAAGGCCGGCATTCATTGTTTTAACGTGGAATCTATCGCCGAGATTGACCGCCTGAATGCCGTGGCCGCCGAGCTGAATATGGTGGCGCCAATCAGTATTCGGGTAAACCCCGATGTGGACGCCAAAACCCACCCTTATATCGCCACCGGCCTTAAGGAAAATAAGTTCGGTATCGACATTCTGATGGCGCCGGACGCCTTTAGAAAAGCCAAGGCGCTACCCAACCTCAAGGTACTGGGGGTTGACTGCCACATTGGTTCCCAGCTCACCCAAACCCAACCCTTTGTTGATGCCATCAAGCGGCTGCTGGAATTAAAAGAAACCCTGTCGCAAGACGGTATTGAACTGGAACACATGGATATTGGCGGCGGCCTGGGCGTAACCTATACCAACGAGCAGCCACCGAAACCGGCTGACTATCTGGCGCACATTCTGCCGCTTATTCCCAGCAACGTTACGCTGGTAATGGAGCCAGGCCGGGCGCTGGTGGCCAACGCCGGGTTATTGGTTACCCGCGTCGAGATGACCAAAGACAACGGTTTTAAGCGCTTTGTGATTGTTGATGCCGCCATGAACGACTTGATGCGACCCACCCTTTACCAGGCGGTTATGCCGGTACTGCCGGTGGTAGAAGCGCAGCAAACAGGTCCTATTTCTGACCTGGTTGGCCCGGTATGCGAAACCGGCGACTGGTTGGCAAAAGATGTGCCGCTATCAAGCGAAGAGGGCGACCTGGTGGCTATTGGCGGAGCCGGTGCCTATGGTTTTGTGATGAGTTCTAACTACAACAGCCGGCCAAGAGCTGCCGAAGTGATGGTTGAAGGCACCCAAGCCCACCTTATTCGCCAGCGGGAAACGGTCGCAGGTTTGTGGGCAGGTGAGCAGGTATTGCCGGAGTAGCGATGTTGATCAACTTTTCCAAGATGCATGGCCTGGGCAATGACTTTATGGTGATCGATAACGTCACCCAGAACATCTTTTTCTCCGCCGAGCAGGTACAAAAACTGGCAGACCGCCACACCGGCATTGGCTTTGATCAATTACTGATAGTAGAGCCGCCGTACGACCCGGATTTAGATTTTCATTACCGGATCTTTAATGCCGACGGCTCAGAGGTGGAACAGTGTGGTAACGGTGCCCGCTGTTTCGCCCGTTTTGTGCGCTTAAAAGGCCTGACCAACAAAAACCGCATTAAGGTTTCCACCCAAAAAGGCAAAATGGTGCTGTCGGTGGACAAAGACGGCTTGGTTACCGTCAATATGGGCGTGCCCGAGTTAGACCCGGTGCAAGTACCCTTTCGCGCACAAAAAGAAGAAAAAACCTACATATTGCGGGAGGCAGACCAAACCTTTTTCGTGGGTGCTGTCTCCATGGGTAATCCCCATTGTGTGTTGCTGGTCGATAGCGTCACCAGCGCCGATGTCGCCAATATTGGCCCCTTGTTGGGCGCCTCTGACCGCTTCCCGGAAGGGGTGAATGTCGGTTTTATGGAAGTGCTAAACAAAGAGCACATTAAACTGCGGGTGTTTGAGCGCGGCAGCGGTGAAACCCAGGCCTGTGGTAGCGGCGCTTGCGCCGCTGTGGTGGTTGGCCAGCTGCAAGATAAACTGGTGCAAAAAGTACAAGTCGACTTGCCCGGCGGTAGTTTACAAATCAGCTGGGCAGGGCCAGGGGAGCCGCTCTATATGACCGGCCCGGCCGAACACGTTTATGACGGACAAATACACTTATGAGTGAGAGCAACACGGCAAGCCTGTTGGCGCTGGATGAAGATCTGATTGCTGAATACTTGGAGTCAAACCCTGACTTTTTTCACCGTTACCCGGAGCTGTTAATCCGGTTGCGCTTGCCCCATGGCGAGCGCGGTTCGGTGTCCTTGCTGGAACGCCAGTTAGAGCTGGCCCGCAATCGCCATCACAACCTCGAAGAAGAAATTACCGGCTTGTTGTCGGTTGCCGCCCACAACGAACAAGTGGCCAAAGCCTGCCACCAACTGGGGCTTGAGGCGTTAGCAGCCACCAGCATCGACCAGCTTATCGCCCGGTTGGGCGAGGGCGTGCGCATTCATTTGGGTATGGAAATTTCCCGGCTGGTGCTCTGTTCACGCTTGGCCGAAACCCAACATAAGGCCCTTGAAACCGTCTATGCCCGGCTGGAAAAAGGCCCTTATTTTGGTCGTCTGACCGAAGATGAAAAACGCATGTTGCTGGGCCACTCACCCCAGCGCGCCGAATCTCTGGCACTGATGCCCATTGCCAAAGACGGCAAACTGCTGGGTATTTGGGTAATTGCGTCCCCCGATGCTGGCCATTTCGAACCCGACATGGACGCCCTTCTTATCAGCCAGCTGTGCGATTTGCTGGCACTGCGCATCGCTACTTTTAGTCATGGTCGCCTTCGCTGAGGCCCAGCGGCGTTTTTATCGCCATCTTGAAGCCGAGCGCCAGCGCTCGGCCCACACCGTGGACGGTTACCGCCGCCAGTTAGAAAACCAAGCCACGTTTTTTGAGCGCCAGGGCGCCAACAGCCTGGAGCAGCTAACCGAAAGCCTGATCCGCCAGTGGCTGGCTTTTGAGACCCGCCGCGGCCAGTCACCGCGCTCGCTGGCCCAAGGCTTGTCGGCATTGCGCAGCCTTTTTAACTACCTCGTACACCTTGGCGAGTTAACCGATAACCCGGCCAGCCGGGTAAAACCTCCAAAGCAGCCGAAACGGCTACCCAAAGCGCTGGACCTGGATGAAACCGAACGGCTCTTTAGTGACAGCAGTCAAGAGCCGCTACTTATCCGCGACAAAGCCATGCTGGAATTAATGTATAGCTGTGGGCTGCGGCTATCTGAGCTGGTGGGGGTAGACGTCGATGACATTCATGGCGGTGAGGTACGGGTTACCGGTAAAGGCAGTAAAGAGCGCATTGTGCCGGTGGGCAGCAAGGCCATTAGCGCAATTGACGCCTGGCGCAAGGTACGCGGCCAATTTAGCCGCGGTGGCGAAAGGGCACTTTTTATTAGTAGCCGTGGCAGCCGAGTATCGGTACGCACCGTGCAGCAGCGCTTTGGCCAATATGCGAAAAAGGCCGGTTTAGACAGCCACCTTAATCCCCATAAGCTGCGCCACAGCTTCGCAACCCACGTGTTGTCATCCAGCGGCGACCTTCGAGCCGTACAAGAACTATTGGGCCACAGCCAGCTTGCCACCACCCAAGTCTATACCCATCTGGATATGGAAAGGCTGGCAGAGGTTTATGACGCCGCCCACCCAAGAGCGAAGAGAAAATGATTCATTACCGCCCGTTAGGGCCCATTGCCGCCATCAGTTTCGATCTTGACGACACCCTTTATGACAATGCGCCGGTGATCCGCCAAGCCGAGCAACAATTGCAAGACTGGCTGGCACAGCGCGTTAAATTGCGCGAAGACAGTTACGGCTATTTTCAGGGCTGGCGCCAACGGGTACTGCAAGAAAACCCGGAACTGGCCCACGACACCACCGCCAGCCGCCACCGCGCCTTAGTCCGTGGTTTAGGTGCCTTGGGGGTTAGCCAGGCAGAAGGCCTGGCCGACGCGGCAATGGCACATTTTCTGGAATGGCGTTCGCGCTGCGACATTAATCCACAGGTGCATCAGCTGTTGGCAGAGCTGGCCAGTCGCCGGCCGCTGGTCGCCATTTCTAACGGCAACGCCGATATCGACCGCCTTGGCCTTGGCAGCTATTTCAAAGCGGCTTTTCACGCCGGTGGCAGCCGCCAAATGAAGCCCAGCCCTGACCTGTTCATCGCCGCCGCCCAGCAGCTTAAACTCACGCCGCAAGCCATCTTGCACGTGGGGGATCACCTGCGTGAAGACATCGAAGGCGCCCTTGGGGCCGGTTTCCAAACCGCTTGGTATAACCCTGATGGTTTGGCGCTAAAAGACCAAGCCAAAGGCAAACTATTACCGCATTTTGAATTCCAGACATTGGACTCGCTGCGCCAGTTGTTATAATGGCGCCACGTTCACTACTGTATAAATTCCCATGAATATAGCGCACCTGCTGGAAGGCCTTAACGGCAAGCAACGGGAGGCGGTCGCCGCGCCTCAATCCAACCTGCTGGTGCTGGCCGGTGCCGGTTCAGGAAAAACCCGAGTACTGGTGCACCGCATCGCCTATTTAATTCAAGGGCTGAACGTTTCCCCTTATGCGGTGATGGCGGTGACCTTTACCAACAAAGCCGCCAGCGAGATGCGCGGCCGGGTTGAACAGTTAATGGGAGGCCAGCTGCGCGGCATGTGGCTTGGCACCTTTCATGGCCTGGCCCATCGCTTGCTGCGCTTTCATCACCAAGACGCCAACCTCCCCGAAAACTTTCAAATTCTCGATTCTGACGACCAGCTCAGAATGATTAAAAGGGTGATGCGCAGCCTCGGCCTTGACGACAAAAAATGGCCGCCCCGCCAGGCCATGGGTTATATCAACGCCAAAAAAGACGAAGGCCTGCGCCCCAAACATATCGACCCGCAAGATCCGGTAGAAAGGCTCTGGCACCAAATTTATGAAGCCTACCAAAGCGCCTGCAACCTGGCCGGGTTGGTAGACTTTGCCGAACTGCTGCTGCGGGCACTGGAATTGCTGCGCGACAACCAGCACCTGCGCGACCATTACCAAGCCCGTTTTCAGCACGTTTTAGTGGACGAATTTCAAGATACCAACGCCATTCAATATGCCTGGCTGCGCCTCTTAGCTGGGCCACAAAGCCATGTGATGATCGTGGGCGATGACGACCAGTCCATCTACGGCTGGCGCGGCGCCCGGGTCGATAACATTCACCGCTTTTTGGATGATTTTGCCCCAGCCACCACCATTCGCCTGGAGCAAAACTACCGCTCCACCGCCACCATTTTGAAAGCCGCCAATGGCCTTATTACCCATAACGCCGAACGCTTGGGTAAAGACTTATGGACCGACGGCAAAACCGGCGAAGCGGTTTCGGTATATTCCGGCTTTAACGAAATCGACGAGGCCCGCTTTGTGGTTAGCCGCATTCAAGCCTGGGTAGACGACGGTGGCAGCTGGTCGGATGCCGCGATTTTGTATCGCAACAATGCCCAGTCGCGGGTGCTGGAAGACGCGCTGCTGCGCGAAAGTATTAAATACCGCATCTATGGCGGCCTGCGCTTTTTCGAGCGCCAGGAAATTAAAGACGCCTTGGCTTACCTGCGGCTGATGGCAAATCGCGACGACGACGCCGCCTTTGAGCGGGTGGTCAATACCCCCACCCGCGGTATTGGCGACAGAACCCTTGGCATAGTGCGCCAACAGGCGCGCGAACAGGGCACTACCCTGTGGCGTGCCTGCCGGCAACTGCTGGACGCCAAGGTACTCTCAGGCCGGGCCGGTAACGCCATCAACACCTTTATGGGGCTGGTGGATAACCTTGAGCAGCAAAGCGCCGACGAGGTGCTCAGCCGCCAGGTTGATATCGCCATCAAAGAATCGGGCCTGCTGGCGATGTATCAGGCCGAGAAAGGCGAAAAGGGCCAGGCGCGGGTAGAAAACTTAGAAGAATTGGTCTCCGCTACCCAAGACTTCGAACCGGCTGAAGGCACCGAGGAGATGACAGAACTCAACGCCTTCTTGTCCCATGCTGCGCTGGAGTCGGGCGACACCCAGGCCGATGAATTTGAAGATGCGGTGCAAATGATGACCATGCACACCGCCAAGGGCCTGGAATTTCCGCTGGTATTCTTGGTGGGCGTTGAAGAAGGCATGTTCCCGTCCATGCAGTCGGTTACCGACCCCGACCGTCTCGAAGAAGAGCGCCGCCTTTGCTACGTTGGCATGACCCGCGCCATGAAAAAGCTCTATCTGTGTTATGCCGAATCACGCCGCCTGTATGGCCGCGACGAGTTCCACACCCCCAGCCGCTTTTTACGGGAAATTCCCCAAGAGTGTTTGGAAGAAGTGCGGGTGCGCACCCAGGTCAGCCGCCCCGTTACCCAGTACCAAAAGAGCCAGGAACAGTTCAACGAAACCGGCCTTAATCTTGGCCAACGGGTACGCCACAGCAAGTTTGGTGACGGCATCATCATCAATTACGAAGGCACAGGCCCACAATCGCGGGTGCAAGTGGCCTTTGATGATGCCGGTCCAAAATGGCTAGTGGTGGCCTACGCCAGATTAGACGTGCTTTAATCGACCACAGCGTCGCGCTCTTTGAGTAGCGACAGCCCCCGACAGTATTAAGGGAATAAAGATGAGCAAAGACAAAGAAGCCGATACCGGTACCGCCAAACTGATTAGCGAAAAGCTGTTTAAAAGCCGTACCCTGGTGATTTGTGAAGACATAAACCAAACCATGGCGCGCCGGGTTTGCCAGGAGCTGTTGGCCCTGGCAGCCACGTCTGACGAGGACATCACCCTCTTTATCAATTCCCAGGGCGGGCACGTGGAATCGGGCGACAGCATCCACGACATGATCCGTTTTATTAAGCCAAAGGTAAAAGTGGTTGGCACCGGCTGGGTTGCCAGCGCCGGTACCCACATTTATCTGGCAGTGGATAAAAAAGACCGCTACTGCCTGCCCAACACCCGCTTTTTGATCCACCAACCTTCGGGTGGTGTTGGCGGTCAGGCCAGTGATGTTGCCATTCAGGCCGAGCAAATTATCAAGATGCGTGAACGTTTAGCGCAGATCATTGCTCGCCAAACCGGCCAGCCGGTCGAGCAGGTTCGTAAAGATATCGAGCGCGACAAATGGATGACGGCCGAAGAAGCAGTGGCTTACGGCATTTGCAACCAAATCGTTGAAAAAGCTAGCGAAATCTAAGCAGACTGGCAACAGTCAGTTAGGACGAAGCGCTTGACTGATACTCCAGTGAAAAAATCCGACATCTCTCTGGTGTCGGATTTTTTTATGCATCTTTAAACCGCGTTGCGCCCCAAAATAGCGGCTTGAGGCGGTAGCTGCGATGAAAGCCCTGTCAAAGGCTTTGATGGGCATCACCGTAGCAAAGAAGGGTTAGCTGTTTTTACTCGAAAGTAATAGCAGGGGTGACCCCCCCGTTAAGGTGTTAGCAGCCGTCTTTTGCTGGCAACGGCTTTTTTTGTTTAGCACGCAACCGCTGCTGACGAAGGCCATCAAACACAAAAACCAGCAAGGCAACCCAGATAAAGCCAAAGGTCAGCATGTTATGGGGGTCGAAGTTTTCGCCGTACACCAGTACCGCCAGCAAGAACGCCAGACTTGGGGCGATGTATTGGAAAAAGCCCAGCACCGACAACGGTAAATGACGCGCCGCGGCAATAAAGCACAATAGCGGCACCGTAGTAACGATACCGGCGGCCACCAGCAGTGTGTTCAACGACCAATCGTTATCGCTCATGGCAGCAGTGCTGTGATGAAAGCCCAAGTACAACAGCGCTACCGGCAGCAACAATAAGGTCTCTACAAACAGGCCCGCTACCGGATCCACCGGTACTTTCTTGCGAAAGAGTCCATAAAGGCCAAAGGATAGGGCCAGCACCAACGCTATCCAGGGCAGGCTGCCAAAGTACGCCAGCTGTGCCAACACGCCCAGCAGTGCCAGCATCAGGGCAAACCACTGCAAACGGCGCAGCTTTTCCCCTAAAAACACCATGCCCAAGGCGACGTTGAGCAGTGGATTGATGTAATAACCGAGGCTTGCTTCCAGAATATGGCCATTGTTAACCGACCAGATGTAAATGCCCCAGTTGGTCGCAATAAAACAGGCGGTAAGCAGCAGAGTTTGCCATTGGCGGCGCTGCTTGAAGATCTGGCGCACCGCACCAACCTTGCCTAGCGCCAATAACAGCGCCACCAAAAACACGCAGGACCAAATCACGCGGTGAGAGAGAATTTCGGTAGCAGGAACTTGGTGAAGCAGCTTGAAGTAAACCGGCGCTATACCCCAAATAAGGTAAGCAGCAAGGGCATAGAGGACACCTTTTGAGTCCATGGCGCCATTAACTCTTGTTAATACACAGGGCCCGTGATGTTACCAGATACCGCCCAACTCAAGCCATGCGAAAACCCGCTAGCCGTTTTTCCAAGCTTTGAAGCCTATCCTTTAGGCTTTGCGCTTCCAAATTCACCGCACGTACCTGCTCGGAAGTGTCTTGCGACAACTGGTTAATGCCGGCGCTGGCTTCCTGTACTTCGGCAAGGGTAGCCGATTGCTGCTCGGCAGCGGCAGCCACTTGCTGCACCAAATCCTGCACTTTATCAATTTCAGTGGTGACTTCTGCCACCGCACTGCTGCTGGCCATAACCCGCCCCGCGGTGTCGGTAACTTGTTCTTCGTTACGCTGCATGGCCGACAAGGCGCTGGCGCTAGACTGCTGCAACCGGTCTATCATGCCGCGTACGCTTTCGGTGGACTCGCGGGTTTTGTAGGCCAAGGAGCGCACTTCATCGGCCACAACGGCAAAGCCGCGCCCCTGCTCGCCAGCGCGGGCGGCTTCAATGGCGGCATTAAGCGCCAGCAAGTTGGTTTGTTCGGCAATACCGGTAATGGTGTCTAAAATGCCGGAAATTTCACTGCTGTGTTGGGCCAGGCGTTCGATTTCACCGCGGTTTTCCGTTATCGAGGCGGTCAGTTCTTCAAAGCCGCGGTTCACCGCTTGGGTAAGTAATTGGCTCTGGCTTACCTGCTCTTTGGCGTGGTTCATAGAGTCTCGCGCCTGCTGCATATTGCCCGACACTTCCGACGAGGCCTGAGCAATTTCATGCATGGCATGGGCAAGGTGCTCGGCCTGCTGGTTTTGGCGCTCGGCATTATCGTTGGCCTGGCTGGCCGAGGCCATAATATTGCCCATGGCGCCGGATGCCGACACCGCAGTTTGATGAAAACCTTTAAAAATGCCGCTGACTTCATCAAGGTGAAGATCGATAGAACGGCTGATATTGCCAAATTCGTCGGCCCGTTGGTCGGCCAGACGCAGGGTTAAATCAGAATTTTGGGTAATGGCTTTAAGGGTTTCATCCACATAGGCCACCCGTTTTTTCAGGGAGCGGGTAAGGGTGAAGATAAGATACAGCAGCGGCAGCAGCACCAGCACACTAATTAGGCCGGTTAGCCATAACCCCCATTGGGCATTTTGGCTCACCTGCTGGGCGGTGGTAATAAAGCGCTGATTAATAGCGCCAGAAACGGTTTTTATCGCCTTAATACGCGCAGTTGCCATGTCAAACCACTGCCCTTGGGATGGATCAGCCAAGTTATTGGAGGGGCCTTTTTCTAAAACCTGCTGCTGAATTTGCTTAACCTGCTGCCAGTTGCTGCCTTGCTTGGCGTCGTTAAGACGCTGCTTTAAATCATCGGGCGCGACTTCCAAAAAGTGCTCAATATGATTTTGCTCTTCTGTAACCGCCCGTACCACACCCACAAAAGCGTTGTCGCTCAGCTGGTGGCGGGCAAAGGCACCGTTTAATAAACCGCGAATTTGGCCGGCGTTTTCACTGGTCCACATCAAAGACAGGGTGGCATCCAGCAGCGCCTTTAATTGCGGCAGGCCAGCCAGTCTAAGCGATTGGTGAGTAGACAAACTTAACGCCAAGTCGTTAAGCCGGCTGTAAAAGCCAAAGGCGCCATTATCGCTGGCCAGCGCATCCACCTTTTGGCGGGTAAGGCTAAGGGCAGCCAACTGCTCGTTAATGCCGGCCAGCAGCTTTTTGCTGGCGGCATCCAAATGGCCAGTGGGAAGCTTTTTAAAGCGATTAATCGCCTCATCTAACTGTTGGCGCTGGGCTTTTAGCTCTTCGCTAAAACGTGCACCTTTTGAGCCTAAAAATCCGGCGCTCAGCCCCCTTTCCATGGCCCCTTGTTGGGCAAGGTTGGCCGATGTTTCCACCAGTTCCACCATATCAACAGCGGCGGCGGCAGCCTTCGCCTCGGTTGCCAGGCCACCAAAATGCACTACCCAGAGGGCTATCAGCCCCAATAACGGCACCAAGGATACGATAAGTACGGCATGAACAAAGCGAAGTCGGGCCAGAATGCGCTGCATTATCCCTCCTGGATCACGGTCAGTTTTAGGCAACAACAGCTAAGGTGAGAGACGAAGTTTAGTCCACAGATCAAGCACTCACCGGCCGATAGGCAAAATACCGGCTGAGCATTGAATAATGCTTGTTACTGATACAGCCGTTACGGTAACGCTTTGCGCTGTGGGCTTTTTCGGCAAGTGGCTCCCGCACCAAGCCCGAGGCGCTTTTCTCCCCCGCAACTTTCTGCCAAGCTGCCGCTAATCAAGGAGATAGCTATGTTCCGATATTTGCTGCTGTTAGCGGTGCTAAGCCTGCCAGCCCTGGCCGATGTAGAAGAGGCGCGGCTACCCAAAGCCGAAGCTGCTATGCCCGGTGTTATCACCCCCTTTAATAGCCTGCTGGCACAACTCGATGGCTCGCCAGATATGGCAACGGTGGTAAAAGTGGCAAGCCAGGGTTATGCCCTGGGTAAAGCCATTGCCCTTAAACGCCTGGACGACCGGCCACTGTATTGGTTTCGCTTAGCAGGCCAAGCAAAGTTGCGCGCCCTGACATTGCCAGAGGCGACAAAAGACAAACTGATGTGGCGTTTTGAGCGGGTCAGCCGCGGTATCGAAGATGTGCATTTCAAACCCGGCATGAAACATATCTTGTTGACCGGCTTTGACCCCTTCTTCCTTGACCGTCATGTTGACCAGTCCAACCCGTCGGGGCTGGCCGCCTTGATGCTGGACGGCAAAATCATTGAAAAAGACGGCGTGAAAGCACAGATTGAAACGGTGCTGGTGCCGGTGCGTTTTGCCGACTTTGACCAAGGCCTTATCGAACAAATCCTGCTGCCTTATTACACCAAGCACAGCGCCGATATGGTGATCACTGTCTCGATGGGCCGCAGCGACTTTGACTTAGAGCGTTTTCCCGGCAAACGCCGCAGCGCCGAAGCGCCAGATAATGAAAACGTGCTAACCGGTGCTACCGCCACGGTGCCGAAGCTGCCGCTGTTGTATGGCCAGCCTATTTCAGGCCCCGAATTTGTGGCCTCAACACTACCCTTTGATGCCCTGATGGACGGCGACGGCCCCTATGCCATTAACGATAACCGTAAGGTCACGACGTTGGCGGGCGACCGCGAGCCACAACACCTGTTTGAACTCGATGGCCAGGTGTCGGTAAAAGGCTCAGGTGGCGGCTATCTGTCGAACGAAATCAGCTACCGCGCCATTCGGCTGCGGGACTTGTTAAAAAGCACCATACCGGTTGGCCATATTCACACCCCGCGCATTGCCGCCTACGACAAAGCCAAAGAAGCGGCGATCGTTAAACAGCTCACCTCAATGCTCACCGAGGCGGTTGGCAGCTTAGAGGATTAAAAAAGGCAGCCAATTGGCTGCCTTTTTACTAACCCAAATGCGCCTTTAAGAACTTGGCGACGTTTTCATACACCGCCACTTTGCTGTCGGCATCGTCGATAAAATGCGTGCCGTCTTTGAGTTCCACATAGTGAACGTCTTTACCGGCGGCCTTGGCAGCTTGGTAAAGTTCCCGGCTTTGCTCAACGTTAACCCGGGTGTCTTTGTCACCATGGATAAGCAACATCGGCATGTTAATGCGCCGCACCTGCTCGAGTGCAGAAGTACGCTGCCAGCGCGCTTTAACGCCTTTTTGCTCAGGGTCACCCAAGGTTACCGCCATCAAGGCACCAAGGAAGGATGAGCGGTTGTGGTCTTTTTCCCACATCTGCTGCAGATCGGAGATCCCGGCAATGGCCACCGCACACTGAAAATCTTTGCTGTCGCGGTAGCTCGCGACCATCGCCGCATACCCCCCGTAAGAGCCGCCAACAATACAGGCTTTATGGGCATCAACCTGGCCAGTTTTTTGTAGCCAGTGCAAGCCGTCGATGAGGTCGTCTTGCATCTTCAGCCCCCACTGCTCGTAGCCACGAATCTCAAACTTGTCGCCGTAACCGGTCGAGCCACGGTAGTTGATTTTCAGTACCGCATAGCCCTGGTTGGCCAGCATCAGTGCCAAGTCATCAAAGCCCAGTTCGTCACGGGCATGGGGGCCGCCGTGGGGCAATACCACCACCGGCGGTTTTTGCGCATTAACCGGCAATGTTAAATAGCCATGCAATGCCAAGCCGTCTCTAGTTTTAAAGGATACCGGCTGGGTGTTGGCCAGGGCTTTACCTTCCAATACCGGCTTGGCAGACAGCCAAAACGCCGCCTTATTGGCCTTAAAGTCCACCACAAAATACCGGGTGGGGTGATTGGGTGCCGCTTGGGATACCAGCGCGACCTTGTGGTTAAGGCTGACATCGTAAAGGTAGGCTTTGCCGCCCTTACCAAAGGTAGCGTGCACCATACGCGCCATTTTCTGTAAATCTGGGTCTTGGTAAACCATCTCAAGGCTGTCGTCGATGTAGCTGTAACCGACCAGCTTGTTACCGCGAATAATGCCACTACGAATGTCATACCCCGGCACCTGATAAAGCACTTCGCCAAAGGCCTGTTTGGCAAGGTCATAAACCTGCATTACCTCACGGTCCTGGCCGTAATCAGAAATCACCGCCAGGCGGTGGTCATCAAGCATGGTAATGGGGTCGAAGGTAATATCCCCTTTGGTATCAAGCTCTTTAACCAAGGTCAGCTTGCTGTCTTTGCCCACCTTGTATACCGAGATCTTGTCTTTGTCGTAAGCAAAGCCAAAGGTGACTTGCCCTTCGGCATTCACCGCCCAGTCATTCACGTCTTTGTGGGAAGAGGCCAGCTTGGTGAAATCGCCGTTATCGACATTCATATCGAATACCGAATAGCCCATGTCTCTGACATCAAATGCCGTCAAGACAATATGGCCGGGCTCAGCAGGTAAGCGGTGCAGCATTTGGCCTTCGCTAACGCTTTTCATCCAGCTGTAGTCGTCCTGGCCCATTATTTTGATGGCAAGCGGCTGCAGATTAGAACCGTCGCGGTGTACCGCATAGTTATGGGACACCCGATATTGCTGGCCGTAATAGTATTCGGGGTAACTGGCACTGACGAACAGCCGGTCGTTATCAATCCACTCCACGTCTTCGATACGGTCGCGGGTCTTTTTAAGCTTCACCACATAGTTAAACTGCGGTTTGGCCAATGGCGACACAAACACCACCGGTACGCCCTTTTCGTAACTGACGCCGGCAATCCATTTACCGTCCGGTGACAACTCTAAATTTTGCGCCAGTGGCATTTGCGCAAACTGTTCAACAGTAGGGGTTTTGTCCTTGGCAAGGGCAACCTGAGGCAGGCTAAGCGCCAGAAAGAGTAAAAGTCCTTTTTTCATGTTGTTGTTTCTTAAGAAAACAGAGCAACAATGTAACAATATTGGACATTGTGAACAAAAAATTAACGGGTTCAGGATCACAGAGCCATAAAAAAGGCAGCTCATTGGCTGCCTTTATAAAAACAGGCGTTTACATCCTTTCCAGGGTTTTAATACCCAGCAGACTCAAGCCTTGTTTAAGGGTGCGGGCGGTTAAGTGTGCCAGCTTCAGGCGTGAGCCTTTCAAGGCTTCATCTTCACTGCTAAGAATGGGGCAGGCTTCGTAGAAGCTAGAGAATAGCCCAGCCAATTCAAAAAGATACAAACACAGGTAGTGCGGCGCCCCTTCACGGACCACCGAGCCAATGGTTTCTTCAAATTGCAGTAGCTTCTGCGCCAACGCTTTTTCTTGCGGCGCGGCCAGCTGTAAAGGCGCGCTAAGGCTTTGTGGCTCGATACCGGCCTTACGGAAGATGGAGGCCACCCGGGTATAGGCGTAGAGCATGTAGGGGGCGGTGTTGCCTTCAAAGCTCAGCATGGCGTCAAAGCTAAAGATGTAATCAGAGCTACGGTGCTTAGAAAGGTCGGCGTATTTCACCGCGCCAATACCCACCGCATGGGCAATCTCTTTAAGCTCTTGTTCGCTAAAGTCGCTGTCACGCTCTTTAACCAATTGGTAGGCCTTTTCTTCGGCTTCCACCAGTAAGTCAATCAGCTTAACGGTGCCACCGCTACGGGTTTTAAAGGGCCTGCCGTCTTCGCCATTCATGGTGCCAAAACCCATGTGTTCAAGGCTAAATTCGTCACGCACAAAGTCGGCCTTGTGAGCCAGGGTAAAGACCTGTTTAAAGTGCAGGGCTTGGCGCTGGTCAACAAAGTACAAAGCGCGGTCGGCTTTTAAAACGTTGTTACGGTAGCGCATTGCCGCCAAGTCGGTGGTGGCATACAGGTAACCGCCGCCCGCCTTTTGAATAATGATCGGCAGAATGGAGCCATCTTTATTTTTGAATTCGTCCAGGAATACGCACTTGGCGCCTTGGTCTTCGGTCAGCAGCCCTTTGGCGTCTAGGTCGGCCACCACTTGTGCCAAGTCATCGTTGTAGGCGGACTCGCCCATCACGTCGGCGCGGGTTAGCGAAACATTGAGCTTTTTGTAGACCGCGTGGCAGTGGTTTAACGAAATATCGTTAAATTCACGCCACATTTTCAGACACTGCTCGTCGCCACCTTGCAGCTGCACCACCAACTCCCGGGCACGGTTAGCAAAGCTTTCGTCTTCATCAAAGCAGCCCTTGGCGGCGCGGTAAAAGACTTCCAGGTCAGACAGGCCCATTTCAGCCTGGCTCTTACCTTCAGCCTTTTGCTTCTCTAAATACGCCAGCAGCATGCCAAACTGGGTGCCCCAGTCGCCTACGTGGTTTTGACGAACCACCTTATGGCCTAAAAATTCCAGGGTGCGCACTACGGCGTCACCAATGATGGTGGAACGCAGGTGGCCAACGTGCATTTCTTTGGCAAGGTTGGGGCTGGAATAATCCACCACCACGGTTTGGCTAGCAGGTTTGGCAACCGCGAGATCGGCATCAAACAGGGCGTTTTCGGCCTGCTCGGCTAACCACTGCGGTTTTAAGAAAATATTGATAAAGCCCGGGCCCGCAATTTCCAGCTTGTCGGCCATTGCACCCAGATCCAGGTTATCCACGACCTGTTGTGCGAATTGGCGGGGGTCTTGCTTCATTCGCTTGGCTGCGCCGATGACACCATTGGCCTGATAGTCACCAAATTCTGGTCTGGCAGACTGACGCACCGCCGCAGGGGTCCCAACTGGCGCACCCGCAGCCGCAATAGCAGCCCCAACCTTGTCATTAAGCAGCGCTTGAATGTTCACAACACCATCCCGTCGAAGAAAAAATTGAACAAAGGGTCAGCATTCTACCCCAGACGCCGCGCCTTGGCACCACGCCAGAGGGTCCGGAATTTGATATTGGTAGTTAAGGGTTTGCGCGGTCCAATCACCCACCACTCGCTTGCCACCCGTTTGGTCGGAAAAACGTGGCGGCGTAAGCCCTGCCAGTTTTGCCGCCTGCACATAAAAATGGGCGCGGCTGTAGCTTTGCGGGGCAACGGCATGAAAAATGTCACCAAAGCGCTGGCGCTGCAAGATAGCCAGGCTTAACCCCAAGGCATCGGCTTGGTGCACTAAATTAACCGGGGCGCCGCCGCGCGGCAGGTCAGTTTTGCCCGCTAAAAAACGGCCGGGATAACGCTCTGGCCCAAAGAGACCGGCCAGCCGCAATACCGCGCTTTGATAACGGCCATCATCCAGCAAGGCCCGCTCGGCCTGAGCCAGTGGCGAGTTAGCATCAGCAGCGCTCTTTTCATCCAAGGTCGCGTCGGCTTCTTTTAGCGCGCCGGTTGATGACAGCAGCAAAACCTTTTGAAGCCCGTTACCTGCAAGGCCATCACGTAGCCTCTTGAGCATGCTCAGGTAGGCATCACCGTTGCCCCGGCGTACCCCGGGCGGGAAGGCCAACACCAGCTGCTCAAAGCCATAAAAAGGAGTGAAATCGAGTTTGTCGGCAGATAAATCCAGCACCTGCGCCGGCACGCCGTCTGCAACCAGGGCGTTACATCTGGCCTCACTGCGGCGGGTTGCGAGCACCTTCTGCCCCTTGGCAGCTAGCCGCTTGGCCAAGGGTGCCCCTAACCAACCAGCGCCGATAACAATCGTAGAAATTTGCGTCATTTTAGGCACAATGAAAAAATTAGACTACCAGACTGCCTACCAAATAATGTACAGTAGGCCCGTGTTCATCGATTGACCCTTTGCAAGCGGGGTCCTTTGAGGGCACAAGTTGCGCAGACGACGTCCCGGCTGTGCAGCTCATTTAAGGTCCGTTGTCATTTCTTAACCGAATTGACCCCGATTGCGGACTGGCCCGGCGGCAATAGAAACAGGCAGATCCCCTCTTCCCTCCTCTAGCCGTTGTCGTCGGGCTTATTTTCTTCTTCCTTTTTCTTCAGCGCCTTTAGCCCTTTATCAAAATCAGGCCCTAATGCGTGCTCCATCACCAGCCCCAGGTAGCGGTCAGAAATATCATTACCCATGTCGGCAAAATAGCCCCAGGTTACGTCACTACCATTGGCGGTTTGGCGAATGCGAAAAGAGATGTCAGCTTGGTCGTGGCCGGCAAATTGCAACCGAAAAGCCACATAACCCGGTTTATCGGACTCAAGCAAGGTCATAGAGCCTTGGTCACCGGTCTTATCATTTTGTTGCCATTTAAGCTGCTGCCCAGGCTCAGCCGCTTTGCCCGTTACCTGATAGCTGGCGGTGGCGCCAGCATACCAAGGCGACCAGCTATTGAATTGCCGCAGGTCGGTTAAGGTTGCATAGATTTGTTCTGGCGGCGCTTTAATACTGATAGAACGCGCAAACTGGCTATCTCTTGGCAGAAAAAGACCAATCACTAACAACGCCACTATGCAGACTACCAGCGCTGTAATCGCCTTTTTTAGCCAACCCATGCCTGTCTCCTATGGCGCCATCAATGATGATGGTGCGGTTTAATCTCCAACCCTTTAGGCCATAACTCTGCCACAAATCCACGCGCGCCACGGCGAATTAATGCCACCGAGAAAATAACAATCAGCACCAAGGCACACAACATGCGCCAAGGGCTGTTCAATTGCGCTTGGCTCAGCGTCGGCAAATTATGGGCGCTCACCCCCAGCCCTTGGCTTACCCAAAGCGCCAGGGCGGCAGCAATCACCATCACCACCACGCCATAGCTAATAGCAAAACGCTGTGAGTGTTGCTGGGCTAAATAACGCAACAGGCCAAGGTTAAGGGCAGGGCCCACCAATAGCGCCGCCAACGCGGCCCCCCAATCCAGGCCAAAAGCCAGCAGCACCGCCACTACCGGGGTAAGGCCGGTAGCGCAAAGATGCAGCGGTAATGCCAGCACCAGCACCAACACCAATTGCCAAACCGGATGAGCGGCGAGGGCAGTCCACAGCGGATGCGGCGCCAAGGTTGAGGCCACCACCAAACCGGTAATAACCCAAGGCGCAGTGTGGTCAATTAGATGGCCATAACCCATTTGAAAGGCTGAGCGCAGCGGCGCTTCAGCGTCATGCTGATAACAGCTGCGGCCAGGCACTTGCGGCAATAGCCGGACCAGCAGCGCCGCGCAGGCCAGCGACAGCAACAATACGGCAGCAAAACGCCAAAGGGTGAGTTCAGGGCCCAGTAAGGCAAAGCTCACCAACAAGGCATCAATGCCGAAAATAGGGGCAGCCAGCAAGAACGCTAAAGCCATTCGTGGCTGGGCACCATGTTGTAGCAATTTGGGGTAAACCCTGGTGGCATCGGGCAGACACACCGGCAGCAGCAGCCCCCATGCCATACCCCTTAGTAATCCCGGCTTGGATGACTGGTCTTTGGCACGTAGTGGCCGCAACCAGTTAAGCAGCATGGCAATGGCGTAGGCGGCTAATAACCAGGGCGCCATGGTCAGCAGCAAATGCCAAAAACGCAACAGGGCAGTACCGGCGTCAGCACCGTGGTCATGTGCGTGTAGCTGGCTTTGAAACAGCGACGGCACCGTGATCACCACCAATACCAGCGCGCCAACAAGGCCCCCTAAGCCTGCCATCCAGTGGCTGGCGGTATGGTGGCGCGCAAAGGGCCGGTGCAGCACCACGTGCAGCAAGGTCCCGGCGACCAAGCCTTGTAACCAGCCCAGCTGCTGGGCATTAACATCCGGCAGCCAACGAAAACCGACGAAATAGCCAACCAAGGTACCCACTACCACCAGCCCAAGTACTGCGGCTGCGGCTATGCGGCCAAATTGCGGCCGCAGTAGCCACCACAAGGTTAACCCTACCGGCAGACGGTGCAGCACCACTCCGACCGCCAGCAAGGCGCCAGCGGTGGTGTGATTGGCATCAACCAGTGCCGCGCCGTCGGTAATGGCGTGCAAACTGAGGCCAAAAACCCCGACCAACAAGGTAACGTTATGGGTGGTTTTGGCGGCGCCATGAAAGAGGTCTTCTATCTTGCCGGGGCCAACAGCGCCTGCCAGCAACATCAACAACACCGGCCAACCACCGGCGTGCAGGGCCTCTGGCATCACGTGGAACAGCAATAAACCGCCGATCACCACAAAAATGAAATTGTCGAGCAGCACCAGCCATTCTTGCCGTTGAGACAAATAACGATAAAGCACAGGCCCCGCGACCAGGGCCAGCAGGCTCAAAAACAGCAACATGGTGCTCTCGACAAAAAAGAGGGTGTAACATTATAACAAAACAATTTTCCTACTGGCTATGCCTCAATGCGGCAGCACCACAAAGCGCCCTTCAAACGCGGAAACAATTTTGCCGTTACTGGTATCCACCAACACCGAGCCAACGTTAACCCGGGCTCTTTGCCCGTCTTTTAACGCCGCTAGGGCGTGCCAGCTGTCCTTGGTATTTGGCAAACTCATCATCAATGGCGCTTGCGTCATCGGCTGAGGGTAATGAATGTCGCCATGGGCCAGCACGATGTCACCTTCAACACCCAGGCTTTGCATCTGCCACCACACGCTGCCCCAAGCCGTTAGTGTAGCCAGGGCATAATGGCTGCCGGCAAAAAGCGTACCGTGCAAGTTACTGTTGTTGTCAAAAGGTGCCTGGCAAATCAGTTGCTCGCTGTTAAAGGCTTGGGCCCTTAAGCCCATAAACTTCGCCATGGGAATGGTTTGATGCCAGAGCGTGGTTAGCCTCGCCGCCTTTTCGGCGCCTTCGCCGGCCAGCGCTATTTGCATCTTAAAATGTGGAATTTGGCCATACAGTAGATGAGAAGGCCCCAGTAATTCAAAGCCTGCCCTTTGGTAAAACGGCAGCGCCGCCTCCCTGGCATTAAGCTCAATTTTGTTAAGGCCAAGACTGTCAGCCAAGGCCAGCAGTCCGCGCAGTATCATGCCGCCAAGGCCCTTGCCTTGCTGGCCTGGGGCAACCGCCATATAGCGAATTTGGCCAATACCTGGCGCGCTTTCATGCAAACGGCCGGTGGCGACAACCTGGTCTTGGTCTTTAACCATCAGGTTCCAGGCATCGGCCTCCAGCTCGTCTCGTTCTGAACCGGGCGGTTGTTGCCATGGCGCCCTTAGCACTTGCCAGCGCAGTTGATAACAGGCGTCAAAATCGATTGACGTTAAAGGCGCACAGAGTTGCATCAGGTCAATACTCTTGTCATTTGTAATAAGCACCATTAGAAAGCAAGGTAGGGCTTACAGGCAATCAATCTAAATATGCGATTATCTTTAGTTGTTTTAAGCGCTTATTTATCTAATTGCAATTAGCATAGAATCTATCTCAGATGATTAGGAGGTCTTATGAGCAATCACAATCTGATCGGTTTAAACCAGGATGGCGTTACCAAACTCACCGGTTTATTGAATAAGTTGCTGGCTAACTACCAGATCCTGTACATGAACACCCGAGGCTTCCACTGGAACGTCCGTGGCGACAATTTCTTCGAGTTACATGCAAAATTTGAAGAAACCTACAACGATCTGCTGACTAAGGTCGACGAGATAGCCGAGCGTATCCTGACGTTGAGCGAACGCCCACTGCATAGCTTCAGTGCCTACATTGAGCGCGCCAGCATCAATGAAGAGCGTGACATTACCGATGGCAAGCAAGGTATTGCCCACCTGCTGAGCTCTTACCAAGAGCTGATTAAAGAGCAACGCGAGATCCTGTCGCTGGCTGGCGAAATTGAAGACGAAGGTACTGCCTCCTTGATGAGCGATTACATCAAAGAGCAGGAAAAAACCATCTGGATGCTGGGCGCTTATCTGAACAAATAAGCGTACTGGCCGCTAAAAAAAGGCACCCTTGGGTGCCTTTTTTATTTTTTGAATCAGGCCGTTAACCAAAAGGTGACAGGCCCGTCGTTACAAAGACTCACCTGCATATCAGCGCCAAAACGCCCGGTGGCAACGGGGAGGCCAAGGCTTTGGCAGTGCTGGCAAAAGTGCTGATAAAGCCGTTCGCCTTCGGCAGGTGGCGCCGCGCTTGAAAAACTGGGCCTGTTGCCACTTTGGGTATCAGCTGCCAGGGTGAATTGGCTCACCACCAGCAGACTGCCCGCAACTTGGCTGACATTGAGGTTCATTTTGCCCTCGTTATCGCTAAACACGCGGTATTTAGCCACCTTGTGTGCCAAGCGCTGGGCCTTGGCGTCATCATCACCCTTTTCAACACCCAGTAGCACCAGCAAACCTTGGTCAATAGCGCCTACCGTCTGGCCGTCAATATCAACCCGAGCCTTCGAAACGCGCTGAATCAGGGCAATCACTTAAGGCGTTCCCAGATCCAGTCCATGGCGCGAATAAGGCCGTCGGTAATGCCTGGCTCCATGGCGCTGTGGCCCGCTGCTGGCACTATCCAAAGCTGCGCATTAGGCAGCTGTGCGGCAAGGGCGGTGGCATTTTCCAACTTACAGACCATGTCATAACGGCCATGGACAATGACCGTCGGCAAATGGGCAATTTTGTGGGCATCACGCAGCAGTTGGCCTTCGTCGATAAAGCAGCCATTGATAAAGTAATGGCATTCCATCCGCCCCACTGACAATGCCAGGCTAGGGTCAGTGTAAAGCTCATCCACCCGGCTGGGGGGAATGAGGTTCACCATCCGCCCTTCCCACAGGGTCCAGGCCTTGGCTGCTTGCATCCGTTTAAGCTCGTTGTCGGTTGTCAGCAGCTGGTAGTAGCGATTTAACAGATCGTCAGCGTTGCCATCCAGGGGTTCTAGGAAGTCTTGGTAATGGTCAGGATAAACTTGCGATGCGCCAACGCCCGGCGCCGTCATCCACGCAAAATCTTGCTGACGGGCCAGAAAAATACCGCGCAAGATAAGGCCAAGTGCCGCTTCCGGGTGCGCCTGTGCATAAGCAAGCGCCAAGGTTGACCCCCAAGAACCGCCAAAAACCAACCACTGTTTGACGCCGACTTTTTCACGAATGAGCTCAATATCAGCAAACTGTTTTTGGGTGGTATTTTCATGAAGGGATGCGTGGGGCCGGGAACGGCCAGCACCGCGCTGGTCAAATAAAATTACCCGGTAGCGCTCTGGGTCGAAAAAGCGGCGCATGTCCTCATTGCAGCCGGTGCCCGGCCCGCCGTGCAACACAACCACCGGTATACCGTCTGGATTTCCCACTTCCTCAACATAGAGTTCGTGGCCATCGCCAACCGGTAGCCATTGTTGCCAGTTGGCTTGGATCTCAGGCAGCAGTTCCCGCATCGGTTTCTTCCTCTTGGTGTTCGTTGGCTTGGTCCAGATCGGTCAGATAAGCAGTCAGTTCTGCCCCTAGCAACACAATCAACCAGCACAGATAAATCCAGAAAAATAAAATGGGTATTGCCGCCAAAGCGCCGTAAATCAGCTGATATGACGGTACATGCGCCACATAAACGGCAAACACCCTTTTCGAAAGTTCAAACAATATTGCGGCAAGCACGGCTCCACCTAAGGCATGGCGAACCCGCACCCGCTTATTGGGTACCAGTAAGTACAGCACCATAAAGGCGGCCCAGGATGCCAGAAAAGGCGCCAAGCCAATAAGAAAAGTACGCAGCCCCGACAAGGCACCTTTTTGGAAAACATCCATACCCACCACATAGGAGGTCAGCGCCAGGGAAACCCCCATTAACAAGGGCCCCAGGGTTAATACCGACCAATAAATGGCAAATGCTACTGACCAGCGCCTTGGCCGATGCAGGCGAAAAATACGGTTAATGGTGCTATCCACGGAGCGGATCAGCATTAACGCGGTAACCACCAAAAACAAAATACCAATGGTGGTCATCTTCGAGGCATTGGCTGCAAAACCCTGCACCTGGTCGGCAATCACATCAGAGGCGGCCGGCACAAAGTTATTGAAGATAAAGCTCTGCAATTCCCCTTTAATCTGTTCAAACCCCGGGAAGGCCGAGAACAGACTGAATAACACCGCAATAAGCGGTACCAGTGACAGCAGCGTAATGTAGGCCATGGCACCGGCGTGCAGCGTCAAGCGGTCTTCCACCACCCGGTTAACAAAGCCTTTTAGATGCGTTATCAGGTCATTGCGTTGTGGCAGATGCATAGGCCTAGTTTGCTGATTGAAGGGCTGTCTTTTACTCTAACACCAAATACTTGCTGCAAAGGATTAACCATGCGTGCACTTATTCTGGCGCTGTTGGTGGGCTTTTTTATGACAGGCTGCCAAAGCGCTTACTATGCAGCCATGGAAAAAGTGGGCATTCACAAACGCGATATTCTCGCCGACCGGGTGCAAGAAGCTGGCGACGCGCAGCAACAGGCCCAGCAGCAATTCAAAGATGCTCTTAGCCACTTCAGGGCGGTGGTGCATCTTGATGACAGTGAACTGGAAGCGCGTTATGACGAGCTTTCAGCCCAATATGATGCCTCTAAAGCCGCGGCCGACAACGTTTCTCGGCGCATCGACGCGGTACAGGACGTAGCCGAAGCCCTGTTTGATGAGTGGCAAGGAGAGTTGGACCAGTACAGCTCCGCTAAACTGCGCGCAGCCTCAGCCAAGACCCTTGCCGACACCAAAGCACGCTACAAGAAGTTGCTGGCCGCCATGCGCAAGGCCGAAGCGAAAATGCCGCCGGTACTGGCCAAGTTTCACGATCAGGTGTTGTTCTTAAAACACAACCTCAATGCCCAGGCCATTGGTGCCCTCAAAGGCGAACTTGGCAATATCGAAAAGCAAGTGAATGGGCTGGTGGAGGAAATGCAAAAATCCATTGATGAATCCCAGCGTTTTATTCAGCAACTCAATAACAATGGCTGAGCTTGGATCACAACAGGTTTAGCCAAGCCGCCTATGCTGAAATTTATGGAAGCGAAAACACTCTTTTTATTCATCGCCGCACTGCTGCTAAGCGGCTGCGCCTTAACCAAACAAGATTGCGCCAAGCTCGATTGGCATCAGCAAGGCTTGGAAGACGGCTTTAAAGGCATGGTGGCACGCAGCGGCTATTGGCAGAGCCAATGCCAGGTGCATGGTTACCCGGTAAACCAAAGTGCTTACTCCAAGGGCTGGGCCGAGGGTAACCGTCAGTACTGCACACCGCAGCAAGGCTACCGTAATGGCACCATGGGCAATGCTTACCAAGGGGTTTGCCCTGACAAAACCCAAGACAGCTTCCTAAAGAGTTATAACCAGGGGCTAAAGGTTTTTCAGCGTAATCAATATCGCGAGTCCTTGTATAACCGCCAAAGTGCCATTCAGTCGCAAATTATCAAAATCGACAGCCGCTTGGACCACAACAAAAAGCTGTCACCCGATGAAAAGGACCATTTGCGCTGGCAGCGTCAGCAACTGGTTTTGGAGTCGCACCATATCGATACTATCTTGCTGCGGATGATGTAACGCCAAGAGCAACGCTCTGTTACCTTGGAAAATGTGCAAAAATGCGCCAAAGTTAAATTCAGCTTTTTGATTTTAAGGACAAAGTCATGCACCACCTGAAGATAGCCCTGCCGTTACTGGCAACCCTAGCCTCGCCGCTGGCCCTGGCTGAGCAAGGCCAAAATTGCGACAGCCACAAGGCTTATTTGGCAGGCCGCTTGGGTAAAAGCATTCAGATGCAATGCGCCCCACAACAACTCGCCGAAGTGAAGGCCGCTTTTGCCAAAGGCCAGCTACGCGCCGAGCAAAATCATTACCAAAACGCCCGCTTTAGCAATTTGCAGCAAACGCTGCGTTGGCAACGGTCTTACATCATGAATTCAGGGAACAAAGGCCAGCGTAATGACAAGGTTGATAAAGCGCTAGGGTGGCAGATAACAGCCATGCACGATGGCACTCTTGCCATTAAGGCCGCTAAACCGCAGTAAAAAAAGGCGCCCGAGGGCGCCTTTTTTATTTCAGCAGTTCGCCGCCAAGTAAGGCTTCCAAGGTAAAGCGAACACCAAAACCGGTGACCTCACTGGCTACCGGCCCTAAGCCACCTTTGTTTTCCGCAGCACTTAAATCGACATGTATCCAATGAGTACCTTGCTCCACAAAACGCGATAAAAACCGCGCCGCATCGATGTGGTCACAGCTAGAGCCGGGGTGGCATTGCTTTACGTCGGCCACGTCAGACTCGATATTACTGTCGTAATCTTCATCCAGCGGGAAGGGCCAAACCCGCTCGCCACTTTGCCGGCCGGCGGCAATAAGCGCCTCGCGCCAGTCATCACGACTGGTAAAAACGCCACTTTGCGCAGTACCAATTGCACGGATACAAGCGCCGGTCAGGGTGGCGTAATCAAACAGCACCGCCGGTTGCTCACGGGAGGCCAACGTCAGAGTATCGGCCAGTACCATACGGCCTTCGGCGTCGGTATCCACCACTTCGATGGTGGTGCCATTAAGGGCGCGCACCAGATCGTTAGGCTTATAGGCTTTGGGGCCGATATGGTTTTCGGCCAGCGCCAGCCAGCAATCCACTTCCAAGTCTGTTTGCAACTCGGTCAGTGCCAGCAGGTTACCCAGTGCCACAGCACTGCCACCCATATCGCCGTGCATACCGAACATATGGCTGGTTTTCAGGTTATAGCCACCGGTGTCAAAACACAGGCCCTTACCCACAAAAGCCACTTTGGCACGGGGGTTTGCTGGCCGGTAACGCAGCCGCACTATGGCGGCTTCGTCGTTATCAGAGCCCTTGCTAACCGCCAAAAAGGCACCGGCGCCCAGGCCATCAAGCTGGGTTTGGTCAAACAGCTCAAGTTGCCAGTTATGGTCCCGCGCCAGCGCTTCCAAGATGACGCGGTATTTGGCCGGTGTCAGTTCAGAGGCGGGCAGCGTCGTTAGCCAACGCACCAGGCCATTGGCGCGGGCCTCGGCCAGTAACCGGGCGGTATCAAGGTCGATATCGGTGCTGATCCGGCGAAGTGGCTTGGCGACTTCGGCCTCTTTTTTATAGCTCGGCAATGTCACTTGCTTGGCCAACAACACTTCAACCAGGGCCTCAACCCAGGCTTTATCTGTGCCTTGAATATGCACGCTGGCCGGTTCAAAGCCGTCTAGCGCCGCCAGCCACTTACGGGCTTGGGTCTGGCAGTCAAAGGTTGACTTCGCGGGGCCAGCATTAATCACTAAGGTGGGTTTATCGCCGCTGATAAACCAGCTTTTTGCTTTAGGAGACAGTACCTTAATGGCAGACAGTTGCTTAGGTGCCAGTGTCTGGTCCAGGCAGATAATGAGATCGGCGTCCTGATGACCGGTCACCAGCTCCACGGTGGGAAAGGCGTAATCTTGCATCATGGCTTCCTTTATTGGTGTTAAGGGCATTATAAAGATCTCTAAGGGAGAACCAATCAAAGGAATGATGATGAAAACCGCGCTTATGATCTGCCCTCTGCTCTTTACCTGTGTTTGTGCCTTCGCAGGCGAGGTGGAAGATGCAATCGCTGACAGCCAAAAGGCATACCAGCAACACAAATTGTCTGAAGCGGCCAACCAATTGGCTTACGCCACTGGCCTTATCCGCCAGCAACAGGGCGATAAACTCAAAACCCTGTTGCCAGACCCTCTCGAAGGCTGGCAGGCCGAGGCGGCAGAATCGGAGCAAAGCCAAGCCGTTATGGTCACCGGGGTAACAAGCTCGCGTTACTACCACAAAGGTGAGCAGGAGCTGACCATCAAAGTTGTTATGGACTCACCGCTCATTCAAGCCATGGCGGGACTTTACAGCACACCGAATATGGCGGTGATGTCTGGCTTCAAAGTCAAAAAGGTCAACGGCATCACTGCGCTTTTCAAAGAAAAAGGCGAGCCGCGTTTAAGCATGATGAAAGGCAATACCTTGGTGCAGATAACGTGCAATGACTGCCAAGAAGATGAGTTGCTGGCTTATGCCAAGGCCATCGATTTGGTTGCCATCAGCCAGCTATAAAAAAGGCGGCTAAGCCGCCTTTTAGGAACGTTGCTCCGACAACGCCATCTGTAGCTCGGGTTGCTGCAGCTGGGCATCGAGTTTTTTATCTTTTAGTTGCCAGCGGTGATTAAGCCAGCCTTGGAAACGACGCTTGAATTCTACGTCGCCAAAGTAGTCGCCAACAATATCAGTGCTGATGTCTAAGGCTTCCACATCAACCACGATGTGTTTGAGCTTGCCGGTCAAGATGTCGCGGCCTACGCGGCCTTCAGAGCCGGGGTAAGACAAGGTCACATCCAGCACCTTATCAAACTGGTCGCCCATTGCGGATAGCGCAAAAGCGATACCGGCTGCTTTTGGGGGCAACAAATGCTGGTAAGGCGAATGCCGCTGCTGCCGTTTTGCCTGGGTAAAACGGGTACCTTCAACGAAGTTAATCATGATGGAAGGGTGATGCTTGAGCTTGGCACAGGCTTTGCCCGTGGCTGCAATGTCTTTGCCCTTTTTGTGCGGGTGTTTTTTCAGGTAAGCGGTGGAATAACGGCGCATAAAAGGCATATCCATTGCCCAACAGCTCAGTCCTAAAAAGGGCACGTACAACAGCTCATATTTAAGGAAAAAACGCGGCAGTGGCAAGGAACCGCCGGCAATACCGAACAGCACAATAATATCTAGCCATGACAGATGGTTAGACATCATCATGTACCAGCTCTGTTTATTGAGCCCGGCCAGCCCCTTTACTTCCCAGTGCACCTTGCCGCCTAAACGCAAAATGCCCAGATTTAATAAGCTCCAGGCACGCACAGCCTGTTCCATTACCCGGGTCATGGCTCGCCGCCACATCGGAATAGGCACCAGCAGTTTCGGCAGTGACAGCAAAAACACGCTGCCCCCCCAAAAAATCAGATTCAGGGACAACAATGCAACCAACAGCGGTGCCAGGATAAACCCGGGAAGGAAACTCAGCATGGCGTCCCTTAATTCGCTTTCATGCGGGCCAGTTCGGCATCTTTCTGGGCCCACAACTGATTAACCCACTCTTGGAAACGGGCTCGGTATTCGGCGTCTCCAACATAATCACCGAGCAATTTGTCGTCAATCGGTAACACCCGAATGTTAACCTTAACCTCTTTTACCCGACCACTGATGAAGTCCCAAAAGCTCGGGATCTCCTTGCCGTAGCAGATGGTGACATCCAGCAGCTTGTGTAGCTTGTCGCCCATGGCAGTCAGCACGAAACCAATACCCCCCGCCTTGGGTTTTAACAGGTGGGTAAAGGGCGACTGTTGCTGGTCATGTTTGGCTTGGGTAAAGCGGGTGCCTTCAACAAAGTTCATTACCGCCACCGGCATGTGCCGAAACTTCTCGCAGGCCGCGCGAGTGGTCTCAATATCCTTTTGCGCCAGTGCCGGATTCTTGGCAATTTGCGCTTTGGTGTGGCGGCGCATAAAGGGGAAATCCAGCGCCCACCAGCACAGTCCCAAAAACGGCACATAGAGCAGTTGCTGCTTTAAAAAGAATTTGATGAACGGAATACGGCCATTAAATACCCGCTGCAGCACCAGGATATCCACCCAGGACTGGTGATTGGCTACCACCAAATACCAGTCTTTACGCTTAATGCCGTCCAGCCCTTCCACAACCCAGCGGGTGCGGGCAAACAAGCGGCTGTTGGCATTGTTGCAGGCTATCCACAGGGTGGCAGCTCTATCCAGCACCCAGTTGCAGCCTATGCGCACGACCTTAATCGGCAATAGCAATTTGATAACCCCTAGCCCAAAGGCCAGGGGGAACCAAAACAAGGTGTTGATGATATAACCAAGTACCGCCAGCGGGCCTTTAATAAAACCGGGCAAAAACGCGAGCATCAATCCTCCAGATAGGTATAACCGTGAATACCGGCTTCCAGCTCGGCACTGTATTGCTGGCGCTCGCTGTCGCTGAGCTTGGCGGCTGCCAGTTGACGGCGGTAGCCCTGAATGAGGCCTTTGGGGTCAAAGCTGACATAACGCAGCACGTCCGCCACGGTGTCGCCCTTTTGGGCGGCATCAAAACGGTAACCGTCTTGGGTCAGTTGCACATGCACCGAGTCGGTGTCGCCAAACAGGTTATGCAAGTCACCCAAAATTTCCTGGTAAGCACCGACCATGAAAAAGCCGATGTGATACTCGTCGCCCGGCTGATAACCGGTCAACGGCAGGCTAGATTCAATGCCTTCAGCGTCTACGTATTCACGAATTTGCCCGTCGGAGTCGCAGGTAATGTCCTGAATAACCGCCCGCGAGGTAGGGGCTTCATCCAGGCGGCTGACCGGCATGATCGGAAACAGCTGGTCAATGCCCCACACATCCGGGGTGCTTTGGAACAAGGAGAAGTTACAAAACAGCTTGTCGGCCAGTTTTTCGTTCAGCTCGTCCAGCACCGGGCGATGGGCGCGGCTGCGAGGGTTAAGCTGCTCACGCACCGCGCGGCACACTGCCATGTACATTTTTTCGGCCACCGCCCATTCGCCAATACGCAGCAGACCATGGGTGTACATGGCGTGGGCTTCCGACAAGAAATACACCGCGTCGTGGTAGCTTTCCAGCGGCGGCTCTTCGTTAATAAACTCAAGGGTGCGCCACAAGTCTTTCAGTACCGAAGGGGCTTCGTCGTCAGGCTCGTCAAACTGGGCCTGGCTTGGCGCCTGTTCAACGTCAATGACGTTAGTGATCATCACCGCGTGGTGGGCAGTCATGGCCCGGCCAGACTCGGTAATAATGTCCGGCTCCGGCAGGTCGCGGGCACTACAAATTTCTTTTAAGGCGTAAACCACCTTGGCCGCGTACTCATCCACGGTGTAGTTCATCGAACAGTTACCGCGCGAGCGAGAGCCTTCGTAGTCCACACCCAGGCCGCCACCCACATCCACCACGTTAAGGGGCACACCCAGCTCACGCAGTTCGGCGTAATAGCGGGCACATTCTTTTAGCGCGCCTTGGATGTCGCGAATGTTGGCTACTTGCGAGCCAATATGAAAATGCACCAGTTTTAGGCAATCGAGCTTACCGGCTTCGCGCATCATTTCGACCGCTTCCAGCACTTGGTGAGCAGCCAGGCCAAACTTGCCTTTTTCGCCGCCGGTGTTCTGCCAGTTACCTTTACCGACCGAGTTCAAACGCACTCGCACCCCAACGAGAGGGTCGATGCCCATTTCCTTACTTTCACCCAGCAGTTTTTTCAGCTCGGACAGCTTTTCCACCACCACATAGACTTTGTGGCCAAGGCGGCGGCCAATCAGCGCAAGGCGCAAAAATTCCGAGTCTTTATAACCGTTACAAACGATGGTGATAGGCCTTGTCGCCACACCCAACACCGCCATTAGTTCCGGCTTGGAGCCCGCTTCCAGGCCAACATTGGGGCTGGCATTTAACAGGCCTTCAACCACCGATTTTTGCTGGTTAACCTTGATGGGATAAACGGCGTGATAGCGGCCAGAATAGTCAAGATTGTCCACCGCTTTGGCAAAGCCGGTGGTCAGCCTTTTAACGCGGTCGGTCAGAATGTCGTTAAAACGCACCAATACTGGCAACGACAGGCCCTGGTTTTTCAAGTCTTTAACCAAATCCGATAAGCGCACCCCGGCGCGGTCACGGTTGCGGTCGGGAAACGCGACCAGTTCACCTTGATCGTCAATATCAAAATAACCGTCGCTCCAATGAGCGACACCGTAAAGATGGCGTGCCTTGTCCAGGGTCCAGTTTGGCATGGTTAGCAGCTCCTATGGCCGCAAGGAATTTTAGGGGGCGTATTGTAATGATCCCCAAACCCCTGTGCAGCTAAAATGTGCGCAAAATCCATTGTGCCCACCCTAAAGCGGGGGCACAATGCGCCCTCGTTTTTCGCCCTCGTCGATGGAGACAGACAGTCATGTCGCAATTGGACCCCAAACACTGGTTCACTGAGGTCAGTGACCGTGACGGCAGCGCTTTTTCTCTGCGCATCACCCAGCATTTGGAAACCCGCCAGTCTCAGTGGCAAACCACTGAAATGTATAACACCACCGACTGGGGCAAACTGATGATTATTGACGGCTGCACCATGGTGTCCAGCCGCGATAACTTCCTTTACCACGAAATGATGAGCCACCCGGCGCTTTATACCCATCACGATCCGAAAGTGGTGGTGATCATCGGCGGCGGTGACTGCGGTACCCTGCGCGAAGTACTTAAACACCCTGGCGTGGAAAAAGCCATTCAGATAGACATCGACGAAAACGTCACCCGCTTGTCTGAAATTTATTTTCCGGAGCTTTGTGAGTCTAACGACGACCCAAGAGCCGAGCTGAAATTTATTGACGGCATTCAGTGGATGAAAGACCGCGACGACGCCTCGGTAGACATTATTATCGTTGACTCCACCGACCCTATCGGTCCGGCCAAAGGTCTCTTTAACTGCGCCTTTTACCAGGACTGCCTGCGCACCCTGCGCCCCGGCGGCATTCTGGTACAACAGTCGGAAAGCCCGCTGCTGCACGTGCCGCTTATTCAAGAAATGCGCAGTGAAATGAAAAGCGCCGGCTTTAACCAGTTCCAGACCCTGCCGTTCCCGCAGCCGCTGTATCCGTCTGGCTGGTGGAGCTGCACCCTGGCGCGTAAGGACGAAGCCTTTGGCGATTTTCGTCGCGATGCCGCCGACGCCCAAGCCTTTGAAACCCACTATTACAACAGTGGTGTGCACCAAGGCGCCATGGCGCTGCCGAACTTCCTGAAAAAAGCGCTGGAAGACTAAGCCGCCACCGGTAGGTGAATTAATCGCAAAAAGCGCACTTCGGTGCGCTTTTTGATTTGGTATAGTGCCAACATTCATCCACCACCGGAGGCGCCCATGATTGCCTCATTTGATGTTGATGCCCAGCGTACCTTTACCCCACTTTGCCCAAGCGAATTGCCGGTACCGGGGGGCGACCAAATAGCCGAGGAACTCAACGAACAGGCAGCCCTTGCCCATTTTCGTATTGCCTCCAAGGACGCTCACAACCCCAATGCCAAGTGGGTGGTGGATACCCACGATGACATGCTCCAACCCTTAGATTTACCCCACGCCGACCTTACCTGGGTGCGCCACGCCGAAACCGGTACCGAAGGTTTTGAACTGCTACCGGGCCTGCCACAGCCAGACCAGTACGACTTTCTGGTCTACAAGGGCGTCGAGAACCACATGCACCCTTACGGCGCCTGTTACCACGACCTTAACGACCGCATTTCCACCGGCGTTATTGAGTGGCTGCGCTGCAAAGAAGTACACACCGTCTTGGTGGGTGGCCTGGCCCTGGATTTTTGTGTGAAGACCACCGCCATGCAACTGGCCAATGCCGGTTTTAATGTCTACCTCAATCAGGCAGCCTGCCGGGCCATTACCCCGGAAGGTGCCAAAGCGGCTTGCCAGGAAATGGTCAAAGCCGGTATCCACCTTGTGGATAACACCCGAACCCTGGCTCAGTTCGTCAATAAGGATCTTTGATATGTTCGGAAAGACCGCCGTGCAGAGTCTGCTCGACACCGACTTTTATAAGCTGACCATGCAACAGGCTTACCTGCACCAGCAACCTAACACCCAGGCCCGCTGGACCTTTCGCTGCCGAAGCGACGAAGACTTAAGCCCCTACATCGCGCCGCTTAAAGAAGAATTTGCTTCACTGTCGCAGCTGTATGCTACCGAAGATCAGCTCTCCCACCTGCGCCAGCATTACCCTTTTTTAAAGCCCGATTATCTGGAATTTTTGCGGCTGTTTCGCTTTAACCCCAACTTCTTAAAAGTCAGCGCCCAAGATGGCCAACTGGTGATTGAGGCCAATGGCCCGCTGCTGCATGTGTCGCCACTTGAAATACCGGTGCTGGCGGCCATTTCCGAGATCCGTAACCGCCACCGCTACCCGGAAGTGGATGCCGAGCGCATTCATAAAAGCACCCAAGCAAAAATTCGCCAATTGGAAAACTACGGTGACAAGGTCGACTTAAACGAGTTTTTATTTACCGACTTTGGCACCCGCCGCCGCTTTAGCTTTGCCGCCCAAAAAATGGTGCTAGAGCAAATCAAAACGGCGCTACCTCAGCATTTTGCCGGCACTTCAAACCCCCATTTGGCCCGCGAGCTGCACCTGCGTTGCCAGGGCACCATGGGCCACGAGTGGCTGCAAAGTCACCAGGCACTTAACTACCGCCTGGTAGATAGCCAGAAAATGGCGCTGGAAAACTGGGTAAAAGAATTTCGCGGCGATTTGGGCGTGGCCCTGACCGATGTCATTGGCGTTGACAGCTTCTGCCGCGACCTTGACCGTTATCTGGCCAAACTGTACGACGGTTTTCGCCATGACAGCGGCGACCCTATTGAGTGGGGCGAGAAAATCATCAAGCGCTTGGAAGAGCTGGAAGTGGACCCAACTCGCAAACGGTTAGTGTTCTCCGACGGCCTTAACTTCGAGCGGGCGGTGCAGATTTACAGCCACTTTAAGGGCCGTATCAATACCGCTTTTGGTATCGGCACCTGGTTGATGGGCGATTTTGGCATCAACGAACCGATGAATATCGTTATGAAACTGACCCGCCTAAATGGCCAACCGGTGGCGAAAATTTCCGACAGCCCCGGCAAAACCATGTGCGATGACGAGAACTTCCTGCGCTACCTGATGCAGGTGTTCCAGGTGCAAGGCACGGTGCAACAGCAGGTGCTAGACCAATTCAATCCGCACCACTAAAAAAGCCGCCTGTGGGCGGCTTTTTGGTCACTGGCGAGCATGGGCAATGGCCAACAGCACAATGATTTTGGAAATAAAGTCAGATACTGATTTTTGATAGTCAGCAAGCTTGGCGCTGAGGTCGGCATTGAGGGCTTTTAGCTGCGCTTCGGTGAGGGGGATTTTAATGTCGGCCGTCACCGACATAGACACCACCGCTTTTGACTCGTCAAACAGCGGCAACGCCACCTTCAGGGCTGATTCCACTGCACCGTTGGAAAAGCCCAGTTTGGCCAATTCTTCACGCAGTGCCTGCTCAAGCTCTGCGTCACAGCGACGATAGGGTTTTTCAAATCGGATCCCGGAATCCACAGCAGCACCTCAATGGTTGTGTTCTTCCAAGGATAGAGGACGGCAGCCAAGCCGCGACGACTGAAGCCCAAGTCGTGATCCAGCTAGCAGCCCTGAAAATTCTTCTAAATTCAGCACGTCTTTTTAGGGTAACGCACCGAGCAGCCGGTCCATCGCCCGGTATTGCATGGCTTCACTCAAGTGCTGTTGGTTAATGGCGTCTTGCTTTTGCCAGTCGGCGAGGGTACGCGCTACCTTCAGCAACTTATGGTGTACCCGCGCCGATAGCCCCAGGGCTTGTAAGGTAGCGTCGTACCACTGGGCAAGCTGTGGTGGCAGTTGGCAGGCAAGGCGCATGGCTTCTCCTTGCAGGTCGCTATTAAGGCAGCCTTGACGCTGATATTGCCGCGCTTGGCAAGCGGCCACCAGGGCCCGTAAAGCGTCATTATCCGGCCCGGTTTGCTGCTGCCCGCTTAAGCTGCCCGGCGGCAACATTGCCACTTCCACTTGTAAATCGATACGGTCCAGAAAAGGCCCGGACAGCCGCGCCAAATAGCGGCGTATTTGCTCAGGGCTACAGCGGCAAGCCCGCCGTGGATTACCAAAATGCCCACAGGGGCAGGGGTTGGCGGCGGCAATTAACCGAAACCGAGCCGGGAACTTGGCCTGATGGGCAGCGCGGCTGATGCTCACTTCGCCGGTTTCCATGGGCTCGCGCAGGCAGTCCAGCACCTTACGGTCATACTCGGCCAATTCGTCTAAAAACAGCACGCCGTTATGGGCCAGGGAAATTTCCCCCGGCCTTGGAATAGAGCCACCGCCGACCAAGGCCACCGCCGAGGCGGTGTGATGAGGCGTGCGCCAAGGAGGACTGAGCCAGTTGTCGGTTTCGCGCGGTTTACCCGCCAACGAATGAATGGCGGCGCTTTGTTGGGCGGCATCTTCACTTAGCGGTGGCAATAACACCGGCAACCTTCTTGCCAGCATGCTTTTGCCGGTGCCGGGTGGGCCGATAAATAACAAGTGGTGGCCTCCGGCGGCGGCGACCATCAGCGCTCTTTTGGCCTGAGCCTGGCCGACCACATCGTTAATAGACAGGCTATCTACTGGCGTTATCGCAGCTGGTGATTCAAAGCGTAATAACGGCAAAGGCTGCTGCCCGGCCAGGTGAGCACATACCGCCAGCAGCGAAGGCGCGCCGTAAGCACTAAGACGAGAAAGTAGCTGCGCCTCATTAAGGCTTGCCTCTGGGAAGATAGCGCTGCGCTTGGCTTGCTGGCAGGCCAGCAACGCCGGCAAAAGCCCAGAGCCTGGGCGCAGCTCACCAGACAGCGCCAGCTCGCCATAAAACTCCAGCTTATTGTTGTCGGCCATCGGCACCTGGTTCGAGGCCTGTAAGATGCCAACGGCAATGGCCAAGTCAAAACGTCCCCCTTCCTTGGGCAGCTCGGCAGGCGCTAAATTCACGGTGATACGGCGGGCAGGAAACTCAAAACCGGCATTGATGATCGCAGAGCGCACCCTTTCACGGGCTTCTCGGACCGAAGCCTCGGGCAACCCCACCAGGGCAAAAGCTGGCAAGCCATTGCCAATATCCACTTCCACCGTGACCAATGGGGCGTCCATCCCCAGTTGGGCACGGCAGTACAAGGTTGCTAACGCCATGGTGACTCCCTGTCGGCCGCATTGCCTTGATAATAGGCAATAACCGGCAGTGGAGCCTTGTTGCTTTCGTTAGACTTCTTCGAGAACGGGCAGCACTTCTGGAGGGGGGATGTCAGCCACCGACTGACTTTTATCGAGGGCAGTAAGGGTACAACCTTCACTGGGTAACTGCTGACACGCCAAACGTACACCTTCAGCTAAGGCATCATCGCTGATAAGGCGCCGCTCGGCCGCAGAAACGGTAAGCGGTTTGCCAGTGGTATTTAGCCGCACGGCGCAACCTCCGCAGCGACCACCACCATCACAGGGGCCGGTAACGGGCATGCCCGCTTTCGCCAACCGCTGGGCAAGGGTGCCCCGGCCCGGCGTTAATTCGTCAATAGGGAAACCGACTAACGCAACTTTCGTGCTACGTCGCCGCTGCCAAAGGCGGCGGATCGCCATGCCCAGACCGCTACCAATAAGTAACATTGCAATAATGCTTGCTAGCTTAATCAGCGGTTGGTTGAAATTACTGCCGTTGCCAAACCAATCCATAAAATGCAGGCGCAGCAGCACAGGGGTTAGCCAATACTGGTTAGTTTTGATTTTACCGTCGTCGCCCAGTGTCACCACAAAATGACCAGGTAATGTGGTGCGCCAACCATGGTCAAGACGCTCTAAAGGCCCCGTTTCCTTACCCGGAAAATACTGGGCTAACAGCAATTGGGCATCGCCTTGTGTCATCGGGGTCAGCACTTGGCCATCGACCAAGATACGGGTTTTACCAAGCAAGGTGATGGCACCCACCGAGCCGGCACCGGCTGGTGGCTGCGGCAAGACCAGTTTCTGAGCATCCAGGGGTTCAGGGGTGCGCACCACTGGGGTTGGTGGTGTTGGCAAAAGCCCCAACCCCAAGCCGGTAACCACCCAAATAAGCATTTGCAGGCCCACCAGAAGTGCCAAGATACGGTGCCAGCGGTTCATTGCTCAGCCCTTTTAAAGTGAGTGCGCAGCCACAATAGGCTTCCGCTGATCATCAGCACCAAAGACAGCACACAAAAGGCCTGGAACCACGGTAAGTTAAGGCGAGAACGCTGGCTGTAATCCATGATGTGTAGCGACCACGCTACATCAAACCAACGCCAATAGCGATGCCGCTGGGTCAGCAAAGAACCGGTCTGGTCTGTTAAATAAAGGGTGGTGTCGTAGGCGTCATGGAAGTTAACACGCCAGACAGGCAACGGCCTGTCACCCAGTTCACGCGGCGGATCTTTGTCTATTTTGGTGACCGACTCCACCGTGCCTTTACCGCGATAATAACCCTTGGCCAATTCGCCAATGTCTTGCTTACCCAGTAAAAATGGCAAACCATTGCTGGCATCCAGCAAAAAGGAACCACTGTCGGCCTGGACCTCATACACCGGGTGACCCAAGCGCGTTGTCAGGGTTAACTTGCGGGTGGTTGGCGGCAGTTTAAGGGCATTGGGCGAGACATAGTCAGGCTGCCATACCAAAGGTACCGGATGTGCATCCACCAACGGCTTGCCATGGATAAAGTCGAGATTTACCCACACCATATAAAGCCCGGTCGCTCCCCAGAGCAACCACTGGATCCCGGTTATCCACCCTAACCAAAGGTGCCAACGTCGCCACCTCATGACACCTTCTTCCTTATAATTAAAAAATGGCTAATATACGTCAGCTTTCAGGCTGACTTGAATCTTTTTCTAAGGCTTCAACCCGGGCTTCCAGGGCATCCAGTTTTTCACGCGTTTTCAGCAAAACACGGCTCTGCACGTCGAATTCATCGCGGCTAACCAAGTCTAACTTCATTAACTGCGCCTGTAACACCTGTTTTACTCTCGATTCCACCTCATCACTGAAGGCTTTGACGCCTGGCGGCATGGCATTGGTGATTTGTTTGGCCAGTTCTTCGAGTTTTTGGGTGTTAATCATGGTTGTCTCCTTCTACCCTACAGGCAATCTGCCTGGCAGTGTACCTTTGCCTATATTACTGCATCTTGCGGGTCAGCGATTAACCGCCGTCGGCCGCTATCGCATCCCAACACGCATTTCTGACATTATCCAGCGCATTGGCATCCAGATTCACCTTGCCAGCCAGATGTTTAAAGGCCAGATTGGCGCAAACTTCAAAGGTTAAAGCCCCGAAGACTTCGTCCGCCATCGTTTTAAAAGCGCCACTGGCTCGGCCTTCTTCCCAGAACTTCTTGACTGGTGCAAAGACCTCTTCTTCAGCACTCGACATACTGCTAGCCAGTTCCAACGGCAGCCGTTCAAACTGTGACTTACACACCAGCAAGTCAGGTTTTTCAATAAACAGTGCCCAGCTTTGGTTCCACAAGTAGTCAAAGCGGCTGCGCAAGTTACTGCTTGGGTCATACTCCGCCAGCAACTGCGCACCGACATCACAGATCACTTGGTCATGTAATGCCAAAATCAGGCTGTTTTTTGAATCGAAGTAACGATAGATGGTGCCGGCGGCCACACCCGCTTCTTTGGCCACCAACTGCATGGAAAGGCCATGAAAGCCGTAATGCGCCAACAGTTTTTCGGTGGCTTCAAGGATCATCTGCCGCTTATCGGCCAGTTTGCTGCATTTTATCATGGTCAGATGAGTGAATGAACGTTCATGCATTCTAACAGAGGTGATGCACAAGGCCAGCATCTGTTGAGGTACAATGGCGCGCCCCTTCACACTCAGGTTTGTTGATGAAACTCAATCCCCGCCAAGACGAAGCCGTTAAATACATCTCCGGCCCAATGCTGGTGCTGGCTGGCGCAGGCTCGGGGAAGACGCGGGTGATCACCAATAAAATTGCTTACCTGGTGCAAGAGTGTGGCCGCCAAGCCAAACATATTGCCGCCGTCACCTTTACCAACAAGGCCGCGCGGGAGATGAAAGAGCGGGTTTCGCAGACCTTGGGTAAAAAAGAGGCTAAAGGCCTGCTGGTTTCAACCTTCCATACCCTGGGCCTCACTATTTTAAAAAAAGACGGCCACCACCTCGGGCTGCGCCCAGGCTTTACCCTTTTTGACGAAGCCGACATGAGCCATGCCTTAAAGGAAATTGGCGCCAAGGCACTGCAAGACGACAAAGACTTGCTTAACCAGCTGATTAGCCGCATTGGCCAGTGGAAAAACGATCTGGTGCTGCCAGATAAAGCCAAGGTACAAGCCCGCGAGGGCAAAGAGGCGGCCTTTGCCGAAATTTACGACCGCTACAGCCAATACTTAAAAGCGGTCAATGCGCTGGATTTTGACGACCTTATTCTGCTGCCAACCTTACTGCTGGCAAACAACGAGAAAGTGCGAGAACGCTGGCAAGACCGTATCCGCTATTTATTGGTAGATGAATACCAAGACACCAACACCAGCCAATATGAGTTGGTTAAATTGCTGGTGGGGAGTCGAGCCCACTTCACTGTGGTTGGGGATGACGACCAGTCTATTTACTCCTGGCGCGGCGCCCGGCCCGAAAACCTGGTGCGCCTGCAAAAAGACTTCCCAGCCTTAAAACTGGTCAAGCTTGAGCAAAATTACCGCTCTACCGCCACCATATTAAGAAGCGCCAACATCCTTATTGCCAATAACCCCCACGTTTATGAAAAAGAGTTGTTCTCAGAGCTGGGGCAGGGTGAGCGGCTGAAGGTGATGATGGCCAATAACGAAGATCATGAAGCCGAGCGCGTGGTCGCCGAGATTTTGTCCCATAAATTTTTAAACAAAACCCACTACAAAGATTATGCGGTGCTCTATCGCGGCAATCATCAGTCCCGCCTGCTTGAAAAGGCCCTGATGCAAAACCGCATTCCCTACCGTATCTCCGGTGGCACCAGCTTTTTCTCGCGCGCCGAAATCAAAGACGTTATGGCTTACCTGCGCCTTTTGGTGAACCCGGATGACGACACCTCGCTGCTGCGCATTATTAACGTGCCGCGCCGGGAAATTGGCCCGGTAACAATGGAAAAACTCGGCCACTACGCCAGCTTGCGTAAAGCCAGCCTGTTTGCCGCCAGCTTTGATTTGGGGCTAGAACAGCACTTGAGTGGCCGCGGCTTGGAAGCCGTGCAAGGCTTTACCCGCTGGCTCACCGATATTCAGGAACAGGCCAAACGTGGTGACCCGGTTGATGCCGTACGTGAGCTTATCCGCGGCAGCCACTACGAAGACTGGCTCTACGAAAGTTCGCCGTCCCCTAAAGCCGCCGAGATGCGCATGAAAAACGTCTCCACCTTGTTTGGCTGGGTATCGGGCATGCTCAAGGGCGACGACTTAGACGAACCCATGACCTTGCAAGACGTGGTTACCCGGCTAACCCTGCGTGACATGATGGAGCGCCAAAGCGAGGAAGGGGAAGCTGACCAGGTGCAATTAATGACGTTGCACGCCTCCAAGGGCTTGGAGTTTCCCTATGTTTACCTTATCGGCATGGAAGAAGGCTTGCTGCCTCACCAAAGCAGCATTGATGAAGACAACATCGAAGAAGAGCGCCGCCTGGCCTATGTGGGTATCACCCGCGCCCAGCGCGAGCTGACTTTTATTTTGTGCCGCGAACGCCGTCAGTTTGGTGAAAGCATCCGTCCACAGCCCTCGCGCTTTTTGGACGAACTGCCACAAGACGACCTGAAATGGGAAGACCGTAAAGAGCCCAGCACACCGCAAGAGCGCCAGGCCAAAGGCAAGGCCAACATCGCCAACTTAAGGGCGATGTTGAATAAGGATTAAGCGCAAAGCATCAATGCGGCCTGCGACGTTGCCAAGGGGCTACACAACAGCTCGCCCTGGCCGTAAGAACAACCCAGGCTTTGCACCATATCGAGTTGACTGTCGTCTTCTATCCCGTGGGCAATAAGCGGCACTTTCAGATAGCGAGACATGGCAATCACGGTTTGCAGCAAGCTTTTTCCCCGCTCGTGCTCCGAGATTTGTTTAAGAAAATGCGGGCTCATTTTCAGCGCTTGGAAATGATGCTGCATCAACACCGACAAGGTGGCCGAGCCGGCGCCAAAATGGTCAAGCACCAAACCCACACCAATCTGGCTGAGTTCTTCCAATACTTTGTCGATAATGGTTGCCGACTGCACCAGCACATTTTCACGCACCTCAACCAGTAATTGCCCCGGTGAAAGCTCATGCCGACGCACCTCATCTTTAAGGTGCTGCACAAACGCCGGGTTGTTAAGGCTGCGCACCGACAAATTGACCGACACAAACAGTGGATGCTCTGACATCTGGTGGCCCCAAATGCCAAGCTGGCGGCAAGCATGGCTAACCATTTGCGTATCAATGTCGACAATAATGCCGGTCTCTTCTGCCGCATCTAAAAACACATCCGGCGTTAACTCGCCGCCACCGGTACGTGGCCAACGGGCCAGGAGTTCAAAGCCTTGCAGCTTGCGCGATGGCAAACTGAAAATCGGTTGAAAAGCCGGGAAAATTTGCCCGCTTTCCACTGCTTGGCGCAGCGCATTTTGCAAACTAAAGCGGCTAACCAAACTCTCACGCATGGTGTCGTCAAAGAACACCGCCTGGCCACGGCCGCGGGCTTTTGCCTGATACATGGCGGTATCAGCGTCACGCAGCACTTCAGATGCATCCTTGTAACGGCGGTTAAGGTGGGCAATGCCCACAGAGCCGCCGCAAAAAACCTGTTGCTGCTGAATATCAAAAGGCTGATGCAAGGCAGCAATAATGCGCTGGGCAACGATGTTTACGTCTTCGTCGTGTTGCACGCAATCGAGCAGCACCACAAATTCATCGCCCCCTAACCGCGCCACCATATCGGTTTCACGCACGCAGGCTTTTAGACGCTCGGACACTTGTGTCAGTAGCTGGTCACCGGCCAAATGCCCCATCGAATCGTTGATCATTTTAAAACGGTCAAGGTCGATAAAGGCCACCACATAGTGGCGGTTGGGGTAACGGCTCAAGGATTTCAAAACACGGTCAAGCTGGGTAGTAAAGAAGGTACGGTTGGCAAGGCCGGTCAGGGCGTCGTGCATGGCATCAAAGCGGTGGCGTTCGGCCAGGGCGGCCTTTTCCTGCATTTGCAAACGCAGGGCGCCATTGGCTACTTCCAGTTCACGGGTGCGCTCCGCCACCTTAAATTCAAGGTCACGCTTGGCGACTTCCAGCATTTCCCGATAACGGCGACGGCCAAGTGCTTCGGATACGGAGCGGGAAACAAAGGTAATAAGTTCTAGATCTTCGCGGCGATAGCGCTGGGAATTATCGTAACTCTGCACCACCAGCGCACCGATAATTTGGCCGTCCACAACCAAGGGACCACCCAGCCAATGAAAGGCTTCGGTGCCGGTGGGGTCAATTTCGCCAAGGTTAATCAGTTCATCGCGCAGTTTGCGGGTCACCAATATGGCTTCACCGCTACGCATCAAGTATTCGGTTAGGCCTTTGGCCGGCTTTCGCGCTTGCGGCTTGGTCTGCTTTTGGTCAACAAAATACGGAAAGGTCAGGGTCGGGTCCGATTGCCCATCCAGCAGCGCAATATAAAAGTTTTTGGCGGCAATCAGCCGGGTAACTTGGTCATGCACTTTGGCATAAAACAGCTGTGGATCGCCGTCGCTGTGGGCCAGTTCGGTCAGTTGCTGCATCACTGACTGGAAGGTTTCGGCCCTTTTGCGCTCTTGGACTTCACGGCGCAGCATTTGGTTGCTTTCATGAAGAGCCTGGGTGCGCTCTAAGATTTGCTGTTCCAGCAGTTCACGGTGGCGGATCCGCTCAAGGGTGTTAGTAACCTGCCGAGCCACAAACATCAGCAGCTGTTTGTCGTCTTCGCTGTAGCGGGTTTTGGCGTCATAGCTTTGCACCACCATGGCACCGATAAGCTTGTTGTTGTGCTTGAGTGGAATACCCAGCCAGTCAACCGAACCAGAGCCGATGTGTTCAATCTCGCCTTTTTCCGCCAACTCCTTAAAGCCGTCTTCGCTTAATAGCAGCGCATCGCCGTTACGCAGCATGTAACCGGTTAACCCGCGGTGCAGATCGGAAGAGCTGACGGTGTCTGGTGTCATGTGCGGATCAGCCATGTCCACCATATAAACCAGTTCTATGGTGTCATCGAACTCATGGTAAAGGGCAACATAAAAATTTTCTGCGGGCAGCAGGCTACCAATGATCTTGTGCACCTGAGGGAAAAACGAGGTGAGATCGGTGGTTTCGCTGGCGAGTTCAGCGATATCGAAAAGGGCATCCAATAAAACATCTTTGGCGCCCATGAGCAGCTTGCTTTCGTCCATGAGGCTCAAATTCTGTCGCGGGCCTGTGAAAGGCGGTCAGGTTTTTTAGCACAAAAATTAGGCACTTCTCAACACTTCCCTGCTCAGAAAGCCAAATATGATGACATTTATGAGACGCGCTTCACTGGTCAGCCATATATTTGATTGCAGCAGTGATTTCCTGCTTAGTGCAGTTCATGCAAGCGCCCTTGGCAGGCATGGCATTAAAGCCATTAACCGCATGCGCTAGCAAGGTATCCATGCCTTTGGCCAAGCGAGGTTGCCAATCGGCTTGGTTATGGGCTTTGGGCGCATTAAGGGCGCCGGTGCCATGGCACGCAAAGCATGCACTTTGATAAACCTGTTCGCCGCTGCGGCCACTGGCCGTTGTGGTTTTTGTTTGCTGGCCTTCAATTTTGACTTCGCCAACGGGCTTTATCCGCTCAGTAATGGCCTGTTTGGTTAAACTGTCATCACCTGCTTGGGCGTAGCCTGCCGTTAAAAAGAACAGTCCCAGAAAAAAAACACCCAAAATCCGCTTATTTGTTGTCATTACTGCCTTCCTTTATGTCTTTTCATTGACCAGCTTGGCCAGAAAGTAGCCGAACGGGCATTTTTAAGCATTTTTTTCCTGCTTGGCCATAGACGACCCCATACCAGGTCAGTATTATATGCGCTCGCCGGTCGGGCGCCCGTAGCTCAGCTGGATAGAGCGCTGCCCTCCGGAGGCAGAGGTCAGAGGTTCGAATCCTCTCGGGCGCGCCATCCCGATAAAATATGGCAGCAAGAATTTTTGGTGGGCGTAGCTCAGTTGGTAGAGCCCCGGATTGTGATTCCGGTTGTCGTGGGTTCAAGTCCCATCGTCCACCCCATTATTTCGGTGCTTAGCGCAGTTTGGTAGCGCATCTGGTTTGGGACCAGAGGGTCGGGGGTTCGAATCCCTCAGCACCGACCACTTTAAAAAAAGCTCGCAGTTGCGGGCTTTTTTATTGCCCGCTGTCCGGGCATCCCCAATAAAAAAGGGCCTTTCGGCCCCTTTTTTATATCAGTCTTTTTTCTTCAGCAAATAATCAACTAGCTGGAACAGTTCTTCTTTAGACGTTACTGAACCATTGTTGACCTTGTACTTGCCGTTGATGATAAGGGTTGGCACGCCGCGGATATTAGCGCTTTCGGTATTGCGCTCCATCTGTGCCAAACGGCCGTTTACAGAGAAAGAATTCACGGCAGAGTCAAAATCTTCACCGGGTACGCCAGCAGACACGAAGATATTACGGATGTCATCCATACCGGTAATGCGTACGTGGTCTTTGTGGATAGCGTCGAACATTTTCGGCACCACTTTCTTTTCTACACCCAGCAGTTCCATTACCGCGTAGGAACGTGACAGCTCAACGCCGATTTTGCCACCAAGAAAATCCACGTGGTTACGGGTGAATTTTACGTCTTTAGGTAGCTGCGCTTCGAGTTCTTCAACAATGGGTTCAAAGTGGTAGCAATGGGGGCACAGAAACGAAAAATATTCGGTTACCTCTGGCTGTGCTGTCGGGGCCGCCATTTTAACGACGTCGTAGTTTTCCCCTTCTTTAAAGTCTTGCGCAAAGGCTAAAGGAACTAGGCACAGGGCAACCAGGCCCAACAACAAATTCTTCATGTGATCCCTCGGGAATGGCTTTTAAACTAGCCTATCATACAAAACATCGTCTCTATGGCAGCGACGATGCACTGAAAGTTTCATTATTTTTTATCAGCCAGGTACTTAACCAACGCTAATAATGCGTTCTGCTATTGCCCTCTATGCAATGATGCAGCGCCTTCTAAAGAAAGGCCGTCACCTTTGCAGCAGCTCGCAGAGAGGCGCTAAAAACCCGCACAAAAATTCAGGTTTTCATCACCTTACATAGCCAGGCTCTAAAACTGGCACAGCCTCAGAAACCGGTCAACAAACGCAGCGGCGGTTCGTTAAGTGCGGCCAAACTTTCCTTAAAGTTCAGCACTTGGTTCTCCCAATGCCGGGGTTCAGCAAACCAGGGAAAAGCCAGCGGAAAGGCCGGGTCGCCCCAACGCAGCGCCAACCAACCTAGATGCTGCACTTGCCTGAGCGCCTGTAGGGGGGCCACCAGTTGCAGTTGGCGGCTGTCAAAATCCATAAACTGCTCATAGGCTTCCACCAACACCGCCAACTGGCTTTCCTGTTCGTGGCGACTGCCGGACAGCAACATCCATAAGTCCTGCATGGCCGGCCCCTGGCGTGCATCATCCAAGTCCAGAACAAACAGCCCCTGGCTACCTTCTAAAAAGTTACCGGCATGGCAGTCACCGTGTAAGCGCAGGCTGGGAACTTGCACCTTGGCAAAGGCCTGCAACGTGGCATCAACCAAGGGTTTTAAGATGGCGTCTAATGGGGCGCGCAGGTAATCCGGAATGTGCTGGCATTGGCCAATGGCCGCCACAGCGTTGGCCAGTAAAACCTCTGGGTCTAAGGCTTCACGATAGCGAAAAGCCTTGGCGCTACCCTGCTGATGTAGCCGGCCAAGATATTGGCCTAAGGTGTCGAGGGTATCGAGGTTGGCGATTTCCACCGGCCGGCCACCAACCGACCGATAAAGCGCCAAGCGGTAGCCCTGGCTTTGATGCAGGCTTTGGCCTTGATGAATGGCAGGAGCGACCACTGGCACTTCCGCGGCGGCCAGTTCAGCGGCAAAGTCATGTTCTTCTTGGATCTGCTCGTTGCTCCAGCGTCCTGGCCGGTAAAACTTCACCACCCAGCGCTGGCGGTCGTCGTCTAAAAACTGGTAAACCCGGTTCTCGAACGAATTGAGGGGCAAGAGCCCAGAACTCACCCAAATGCCCAGCTCTTCTAGGGCGTTAAGGATGGTATCTGGGGTGAGATCAGAAAAATCAAAATGCGACATCGGCGCTCTCAAAAACAAAGACAGTCCATTATCGGCGCAACGGGCCGCGGATTCGACCGCCTTTTAAGAACGCCGCTCGGATTTGTGGCCCAAATATCCCACCACATCTTCTGTTACCCCAAGCAGCGCCAAAATTTGCTGTTGGGCCGCCTGTAAAATCCGCCGCTGCTCTTCCGGGTCGCTAATCACCCGCGCCATGGTCACCGCCCCGACCAAAGACGCCAAAATCGCTCTGGCCTTATCGCGAATATGGGCCGGGCCATCCTGGGCTTTGTGCAGGCGGTTAAGGGCTTTTATACGCCGCTCCAGCATGTCGCGAAGGTGCTCGTAGGAGCTTTGAAACAAGTCGCGAATACGGGCGTTATCATTACCGATTTCATTAAACAGCACCGCTTCTGGCCCCGGCAATTGCGGGCTACCAGATTGACGCAGCCCCCAGTAATTAGCCGCCAGGGCAATCAGCTTTTTCACTGACAGCGGCGCCTTTACCAACCTTGAGCGACCATTATCTTTTAATGTTTCCAAAAAAGAGGCAGAGTAAAGGGCCTCTTTGGAATCAAAATGCGCATAAAAGGCGCCATGGGTCATCTGGGCTTCCTTCATGATTTGGTTGATGGAAACCTTCTCAAAGCCATGGCGAGCAAACAGCTCGGTGGCGGATGCAATGATCCGGGCCCGGGACTTGGCCTTATGGCCCTTGGCGTAAGGCATAGGCGTATCCTTCTTTATCCCCTCGTAAATATTACCTTGATCATATGGTGCCGAACGTTAGGGTTTTGAGCACATAAAAGCAGTGCTGTGGAGAATCCCCCATGAACTCACCTATCGTAATTACCGGCATGGGCATGGTCAGCCCTCTGGGCTGCGGCGTCAAGACAGTCTGGCAAAGACTGACCGCCGGTCAGTCCGGTCTGGGCTTTATCGACCGCTTCGACACCACCGACTTTCCCATCAAAATTGCAGGCTTGGTGCCGACTATTGAACAAGACAGCGAAGCCGGTTTTGACGTTGATGCCGTGGTTGAACCCAAGGAACGTAAAAAACTCGACCCCTTTACCGTCTATGCCCTGGCGGCGGCTAAAGAAGCGCTGGCCCAAGCGGGTTGGAACCCACAAACCGACGAAGACCAGCAAGCTACCGCCACCATTATTGGTACCGGCATCGGCGGCTTTACCACCATTACCAGCGCCCAGAAAACCTTAGACAGCCGTGGTTACAAACGTTTGTCACCCTTTACGGTACCGGCGTTCTTAGCCAACTTGGCCGCGGGTAACCTGTCGATTAAGTACGGCTTTAAAGGCCCGCTTGGCGCCCCGGTAACCGCTTGCGCCGCTGGCGTACAGGCGATTGGCGATGGCATGCGCCTTATTCGTTCTGGCGAAGCCAAAGTGGCCTTGGTTGGCGGCACCGAGTCTTGTGTCGACCCGCTTTCTCTGGCCAGCTTTAACGCCCTTAAGGCGTTATCGACTCAAGCCGACAACCCAGCCACCGCCTCGCGCCCCTTTGATGCTGACCGCGCCGGTTTTGTCATGGGCGAGGGTGCCGGCCTGATGGTTATCGAAACCTTGGAACATGCCCTGGCGCGTGGCGCTAAACCGCTGGCCATCATTAGCGGCTATGGCACCAGTTCGGATGCGCACCATATTACCTCCGGCCCAGAAGACGGCGCCGGCGCTGCCAACGCGGTGCGCCGGGCGCTCAGCATGGCTGACCTAAAACCTGAAGACATTCATTACGTTAATGCGCACGCCACCTCGACCCCGGTCGGTGACCGGGCAGAAGTCGCCAGCTTGCGCAATGTCTTTGGTGACAAACTGCCAAGCGTGCCGGTGTCATCGACCAAGTCGGCCACAGGCCACTTGCTTGGCGCCGCAGGCGGTGTGGAAAGCATTTTCACCACCATGGCAGTGATAAACGACCTGCTACCGCCAACCTTGAATTTGGCTAAGGTCGACGACACCATGACCGACATGGACTTGGTGCCGAACAAGGCCCGTAGCCAAAAGGTTCAACACGCGGTGTGTAACGGTTTTGGCTTCGGCGGCGTTAACGCGGCGCTGATTGTGAGCAAACTGCCGGCGTAACCCGCCGGTCAAAAAAGCCCGCCTGATGGCGGGCTTTTTTATTCAGTAAAGAGCGCGGGTTCTGAGGTCAAAATGGTGAGCGCCAACTGCAAATGTTCAACTGTTTCACGGCCAAGCTCGGTGAGATAACCGCCATCAGCCTGGCTGATAAGGTCCTTTTTATACAAACGCTCTGTAGCGGCAATTAAGGCCGGGGCCGCATCGTTATGCACCTTGATGCCGGCTTGCAGTGAATCCAAGGAAAAGCGGCTTAGAATAGCGATTTCATCCAGTAGGGCTTGGGAAAGGGCCATGGTTATTGTCTCTTGTTAGCTGCCAATCTGGCTGGGTATTCAATACATAGCAGTTAGCCGCAAAGGTTGCCCAAACCAAGGCGCTACGATTCAGCCAAGCAGTTATCTTTGTTTCATAAAAAAGCCCGCCAAATGGCGGGCTTTTTCCGTGCATCGGGTCTTACTTAGCCGCTTCGGCTTCAGTAGAAATGCGAATGGTGATGGCGTCGCTGACGTAAGGCACGTATTTGGCCAAGCCAAATTCAGAACGCTTAATGGTAGTAGTGGCATCAAAACCAATGGCAGGTACTTTGGCCATGGGGTGAATACCTTCTTTGTTCAGGGTAGCGTGCAGCACGACGTTTTTGCTATGGCCTTTAATGGTCAGCTTGCCATAAACGTCATATTTCTTGCCGCCCTTGGCTTCTACCTTGGTGCTTTTGAAGGTAGCGGTTGGGAATTTGCTAACGTCAAAGTAGTCAGCTTCCAAGAATTCTGCGGTCAGCGCCGGTACGTGAGTATCGACGGTTTTTACCGGAATGGTGACATCAACACTGGATTTAGCAGGTGCTTTGTCATCGAAGTTGATGGTACCGGTCACATTAGAAAAATCAGCAGTCGGGTTAGAAAAACCGAAGTGATTCCAAGACACGACTACGCTGGTGTGAGTAGGGTCCATTTGGTAGGTTTTAGTGGCCGCCATGGCACCCATGCTGATTGTGCTTGCCAAGATCACCAGTGCCAGATTTGCTTTCTTAAACATGTGCAGATTCACTCCATTTGCTTTAGTCCGGCTTTGGGCTTTAACAACTCCACCTTCAGCCACCGTTATTAACATACTACTGTCGAATAGAATGGCCACAATGGCTAAATATTCAATCTAAGGTTCTAAAAAATAGAATGGTTTGGCGCCCATTGCTGTTATTTCAGGCAGCTGCAACCCCGTTCAACTGTACATAAACATAATCAAAACTTATAAATGAGGTAACAACCATATATTAGATTGATAGAGGCGAAAGCTTTAAAATAGCCATACACTTTTCGCGGTACCCCCTCATGTCTTCACAAAGCAGTAGTTCACCAGCCTGGATAGCTCGCGGTGATAAAGACTACATCAAGGCTGGTTTTGCCCTTTTCTTGCTGGGCTTTGCCAGTTTCTCGCTAATTTACTGTGTGCAGCCTTTGCTGCCGTCCTTTGCCAACAGCTTCGGGCTGACACCGGCGCAAAGTTCGTTGGCGCTCTCGCTCACCACTGGCCTATTAGCCTTTTCGATTATGCTGGCTGGGGCCTTTTCCCAAGCATTGGGCCGCCGGGGGCTGATGTTCTGCTCAATGCTACTGGCAGCCTTATTGAACCTGGGAGCCTCCATGGCCCCCAGTTGGCACAGTTTATTGCTGGCGCGGGCGTTGGAAGGTTTTGTACTGGGCGGCGTACCGGCAGTGGCCATGGCCTGGCTGGCCGAAGAAATTCACCCCGATCATCTAGGTAAAACCATGGGTTTGTACGTGGGCGGCACCGCCCTTGGCGCCATGATTGGCCGGGTTGGCATGGGGCTGATGACCGAGTTCACCTCCTGGCGCATAGCGCTAGGGGTACTGGGAGTGCTGTGCATTCTTTCGGCTGTTGGTTTTATTTTGTTGTTGCCGCCATCGCGCAATTTTGAAAGAAAGCCCGGTTTTAATATTGGCTTTCATCTGCAGTCATGGGGTAGTCACCTTCGTAACCTGCGCTTGGTACGGCTCTATTTTATTGGCTTTTTACTGACCAGCATTTTTGTAACGCTGTTTAACTACGCCACCTTCCGGCTGGCGGGTGCACCTTATTTTTTAAGCCCAACCCAAATCAGCCTGATCTTTCTGGTATATGCCTTTGGGGTAGCCTCTTCTTCCATTGCCGGCCGTCTGACCGACAAACTCGGCCGTAAAGGTGCCATTGGCCTGGGCTTTTTACTGATGCTTAGCGGCACCTTACTGACGCTATTTGCCGAGTTGCCGTTGGTGGTATTGGGCGTTGTGCTGGTGACATCGGGCTTTTTTATCAGCCATTCGGTCACCAGTGGCACCGTGGGGCCCGTGGCGGGGCGTAATAAAGGCCATGCCTCGTCGCTTTACCTGCTGTTTTACTACATGGGTTCAAGCCTGATTGGTTCTGCCGGCGGTTGGTTTTGGCTGCACGGTGGCTGGGGCGCCATTGTTGGCCTAACCGCTGGCACGGCATTGCTGGGCCTACTGACGGTAGCTACAGTGTCAACCCGGCCGGCGCAAGTAAAAGCCTAAGCAGCGCTATTTTCCCGCTGTTGTAGCCCTTGCAGATAGCCGCAAAGCATATCGGCAAGGGCATCTGCATAGGTGATTAGCGCTGACTCTGTACGCGGTTTTGTTGAATACTGTTTGGCCACCGCGCCTAAGGTATCACTAATAAGGTCATTGGCGAGCTGGCGGATGTGCGGCGCACTGTTCGGCAAGGCTTCTGCCAAAAAGCGCTCTACAATCCCCCAACTTCGGCCTTTTACCTGATGCGCCTGCGGCGCATCGCGATACAGCGGCGCCGCATCATGCAGTGCCACGCGCATCTGCGCTTCCTCACACTCAGACCGTAAAAAAGCATGCACCAAAAGCCGTAAACGCCGTAACGGCTCGGTATTCGTGTTGCTCAATATATCCGCCAGCAAGTTAGCCGTACGCTGCCATTCATCGGTTTGCAGACGAAACAAAATCGCGGCTTTGTTAGGGAAATACTGATAAAGCGACCCCACACTCACCCCCGCACGCTCAGCCACCCGCGCCGTGGTAAAGCGCTGAGCGCCTTCCTTTTGTAAAACCTGAATAGCCGCTTCCAAAATACTGGCCACCAGCTCATTGGAACGGGCCTGTTGGGGCGCTTTTCGCGAGGAAATATCGGGGCTTGGGCGATCGGTCATCAGGGGCTTACCAATGCGAATAGAAAAAAACGAATAATTATTCGTATTCTATACCAGCGCTGCGCAACGCATAAAGCCTTGATTTAGGAGACCTGATGAATACCTTAAAAACACTGACACCGCTGCTTGATACACTTTATGCAGAGGCAGCGGCTGTTGAATGGCCAGACGACGCTTTAGCGCTAACAGCCGAGCAGCAACAGCAGCTGATGCACAGCAAAACCGATTACCTGGCGCTTTATAGCCGTTTAAAAGAACAGCCTTTACCGGTGGCAAGAGATACCGGGCAGCTGTTGTATATGTTGGCCCGCAGTAGCCAGGCAAACACCATTGTTGAATATGGCACTTCATTCGGCCTTTCCACGCTGCATTTAGCTGCCGCGCTAAAAGACAACGGCGGCGGTTTACTGATCACCACCGAGTTCGAATCTTCAAAAGTGATAAAAGCCCGTGCCAATCTGGTTCAAGCGGGTGTCAATGACCTGGTGCAAATTCGTGAGGGTGATGCACTGCAAACCCTGGCCACCGATCTTCCGGCAAGCATTGATTTGGTACTGCTAGACGGCGCCAAAGCGCTTTATAAGGACATTTTGGATTTATTGGCACCGCGTTTGCGGCCAGGAGCGCTAATCGTTGCTGACGACGTGCACCACTGCCCAGAATACATAACAAAGGTGCGAGACCCCGCCAGCGGCTATTTGTCTATTGCCTTACCAGACGATGTCGAACTTACCGTGAAAACCTTTTAGCCGAGACCCGAAGCCCGCCTTTTAGCCAAGGCCGGCTTCACTGCCAATCCCGCTCTTTTACCACATCAACCAAGGCCCTTAGCCCCGGCGCCATGTGGCGATAGCGAGGAAAATACAGATAAAGGCCAGATTCCAAGGGGCACCAGTCATCCAGCACCATTTGTAACTGCCCTCTGGCTAATAAGGCATGGGCGTAACCTTCGGGAACATAGGCAATACCCAGCCCTTGGGCGGCGGCTTTTACCATCAAGGTGTTGTTATCAAGGGACAGCTGCCCCGGCACATCCACGGCAACCGCCTGGCCATTTTTGGCAAACTCCCAGTGGTATCGCTTGCCACTGGGTAGGCGCTGGCGAATACAGTGGTGGTGGTGAAGATCCTCTGGCACCACTGGTGCTGGGTGACTGGCAAGATACTGGGCAGAAGCAACGGCGATGAAACGCCATTTGGGCCCAAGAGGTAGAGCAACCATGTCTTTCGGCACCGCCTCACCAAGACGAATACCGGCATCAAATTGCTGCGCAACAATATCAATCAATTGCCCATTACAAACCAAATCAAGGCCAATACCCGGGTAGCGCTGCTTAAAGGTGGGTACCACCTTGTCCAGCAGATAGGCAATGGCCGCTTCGCTGCCGTTGATGCGCACTTCGCCAAAAAGATGCTGCTGGTCATGGCCTACATCAAACAGCAGCTGCTCTAGGCCACCCAAAAGCGGCGAAAGGCCGCTCAACAAGCGGTCGCCCGCTTCGGTTAAAGACACACTGCGGGTGGTGCGGCGCAGCAATTGCACGCCCATTTTGTCTTCCAAGCCTTTCATCACATGGCTTAACGCCGAGCGGCTAACACCCAGCTGGTCAGCGGCTTTACGAAAGCTACGCTGCTGGGCGATTTCGCGAAAGGCGGTAAGTTCGTCCAAAGACGGCTGCTTCATTGGTGAAAATCTCTAAACAACTCAGCCAAATTGTTGGCCATTAAAGGATTAATCACCAGCCTATACAGTGGCAGCTTCTAAAGAAAGGAGTTAACGCCATGAACAATAAAACCTGGTTTATTACCGGTGCTTCTTCCGGCTTGGGTTTGAAACTGACAGAAAAAGTACTGACCCGCGGTGACAAAGTATTTGCCACTGTACGCAATACGCAACCTTTAGCCGCCTTGCAAGAGGCCTACCCGCAAGCCCTACAGTTACTGCATTTGGATCTCACCGATACCGCTAACATACGCCGGGCTGTGGATAGCGCTTTTTCAGCAGCATCCATCGATATAGTGGTCAGTAACGCCGGTTATGGTTTGTTTGGTGTGGCCGAAGCACTGACCGATGCGCAAATTAGCCGCCAGCTGGCTACCAACCTTACCGGCGCTATTCAGCTTATTCGCGCAGTATTACCGCATCTGCGGGCCCAAGGCGGTGGCCGTATCGTGCAAGTGTCTTCAGAAGGTGGGCAAGTCGCCTATCCCAACTTCAGCCTCTACCATGCCAGCAAATGGGGAATAGAGGGCTTTGTTGAAGCGGTTGCCCAGGAAGTGGCGCAATGGGGTATCGATTTTGTGATTGCCGAGCCAGGCCCAACCGCCACGCAGTTTGCTAAAGGGTTAGATGTGGCACCGTCGTTGCCCAGTTATCAGGGCAGCAGTGCCGAAACATTCCGCCAGGCACTATTAGCGGGCAATTTTGCCCTCAAGGGTGATACCGATAACACCATTGAAGCGATGCTAAGCGTTATTGATAAGCCAAAAGCGCCGCTGCGGGTGGCCCTTGGCAGCATTGCCTACAACAACATCCGCGCCGCTTTAACCCAACGTTTAGCCGAGCTGACACCACAAAAAAGCCTGGCTTATTCGGCCGATAAAACCTGAGCGGGCAGTTTGCTAAAGGCGGAAGGGGTTTTACCCACATAACGGCTAAACGCCACACTAAAGGTGCTGGCAGAACTGTACCCGACCTGTTCTGCCACCTTGGCCACACTGCCTTGGCGCTGACTGAGCATTTTCTTGGCCAGCGCCATGCGCCAAGAGAGCAAATATTCCATGGGTGGTATCCCAAGGGCACGGCTGAAGCGCTCAAAAAAGGCCGAACGGGACAGCGCTGCCGCTTTCGCCATCTTGGCAACTGTCCAAGGCTGCTCTGGAGCTTGGTGCAATGCCTTTAAGGTATTGGCCAAGCGCTCATCGGCCAGCCCTTTGATTAAGCCGGGTGCCGCAACTTGCTGCTGTGATGAACGCAGCGCTTCAATCAGCAGCACTTCTAAAAGCCGCTCTATCACCACCTCTTTACCTGACCTGTTGGCCAGCGCTTCATCGCGAATAAGCTGCGCCAGGGTGGTAAGCCTTGGTTGGTCGCGTACCAAAACCAGCTGGGGCAGCAGTGACATTAATAAAGCTTCATCTGGGGTATCGAAGTGACAATGGCCCACTAACCAAGCGGCCTCTGCGGGCAAGGTAGGGTCACCCAAGCGAAAGTAGCCATCGGCCTGGCGGCTGGGCTGACTTTCAAGTTGCACGCTATCTGATAAGCCAGGGCTGCACATAACAAACATCATGGCCGCCGGTATCAGCACAAAGTCGCCTTTGGCCAGTTGAAGCCGGGACCGGTCAGCCAGGGTAAATTCCGCGCATCCCTCCAGCATCAAACCATAATAAGTTCGGCCAAAATCGCTGCGGCTCACTCGCCACTCTCCGGCCGCTATCACCTGCTTTGAAAACGGCGTGCTGGGGCGAAGCAGACTAACCACCTCGGCAAGGGGATCGCTCAAATGGACGCTCGCTAAAAATTTATGGACTGTTGATTGCAGTTAGTCTTACCGCAAGCCGGTATCGTTTTCAACGCTATCAACACAGGAGCACACCCCATGCAAACCATACTGATCACCGGCTGCTCGTCTGGCTTTGGCCTTGAAATTGCCAAGGACTTTTTAAAAAAGGGCTGGCGGGTTATCGCTACCATGCGCAACCCGCAACAAAACCCTTTGCCGCCATCCGAAAACTTGCAGGTGTTAAAACTCGATGTCACCGATGCCAGCAATATTGCTGAGGTGGCCAAAATAGCCGGTCCCATCGATGTGCTGGTCAACAACGCCGGCGTTGGCTTGGCAGCAGTACTCGAAGGGGTACCGATGGCAACCGTCCGTTCACTTTTTGAAAGCAACACTTTTGGGCTGATGGCGCTGACCCAAGCCTTTTTGCCGCAATTTCGCGCCCAGGGCCACGGCACCATTATTAATGTGTCCTCATCGGTGACCTTAAGGCCACTGCCAATGCTGTCGGTCTATGCCGCCACTAAAGCCGCAGTAAACATCTTTAGTGAATGCTTAGGCATGGAACTGGCGCCCTTTAATGTGCAGGTAAAACTGCTGCTGCCAGGCATGGCGCCAGAAACGACCTTTGGCCAAAACGGCATGGCAATGATGGAGCGCCAAGGTGTCAGCGTGCCAGAGGCCTACACCGATTTCGTCAGCCCTATTTTCGCCAGCTTTACCGAGCCCAAAGACGTTAGCCAGTTAACCCAGGCCAAAGATGTGGTGGCCGCAGTATGGCAGGCAATTGATGACCCCAATGGCCCGATGAAAATCCCCGCCGGGGTAGACGCCCAACAAGAGGCGGCTAGCCAACGCTAAGTAAAAAGCCCGCATCTAGGCGGGCTTTTTTTGCTGATCGGGCCGACTTATTCCACCGTCACCGATTTGGCGAGATTGCGTGGCTGGTCAACGTCGGTACCTTTGATAATGGCCACGTGGTAGCTCAACAGCTGTAGCGGCAGGGTGTAGAGGATGGGGGCCAGCACTTCGTCGCAGTGCGGCACGCTCAGCACCTGCATGTTATCGGCTTTACTGATCGCCGCATCAACGTCCGCAAACACGTACAGTTCGCCGCCGCGGGCCCGCACTTCTTCGATATTGGATTTGAGCTTTTCCACCAGGTCGTTGTGGGGAGCGACCACCACAATTGGCATTTCCGCATCAATCAGCGCCAGAGGGCCGTGTTTAAGCTCGCCAGCGGCGTAGGCCTCGGCGTGGATGTAGCTAATTTCTTTGAGTTTTAAAGCCCCTTCCATGGCGATGGGGTATTGGTCGCCACGGCCCAAGAAAAGGGCATGGTTTTTCTCGGCAAAGTATTCGGCTAACGCCTCGATTTCTTTATCAAGGGTCAGGGCGCCTTCTATCAGGGCGGGCAGTTTATGCAGCGCTTGCGCTACCGCTTTAACCCGGGCGCTATCTTTACTTAGTGCGGCGGTTAACATCAGCAGTGCCGTGAGCTGGGTGGTAAAGGCTTTCGTGGAAGCCACACCAATTTCCGCACCCGCCTTGGTCATCAAGGCCATGTCTGACTCACGCACCAAGGAGGAGCCAGGCACATTGCAGATGGTAAGGGTTTTGGCATAGCCAATCTCTTTGGCTAGCCGCAGCGCGGCCAAAGTGTCAGCGGTTTCGCCGCTTTGCGAGATGGTAACCAATAAAGCGCCGGGCCGCGTGACTGACTTGCGGTAACGAAATTCAGAGGCAATTTCGACATTGCAGCTAATACCGGCAATGTCTTCAATCCAATACCGCGCCACCATGCCGGCATGGTAACTGGTACCGCAGGCAATAATTTGGACGTGTTCGATGCCGTCTAAATTAGCCAATTCGCTCAGCTGGAAGCTATCGCCAACCAGTCGCCCTTCCAGGGTGTTGCGAATGGCAATGGGCTGTTCATGAATTTCTTTTAGCATGTAGTGGCGGTAGGGGCCTTTGTCACCGCTGTCATGCTTAAGGTCGGTCTCTTTGGCTTCCCGCACCACAGGCTTGCCACTACGATCAAAAATGCTGACCTGCTGGCGGGTCACTTCTGCCACGTCACCTTCTTCCAGAAAGGCAAACTTGCGGGTGACCGGCAGCAGCGCCAATTGGTCTGAGGCCAGAAAATTTTCACCAATACCAAAACCGATAACCAAGGGGCTACCACTGCGGGCGGCAATAAGCCGCTCGGGGTCTCGCTTGTCCATTACCACCATGCCGTAAGCACCATGCAGTTGCTTAACCGCGCTTTGCACCGCGGCCAGCAGGCTGGTGGCGGTTTTCAGCTCATGGTGCACCAAGTGGGCGATGACTTCGGTATCGGTCTGGGAGGTAAAGACGTAGCCCTTGGCTTGCAGGTCTTGGCGCAGGCTTTCAAAGTTTTCGATGATGCCGTTATGTACCACCGCAATAGTGTCTGCCGAAACATGGGGATGGGCATTGGCTTCTGAAGGTTCACCGTGGGTAGCCCAGCGGGTATGGGCAATACCGGTGCCACCGGATAATGGCGTTTTAGCCAGGGCATCACTCAGCGCTTGTACTTTACCCACCCGGCGCACCCGGCCTAGCGCTTGATTATGAATAATGGCGACCCCGGCCGAGTCATAGCCGCGGTACTCTAAGCGGCGTAAGCCTTCGAGCAGAATGTCTTGCACATCCCTTTGGGCTACAGCGCCCACAATGCCACACATAAATTACTCCTCGCTGCTCGCACAGCGCACTTGCACGCCCTGCGCTTCAATTTGTGCTTTGGCCGCCACATCAAGGCGGTCATCGGTAATTAGGGTAGAAACCGCCGCCCAGGGCAGTTCCAAATTGGGAATTTTGCGGCCCAGCTTGTCAGCTTCGGCAACCACTATCACTTCCCTGGCCACTTCACTCATTACTCGCGACAACCCCAATAACTCGTTAAAGGTGGTGGTGCCGCGTGCCGGGTCGATACCATCACAACCAATAAAAAGCTGGTCGAAATCGTAGGAACGCAACACCAGTTCGGCCACTTGCCCCTGAAAGGCTTCGGTGTGCGGATCCCAGGTGCCGCCGGTCATCAATAATGTCGGCTCATTTTCTAAATCGCGAAGTGCTTGCGCCAAGGTCAGGCTGTTGGTCATCACCACCAAGCCGCGCTTGTCATTGAGATGCGGCACCATAGCGGCGGTGGTAGACCCAAAATCCATGATGATGCGGTTATGGTCGCGAATACAGCTGGCGGCCAAGGCGCCAATGGTTTGCTTTCGCTTCGAAACTTCTACATCACTGGCGGCTTGGGTCAGCTCACTTGGCAGCGGTACAGCGCCACCGTAACGGCGAAGCAGCAAGCCATTGCGTTCCAGCTCTGCCAAATCTTTACGAATGGTGACCTCAGAGGTGGCAAAGTAGGCCGCCAGTTGCTCTACAGAGACCTGGCCCTGCTCAGCCAACAGCTGCAATAAGGTATGGCGACGCTGAACGGTGTTTCGTTTAGCCATAATGATAGATTAAGTTTCGATTTGAAACTTAATCTATCAGAACGAAATTTTAACGCAATAACAAAACTCAAAAGATGCGGGTTGGTTTAGTTTGAGATTAACGAACAACCGCCACAGGGCGAAAATAAGCGGCATTTTCCTTATTTATATTGCTTAAATAGAAAATACCCTTCCGCCTTCACCAAGGAAAAGAGATGCATAAAGGCATTGATTTCATTATTGCTTTGTTCGTCGGATCGTTATCACTGCCGCTTTGGGCAACAACCTACAGCCCCAGCAGCTCCTCGGAACTCACCACTGCACTGAGCAGCATTAATCCCGGTGATACGGTGAACCTGCAGGCGGGTGTCACCTATATAGGCAACTTTACCATTAGCCGTAAAGGCACCAGTGACCAGCCCATTATTATTACCGGCCCAGCAAGTGCGATTCTTGATGGCGACAGCCTTTCTTCGGGCTACACCCTCTATTTAAAGAATGCTCAATATATTGAATTGTCAGGCTTTACCATTAACCACGGTCAAAAAGGGCTGATGTTAGACAATGCCAAGCACAACACCTTTAGCGGCTTAACCATTAAAAATACCGGCATGGAAGGGTTTCATTTTCGTAAGTATTCCCAATACAACCGTCTTGAAAACTCCACCATTGAAAATACCGGTAAAACGAAAGCCAAGTATGGCGAGGGGATCTATGTTGGCTCAGCCAACAGTAATTGGTGTAGCTACACCAGTTGTAAGCCCGACCACAGTGACAACAATGTGATTAGTGGTAATCACATCACCAATACCACTGCAGAAGCGATTGATATTAAGGAAGGAACTTCCAATACCACCATTACCGACAACACCATCAATGGTTACGGCATTGCTGCTGTCGACAGCCTGATAGATGTGAAAGGCGATAGCGCGATAATTAACAATAACAATGTGTATATCAGCACCAGCAATGACAACGTCGAAAACGGCATTACCATCCATAACGTTTATGGAGATTGGGGCCAAGGCAACAGTGCAGGGGGCAACAGTATTGACCTCAGTAATGCCAGCGGCGCGAATTACGCCATTAAGTCATACTCTGGTGCGACTGATACCACGGTCTGTGAGGATAACACCGCAACAGGCGCACAACTTACCAACATTGATACTGAAAGCTGCGATTAAAAAAGCCGGCATCAGCCGGCTTTGGGTTATTTCTTTTTCACTGGTCGCTGCCAGCCTTCAATATTGCGCTGCTTGGCTCGGGCGACAGCTAATTGCTGGTCCGGCACGTCTTTGGCAACGGTAGAGCCCGCGCCAACAGTGGCATCACGGCCAATGGTAACCGGCGCCACCAAGGCGCTGTTGGAGCCAATAAAGGCACCATCGCCAATAACCGTTTGGCTTTTATTGACGCCATCATAATTACAGGTGATGGTGCCAGCGCCAATATTGACGCCACTACCAATCTCGGCATCGCCAAGGTAGGTGAGATGATTGGCTTTAGAGCCTTGGCCCAATACCGCCTTTTTCATCTCCACAAAGTTACCGACATGGCTATCGTCTTTCATTACCGCGCCGGGGCGAAGCCTGGCAAAAGGCCCCAGGGTACAGTTTTGGCCAACGGTCGCTTCATCAAGCAGGGTATTGGCTTTGATATGGCTGTTATCGCCGACGCTACAGTCTTTTAAAACGCAGCCACTGTCGATTTGTACGTTGTTGCCAATGACCACCTTACCTTCAAAGATGACATTCACATCCACCAGCACGTCTTCACCCACACTGACTTCACCGCGAATATCGACCCGCGCCGGGTCACGCAGGGTAGCACCACTTAGCATCAGGGTTTCGGCCTGACGCTGCTGATAGGCACGCTCCAGCGCCGCCAATTGTACGCGGTTATTGGCGCCTTCGACTTCCATGGCGTCAAGGGGATGGGCGGTGGTAATGGCTTTGCCTTCACCATGGGCCATGGCGATGATATCGGTAAGGTAATACTCGCCCTGGGCATTGTTATTGGACAGACTCCCAAGCCAACGCTTAAGGTCCGCCGCTTCGGCGGCCAGAATACCGGTATTAACCTCAGTGATGGCAAGCTCAGCCTTGCTGGCATCTTTTTGTTCGCGAATGCCGACCACCTGGCCATGCTCACGCAAAATACGGCCATAACCATTAGGGTTACGCAAGGTCACGGTTAATAACGCAATACCGCCTTGCTGACGTTCGGCTAACAAGGCGGTTAGGGTTTCGGGGCGAATAAGGGGCACATCGCCATAAAGCACCAATACCAGGCCGCTATCGGGAATATCCGCCATGGCCTGCGCCACCGCATGGCCGGTCCCTAACTGCTCGGCTTGCAGCGCCCAGCTAACAGGTTCCGCTGCCAAACGCTCACGCATTAACTCGCCACCATGGCCGTACACTAAATGGATGCCGTCAGCGCCCAAGGCCTCGGCGGCATCAATAACATGCTTGACCATGGGCTTGTGGGAAACCGGGTGCAGTACCTTTGGCAGGCTTGAGCGCATGCGGGTGCCTTTACCGGCGGCAAGAATAACAATGTGCAGATCCATGAGGCGTATCCTTATCAAAGCTGGGCGCAGCATAGCGAAAAACAAAAAGGCGGCCAAGTTGGCCGCCTTTTTCAATCATGGCTCAACCATGATCAATTCTTTTTCAAGAGCTCCAACAGGCGCAGCTTGGCTGCGGCCTGGGCCAATTCCACCATGGCTTCGGCATAGTCGAAGTCGCGGCTCTGTGCAGTGATGTTGTTAAGGGCATCTTGGCGAGCAGATTCGGCTGCTTGGCCATCGATGTCTTTACCACGAAGTACTGTATCGGCCAGCACGGTTACGCCATGAGGTTGCACCTCAAGTACGCCGCCAGACAGATACAACAATTCTTCGTCACCAAACTGCTTGACCATACGCAGTACACCGGGCTTGAGGTGGGTCAGCAAAGGGGCGTGACCATAATGCACGCCCAAGTCGCCCCACTCACCGGTGACCTGGATACTCTCGACGAGGCCAGAGAATATTTTCTTCTCGGCGCTCACCACATCCAACTGTATCGTCATCGCTGCCATTAGCTCCTCCTATTAGAGCTTATTGGCTTTCTCGACTGCCTCGTCGATAGTACCAACCATGTAGAAGGCCTGCTCTGGCATGTGATCGTATTCACCTTCCAGGATGCCCTTGAAGCCACGGATGGTTTCTTTCAGGGACACATATTTACCTGGCGCACCGGTGAACACTTCGGCCACGAAGAAGGGCTGAGACAGGAAGCGCTCGATTTTACGAGCACGAGCCACGGTCAGTTTGTCTTCTTCAGACAGCTCGTCCATACCGAGGATGGCGATGATGTCTTTCAGCTCTTTGTAGCGTTGGAGCACGGTTTGCACCTTACGGGCAACACCGTAGTGCTCGTCACCTACGATCAATGGGTCCAGCTGACGGCTGGTGGAATCCAGCGGGTCAACGGCAGGGTAGATACCCAAAGACGCGATCTGACGGCTCAGAACCACGGTCGCATCCAAGTGAGCGAAGGTGGTAGCAGGAGACGGGTCAGTCAAGTCATCCGCAGGTACGTATACCGCCTGTACGGAGGTGATAGAACCGGTTTTGGTGGAGGTGATACGCTCTTGCAGCACACCCATCTCTTCGGCCAGGGTAGGTTGGTAACCTACGGCAGAAGGCATACGACCCAGCAGTGCCGATACTTCGGTACCAGCCAGGGTGTAACGGTAGATGTTATCCACGAAGAACAGTACGTCACGGCCTTCGTCACGGAACTTCTCGGCCATGGTCAGGCCGGTCAGCGCAACGCGCAGACGGTTGCCCGGCGGCTCATTCATCTGGCCGTAAACCATGGCAACTTTGGACTGGCTCAGGTCGTCGGCGTTGATTACGCCCGCTTCCTGCATCTCGTAGTAGAAGTCGTTACCTTCACGGGTCCGTTCACCAACACCGGCGAATACGGACAAACCGCTGTGCTGGGTCGCGATGTTGTTGATAAGTTCCATCATGTTGACGGTCTTACCTACACCGGCGCCACCGAACAGGCCGACTTTACCACCCTTAGCAAAGGGACAAACCAAGTCGATAACTTTAATACCGGTTTCCAGCAGCTCGGTGCTGTTGGCTTGGTCTTCGTAGCTAGGCGCGTCGCGGTGGATAGACCAACGCTCTTCTTCACCGATAGCACCTTGCTCATCGATGGGGTCGCCCAGTACGTTCATGATACGACCCAAGGTATGGGTGCCTACCGGAACCTTAATGGTGCCGCCAGTGGCAATCATGCTCATGCCACGTTTGAGGCCCTCGGAAGGACCCATAACGATACAACGGACAACGCCGCCGCCCAGCTGTTGCTGAACTTCAAAAACCATGCCGTCGTGTTGGTTACCTTCGGCCTGGAGTTTCAGGGCTTCGTATACCTGAGGTACAGCAGTCTGGGGGAACTCAACGTCCACCACAGCACCGATGACCTGTACGATCTTGCCTGTACTCATGATGTTTCCTCTGAACTATGAATTCGGATGTTCGCCTTAAACAGCGGCCGCACCGCCAACAATCTCACTGAGCTCCTGGGTGATCGCAGCCTGACGGGCCTTGTTGAACACCAGTTGCAGATCGTCAATGAGGTTGCCTGCGTTATCGGTAGCCGCTTTCATAGCCACCATCCGCGCTGCCTGCTCGCAAGCGAGATTTTCTACCACGCCCTGATACACCTGAGACTCCACATAGCGCTTACACAGGGTGTCTAGCAGGTCGCGAGGCTCACCTTCGTAGAGGTAATCCCAACGATGGGCAATTCCCTCTTCTTCGGACTTGGGCAGAGGCAGCAATTGGTCGATGGTCGCGTCTTGCTTCATGGTGTTAACGAACTCGTTGTACACCAGATACAGACGGTCAATTCGACCTTCATCAAATGCTTTCAACATGACCTGGACGGAACCTATCAGGTCAGCCAGTGCCGGCTCGTCGCCCAGACCAGAGGTCTGTGCTACGAGGTTGCCGCCATGACGTTTGAAAAAAGCAGTGGCCTTGGTGCCGATGACGGCAAAATCCACTTCGATATTTTTCTCACGCCATTGTTTGACGTCGGCAGTGACTTTCTTGAGCAGGTTAGCGTTCAGGCCACCGCAAAGACCGCGGTCGGTCGAGACCACAATGTAGCCAACTCGTTTGGCCTCGCGTTCATCCACATAGGGATGTTTATACTCGAGGTTGCCACGAGCGATATGGCCAATCACCTTACGAATAGCATCGGCATAGGGGCGGCTATGCGACATGCGCTCTTGGGCGCGACGCATTTTTGAAGCCGCCACCATTTCCATGGCTTTGGTGATCTTTTGTGTACTCTTGACGCTGGCGATCTTGCCTTTAATTTCTTTAGCGCCGGCCATAATGATTCACTCCGTTTTCAACGGGGGGCAGGCTCAGCCTGCCCGGCGAATTACCAAGACTGGGTAGCCTTGAAGTTATCCAGAGCAGCCTTCAGGCCAGACTGGATGTCGTCGCTGTAATCGCCTTTCTCATTGATCTTGGCCAGAAGCTCAGCGTGCTCGCTACGCATGTAGGACAGCAGAGCGTCTTCAAAGGCGACAATCTTGGCGACTTCAACGTCATCCAGATAGCCTTTTTCAGCCGCAAACAGTGACACACCCATTTCTGCGATAGACATAGGCGCATACTGCTTTTGCTTCAAAAGCTCGGTCACTTTTTGACCGTGGTCCAACTGACGGCGAGTCGCGTCATCAAGATCAGAGGCAAACTGAGCGAAAGCCGCCAGTTCACGGTACTGAGCCAGCGCGGTACGGATACCACCGGACAGTTTCTTGATGATTTTGGTCTGTGCTGCACCACCTACACGGGATACGGAGATACCCGGGTCAGCTGCCGGACGAATACCGGAGTTGAACAAGCTGGTGGTCAGGAAGATCTGACCGTCGGTGATAGAAATCACGTTGGTCGGTACGAACGCGGAGACGTCGCCGGCCTGGGTTTCGATGATCGGCAGTGCGGTCAAGGAACCGGTTTTCCCTTTCACTTCACCTTTGGTGAAACGCTCAACGTACTCAGCGTTAACGCGAGACGCACGTTCCAGCAGGCGAGAGTGCAGATAGAAAACGTCACCAGGGTAGGCTTCACGGCCCGGCGGACGGCGCAGCAGCAAGGAGATTTGACGGTAAGCAACGGCCTGTTTGGACAGGTCATCGTATACGATCAAGGCATCTTCGCCGCGGTCGCGGAAATATTCACCCATGGCACAACCGGCGTAAGGCGCCAGGTATTGCAGGGCAGCCGCTTCAGAAGCAGAAGCAACCACCACAATGGTGTTGGCCAGAGCGCCGTGTTCTTCGAGTTTACGTACCACGTTAGAAATGGTGGAGGCTTTTTGGCCTACCGCAACGTAAACGCTGAACACGCCAGAATCTTTCTGGTTGATGATGGCGTCAACAGCCAGAGCAGTTTTACCTACTTGGCGGTCACCGATGATCAGCTCACGCTGACCACGGCCTACTGGCACCATGGCGTCGATAGCTTTGTAGCCGGTTTGCAGCGGTTGGTCTACACCTTGACGGTCGATAACGCCAGGGGCGATCACTTCAACCGGGGAGAAGCCGTCGTTATCGATAGGACCTTTGCCATCGATAGGCTCACCCAGAGTGTTAACCACACGGCCCAGCAGGCCGCGGCCTACCGGTACTTGCAGAATACGGCCGGTAGACTTAACGGTAACGCCTTCAGCCAAATCGGCATAAGGGCCCATTACCACGGCGCCGACAGAGTCGCGCTCAAGGTTAAGGGCGATGGCGTAACGGTTACCAGGCAATTCAATCATTTCGCCTTGCATGACATCAGCGAGGCCGTGAATACGGATGATACCGTCGGACACGGAAACAATGGTGCCCTCGTCATGCGCTTCACTGACGACGTCAAACTGGTCAATACGATTCTTGATCAGCTCGGCGATTTCGGTGGAATTCAGTTGCATGCTCTATTCCCCAATCAGGATTGCAGCGTTTGATTCATCCGCCCCAGCTGTCCTTTGACAGAGCTGTCGATCACCAAGTCACCCACTTGTACCAGGGTGCCTGAGATCAGGGACGGGTCCACGCTGCACTTAAGCTTAACTTTGCGTGCGAGACGCTTCTCTAGCGCAGCACTCAGTTTGCTTTGCTCGTCTTCGCTCAGGGCGACGGCGGACTTAACGTCGGCCTCGACTTCCTTAGCGTATTCATGACGCAGCTCGGCATAGAGCTCTGCGACCGCCGGCAACGCCGGCAGGCGTTCGTTTTCAGCCATTACCTTAATCAGGTTCTGACCGTGCGTGTCCAATTGCTCGCCACAAATCTTAATCAGTGCGTCAGCTTTTTGGCTGGCACCCAGATTACTGGTGAAAAGGGCCTGCAATTTTTCGTGCTTAGCCACTTCACCAGCGAAATGCAGCATGTCTGCCCATTGATCAATGGCAGATTTTTCGACCGCATACTCAAAAGCCGCTTTGGCATAGGGACGAGCAACAGTAGTCAGCTCAGACATGGCTCCCCCTATCAAATGTCGGCGACAATCTTGTCGAGAATGTCGCGGTGTGCAGCTTCGTCAATGGAACGCTCGAGAATTTTCTCAGCGCCAGCAATGGCAAGTGCAGAAACCTGCTTACGCAAATCTTCACGAACACGCACACGCTCTGCGTCCACTTCGGCATGACCGGAAGCGACAATTTTCGCTTTCTCTGCCTGGGCTTCAGCCTGTGCTTCTTCGATGATCTGCGCCTTGCGCTTGTTAGCCTGTTCAATCAGAACGCTGGCTTGAGCTTTGGCTTCCTTGATGGTGTCGGCAGCCTTGGCCTGAGCCAATTCCAGATCTTTGGCAGCGCGGTCAGCGCTGGCCAGACCGTCAGCAATTTTCTTCTGACGTTCTTCAATAGCATTTATCAGCGGCGGCCAAACATACTTCATGCAGAACAGCACGAAGATAATGAAAGCTATCGCCTGGCCGATAAGGGTAGCGTTGATATCCACAACGGGTCTCCTCTAAATCGGTGAGTGGGAGTCGTTACCGTTGATATTAACCAGCCACCTGGGCCAAGAAGGGGTTGGCGAAAGTGAAGTACAGCGCCAAACCAACACCGATCATGGTTACGGCGTCAAGCAGACCGGCCACGATGAACATTTTAACCTGCAGCATGGGAGCCAGCTCGGGTTGACGGGCAGCGCTTTCCAAGAATTTGCCACCCAGCAGGCCGAAACCGATAGCAGTACCCAGGGCACCCAGACCGATCAGAAGCGCAACAGCGATAGCGGTAAAGCCAACGATAGTTTCCATGGTTATCTCCAGTTTTAATGGTTAATGGTTAAAAACAAATCAAAAAAGTAATTAGTGGTCTTCGCTGGCCAGGCTTAAGTAAACAATGGTCAGCATCATGAAAATAAAGGCCTGCAGGGTGATGATCAGAATGTGGAAAATCGCCCAAGGCACTGACAGCACCCACTGGCCATACCAAGGCAGCAATGCAATCAGGATGAAGATAAGTTCGCCAGCGTAGAGGTTACCGAACAGACGCAGCGACAAGGAGATGGGCTTGGCCAGCAAGGTCACCATTTCCAAAATAAAGTTGAATGGGATCATGAACTTGCTATTAAAGGGCTGCATCGTCAGCTCTTTAACAAAACCGCCCACGCCTTTAATGGCAACCGAGTAGTACAGCATCAACACAAACACACCCAATGACAGCGCAAAGGTGGTGTTCAAGTCGGTGGTTGGTACCACACGGGAGTAAACATGATGGGGGTTAGCACCAAATAGTTCGGCGACTTTTTGCACCACGACCGGCAGAAAATCCACCGGGATAAGGTCCATCAAGTTCATCAGGAAGATCCAGATGAAGATGGTCAACGCCAGCGGTGCAATCACCTTAGAGCGACCGTGGAAAGTCTCTTTTACCGAGCCGTCCACGAACTCAATGATCATCTCGACAAAGCACTGCAGCTTACCAGGTACGCCGGTGTCAGCCTTTTTGGCCACCATCCGGAAGACGCCGATAAAGATCAGGCCAAGTACCACGGAGACGATGATGGTGTCGATATTCCAGGTCCAGAATCCTTCGCCCACCTGCGCATTGGTCAAGTGGTGGTGGATATAGCCGGACGTTGTCAGTTCTGTAGCATTACCAGACATTGTCGGTCCCATTATTTCCGTTGAATCAAAACCGGTGCTAGCCATTGCGCCACAACCCCTACCCCGTAGGCGGCAAAAAGGGCCCCCATGTGAATAGGAGCCCATTTAAGCGCAATGACAAACAGCAAAATTGTCAGCCCGAGTTTCACCGCTTCACCCTTGTAGAAGCCGGTTACTACTTGTCGGGCAGCCCTTGCACCTGCCTGGTTAAAGGCGATGCGGGCAAAAATCAGGTTGGGAATAACACAGATAAGCGCGCCCAAAAGCGCTGAGAAACCAGCTTGCCATCCCCAACCGGCAGTGATCACTATGACGGCCGCCAGTAAAATTAAAGCCTGGCGGGCTACCAGCCGGTATGCTTGCCGTCGGCCGGCGGTAGCCAATTTATTCGTCACTTTTTTCTCCATGCCCCCGGAAAAACGTCCTTAAATTGCCGGAGGTACTAAAAACTGGCGAAAGTATACCGTTTTGCAACCTGATTGCAAATCGAGAACACCCCACCCAGCCTAGAAAAACAGGGCATTTTCGTTCAGGTTTTATCGCGACCAACCCCAGGTTAATGTTGAAAATGCCGGGGAAAAGTTGATTTTTGTTTTTTTGAATAAACTTAACAAAGTGAAAACCAGCAAATAGCCCTGTTAAGTTGATGTTGCTTTACTACAAAAAACCAAAATATCGAAAAAAAGCGCCTAATACGGCGCTTAAATTTGTTTTTTTACAGCTTCACAGCCCAAATCTACTTGAAGCTGCCAATAGTTAACATCTCAGCTTGTTTCAACACCAAGATGCTGCAAAATCCCATCAAGTTCGTCTAATGAACTGTAGTTGATGGTGAGCTTACCTTTGCCTTTGGGGCCATTATTAATGATGACTTTGGCACCAAATCGCTCAGAAAGATTCGTCTCCAAACGGCGAATATCGGGGTCTACCGCCTTTTCTACCTTGGCCGGTTTTCCTTCCAATACTTTTTTAACCAGTTTCTCGGTCTCACGAACCGACAAACCTTTACCGGCAACAAGCCGCGCCGTTTCACTTTGAATATCGCCGTTCAGGGCGAGCAAGGCGCGAGCATGGCCCATTTCAATATCGCCGTGCTCTAATAACCGCTTAACATCATCGTTAAGGGAATTGAGGCGCAGCAGGTTTGTCACCGCAGTACGAGACTTACCCACAGCATCAGCCACTTCCTGATGCGTTAATTCAAATTCGGCCATCAGTCGCTTCAATGCCACCGCTTCTTCCATGGCATTGAGATCTTCACGCTGAATGTTTTCGATAAGGGCTATGGCCACCGCGGCTTCGTCGGGCACCTCTCGCACCACGCAAGGCACCAGCTCCAGCTCGGCCATTTGCGCTGCCCGCCAGCGCCTTTCACCGGCAATAATCTCATATTGTTCAACACCAAGAGGACGCACCACTATCGGTTGAATAACACCTTGGGCGCGAATAGAACTGGCAAGCTCTTCCAAGGCGTCTGGCGCCATATCGCGACGAGGTTGATATTTACCGGGGCGAAGCTGCTCAACCGGCAAGCGGCGCAGCTCTTTTTCTTTCGCCGCCGCAGCCGTTGGCGATGTATCAGCAGTTGTGTCCTGTGGCGGCAACTGCTCTTCTTTTCGTTCTCGGCTAGCGCTGCTGGTTGCCAGCAATGCGTCCAGCCCGCGGCCAAGTCCTCGGGGTTTCTTTACCATGCTAATCCCTTATTCTGCACCGGCTGCCGCCAGGGCTGTGTCCCCTTCATGACGGCGAAGCAGCTCACCGGCTAATGCCAAGTAAGCCTTAGAGCCGTTGGAGGCTTTATCGTAATACATCACCGGCGCACCAAAACTGGGGGCTTCGGCCAAGCGCACGTTTCTTGGAATAACGGTGCGATAGAGTTTGTCACCAAAATGCGCTTTTAGCTGATCGGACACATCATTAGCCAGACGATTCCTGGCGTCATACATGGTGCGCAGCACCCTTCAATATGCAGCTTGGGATTCACCACAGAGGCTAATTTACTGATGGTATCCATCAGCGAGGTTAAACCTTCCAAGGCATAGTATTCACACTGCATTGGCACCAACACTGAGTCGGCCGCCGACATGGCATTCACCGTCAGCAAGTTCAAAGAAGGGGGGCAATCGATGAAAATGTAATCGTACTGGTCCAGCACCGGCGCCAAGGCATTGCGAAGCCGGATCTCTCTGGCGAAGAATTCAATCATCTTCACCTCAGCGGCGGTTACGTCGCTGTTAGACGCGACCAAGTGATAACCACCCACAGTATCTTTTACCACCACTTCATCCAGTGGTTTTTCATCCACCAGTAAATCGTAAGCCGAGTGGGGAACATCGTATTTATCGACACCGGATCCCATGGTGGCATTGCCTTGAGGATCAAGGTCTATCAACAATACACGACGTTTGGTTGCCGCCAATGAGGCAGCAAGATTGACACTGGTAGTGGTTTTGCCAACCCCGCCCTTCTGGTTGGCTACGGCAATAACTCTGGCCACTGTCGTCCCTTATTTATTTACGGTATCAGCGTATCCTAGCGCGATCAGATGGCGCTGACCATCCAGACCGGGCACCTCTAAGGGATATACGGCGCGAACCTCGACATTCTTGGGCAAGGTGTTCAATTCTTCTTCAGGAACCAGGCCTTTCATGGCTAAAAATGCGCCCTTGGCATCGGTTAAATGCCCACACCACGACAGCATATCCTGGACAGATGCAAAGGCACGGCTAATGACAGCAGCATAAGGCTTGGCAGGAAGATGCTCTTCTACTCGGCTCTGTATGGCGGTGACGTTATTGATACCAAGCTCATGGCAGGTTTGGCGAATAAAGCGAATGCGCTTACCCAAAGAATCGAGCAGTACAAAGGCTTTATCGGGATTAATAATCGCCAGCGGCAAACCCGGCAGGCCAGGCCCAGTACCCACGTCAATAATGGCACCATTAGGTAAGTAAGGACTTACAACCAAACTGTCAACAATGTGCTTGGCCACCATCTCTAACGGGTCGCGCACCGACGTTAAGTTGTAAGCTTTGTTCCATTTATTCAGCGCTTCAACCAGCTTTACCAGCAGTTGGCGCTGGGATTCACTTACCTGAAGTTCGGTTTCACCAAGCAGTGCATCAAGGCGCTCACGCAGCATGTTCACGCCTTAAAAGTCCTTGTTTTTTAAGATAAACCAGCAACAAAGAAATGGCTGCCGGAGTAATACCCGAGATCCGGGATGCTTGGCCAACCGTTTGCGGTTTGGCGTCGTTGAGCTTGTTGATCACTTCGTTAGAAAGTCCCTTGACGTTGCTGTAGTCAAGATCGGCTGGCAGCAAGGTGTGCTCGTTACGAAGAATTTTATCAATCTCGTCTTTTTGCCGCTCGATATAACCGGCGTACTTGATTTGAGTTTCAACCTGCTCGGCGGCTTGTTCGTTTTCCAGCGCCGGGCCAAAACCGTCAATGGCCATCAGGGCGTCATAGGTCATTTCCGGGCGGCGTAGCAGCTCTTCTAGGCTGTTCTCGCGGGTCATCGGGGTTTTGAGCAAGGCATTAAGCGCTTCAGCCTGGGGGCTGCCTGGGTGGGCGTATTGGCCCTTAAGACGCTGGGCCTCGAGGTTAATTTGCTCGACTTTGCTGTTAAATGCCGCCCAGCGTTCGTCGTCAACTAAACCTAAGTCTCGGCCTTTGGCTGTTAAGCGTAAATCGGCGTTGTCTTCACGCAGCAACAAGCGATACTCGGCGCGGCTGGTAAACATTCGGTAGGGTTCTTTGGTGCCAAGGGTGGACAGATCGTCAATTAACACCCCCATGTAGGCTTCAGAGCGATGTGGGCTCCAACCTTCTTCATCACGGGCCAGACGCGCGGCATTAAGCCCAGCCACTAAGCCTTGAGCACCGGCCTCTTCATAACCGGTGGTGCCGTTTATTTGTCCGGCAAAGAACAAGCCCTTGATGAACTTGGTTTCCAAAGTGCTTTTCAGATCTCTGGGATCGAAGAAGTCGTATTCGATGGCATAACCGGGGCGAATAATATGGGCGTTTTCTAAACCACGAATGGAGTGAACGATATCGAGTTGTACGTCGTACGGCAGCGAGGTCGATATACCGTTAGGGTAAACCTCGTGGGTGGTTAAACCCTCGGGCTCTAAGAAAATCTGATGGCTTTGCTTATCAGCAAAACGCACCACTTTGTCTTCGATAGACGGGCAATAGCGCGGGCCAATGCCTTCAATTACACCGGCATACATCGGGCTGCGGTCTAGATTACCGCGGATAACCTCATGGGTATTTTCATTGGTATGGGTGATCCAGCAAGGGATTTGGGTTGGATGCTGCGATCTTTTACCAACAAAAGAAAATGTCGGCGTTGGTTCATCCCCTGGTTGTGCCTGCATCACTGAAAAATCAATGCTGCGTGCGTCAAGGCGCGGTGGTGTACCGGTTTTTAATCTATCCACTCTAAAGGGTAATTCACGCAGACGCCGTGACAGCGCATTAGCCGGCGGATCGCCAGCTCTACCACCTTCGAAGTTGTCCAAACCAATATGAATTTTGCCACCAAGGAAAGTGCCAACAGTCAGTACCACTGTTGGTGCAAAGAATTTTAAACCCATTTGTGTCAACACCCCTTGCACCTGATCGCCTTGAACGATCAAGTCCACACAGGGTTGTTGGAAAAGTGTCAGGTTGGGCTGATTTTCTAAGGCCTGACGCACGTAAGCCTTGTATAAGGCGCGATCGGCTTGAGCGCGGGTTGCTCTTACCGCAGGTCCTTTAGATGCGTTGAGGGTGCGAAACTGAATACCGCCATGATCGATTGCGGTTGCCATCAGTCCGCCTAGGGCGTCGATCTCTTTGACCAAATGGCCCTTGCCAATACCACCAATGGCGGGGTTACAGGACATTTGCCCAAGGGTATCGATGTTATGCGTCAACAGCAGAGTACGACGGTCCATACGAGCAGACGCCATAGCCGCTTCGGTACCGGCGTGACCGCCACCGACGACGATCACTTCAAAGTGATGCGGATTTGCCATTGAAAACCTCAACGCCAACAAAGAAAGAGCCGCGCATTGTACTCCGAACTTTGGCCGCTACCAAGTCGAGGATCAAAGGGGTGATCCAGTATTAGATCAAAGATCTTTTTTAAAGATCCTTTGTTATTTGATCTATTAGATCATCGAAGATCTGTGGGTAACTCAAAAATGATCAATAAAGCCAGGATCTTAATGCCGATCAGATCATGTTGATAATGGTTGATCCCACACGGTATGACCTGGGATCAAAAAGGCACTTTATTCACAGGACTAGGGTAGCTTGGATCTTATTAAGTGAATAACCAAGGGTTTTCCACCTATCAGATCCAAGGATATCCACAACTTTGATCTCGATTTTTGTTGTGGTGTGGATCAAATTTTCTCGATCTGTTGAGCTAAATAAGCAACAGCTTGGTCTTCTGGCAGTGCTTCATCGAGTACGTTGATGTCAATTCGCGGCCACATGGGTTGGCTTTGACAGGCCAACATCGCTTGCTCTAACTGTTTGCCCCCTTCACAGAAGGTGTCGTAACTGCGATCGCCAATAGCGAAAACAGCAAAACGCACCTTGCTTAAGTCGGGGTGGTTGGTAAGTTGTTCGGCAAAAGGCTGAATGTTGTCAGGTAGCTCGCCTGCGCCATGAGTTGAGCTGCAGAGTAACCAAACCCCTTCTTTTGGAAGTTCGTTCAGATCGGGAGTGAGGTGAATGTGAGTTTGGTGATGGTGTTGTTGCAGCGCTTCAGCCAGGGCATCAGCAACATATTCGCTGCCTCCCAAGGTACTGCCGACCAGGATTTGAATAGTAGACACAAAGAGGCCTCCTTATAGGTTGGGCCTATCATAATGCCTCTATGGTGTTATCGCAGCTTTGTGGTGAGGGCGATTAATATCGTTTCCCCACTACCTTTTCTTTAAAGGTGGTGGCGGTGCGCTCAAAGGTAAGGGCAAGGCGTTCTAGCATGCCTTCAATCAGTTCTAGCTGTGGTGTTTTGTCACTGGCTTTTTTAAGGGCCTCTAGCAGCAGCTGGCTGTTAGTACGAAATTCACTGTTAAAACCGCCTTTAGCGCAAAGCAGGAAGGTATCAGCCAGTGATTTTTGCCAGATATCCAGTAAGGCGTGCACCCTTGGGTCGTGGTTATCTTTTAGCTGGCGCCGCAGGCGTATCGATACGTGCCCTAAATTCAGTCCTGTTAGCCCTAAGTCAGTAAGGTAGCGGGTACCATCGGTAGTCCCCTGCTCGTAGCCTGACAGACGCATCAGGCGGTCACCCATGCGGCCGTTGAACCACTGCTCTGGGTGACGATGGTGGCTAATATCTGCGATGTCTTTAGCGGTGGCTTTAATCAGCCGTTTTTGCATCAAAATACTGTCTGGTGCGGTAATGAGCTTAAAGACCCAATACAGCACGCTAACGCCAGTAAAGATGCCAAAGGCCGTACTTAAAGTAGTATCTACCGCAAAGGTCATACTGTTACTGGGCTGCAGCAGAATAATGAAAGGGATGCAAAAGCCTAATCCATAAGGCAGTGTTGCCCTATTCGCTAAGGCGAGCAGACCGATGAAAAGCGGCCCTGCCATCACCAATACCAATAGTTCAAACTTGCCCACAGCAGGTGCCAATAAACCTAAGCCGAAAAACAGTGAAACCGGCATTGCTATCACAACCCCTACCAGCAGCCGTTTCAAAACAATGGTAGGAGAGGGCAGGCGGGCAAACATTACCGAGAACACCACCGGCAAGATCATCATCATAATGACAGCCTGGGCAGAGGTGCCTATCCAGATACTGGCACCAATTAAAAACACCACCATGGACCGAAAGCCGGTAATGGCGCCAACCAGAGGGTCACGGTGGGTGCTTAAACTGGGTGCATTAAGTAAGGTTCTATCGCTATTTTCTAGGGCATCGTAGGCTTTAAGCACCATCACCAGGTCGGCAACCAGTTCGAGGCTGGTTTGGGTTAGCCTTGCCAATATTGGGCTTGGTGCCTGGTAGCCAGCCCTAAAATGCAGCAATTCGCGGCGCAGCTTTTGAGCCAGCTGATAACACTCGCTAAAACTGTGGGTTTCGACCATGGCCCGGAAGCGCTCACGCATAATTTGCATTTGCGCTTTGATGTCTTCATCCATCAATTCGGCATGGTTACGTTGCAGGCGGCCGAAGATTTGCACGACCGCCATCAGTGACAGCACCTTATTGCAAAGAGTGCCAGCCGCGCGCGCTCTAGCTGAGCCTTCGGGGCCCTCGTAAACCACCGCGCTTGAGTCGTCATTCAGGGCAATCAGTGATTCGAGGGTTTGATCGGCGTGCCGGTGGCGATCGTCATGGGAGCCGTCAGGGTCCAGCTCAAGTACCAGGTAATCAAGTGCCTGATTAATCACATTTCTGGCGTGAACGCGAAGTACGCTTTTTACTCTCACCGGCCACAGCAGCAAGCTCACTAAGGTGGCGCAGACAGCGCCGATGGCAATTTCACTTATGCGCGCTTGAGCAACGGTAAAAACTGACTGGCTGTCAGCGGTGGAAGCGTTTGCCATCACCAGTATTACCACCAGGCTCGCCGTCATACCGGCCATGGCAAAGCCGTAGATAAAATTAATACGATGCACCATGGCAGAAAGCGCGGAATTTAGCCCAATCCATAATGCCAGGCAGGCAAAGGCAAGCAGGGGATAGGGGGCAAAGCAGTTGATGATAAGGATGCCAACGCTACCGCCGATGGCAGAACCGACAATCTGGCAGATGCCTTTTTCGATAACCAAGCCGCTTTCTGGGCGAATTTGTAAAAAGACCGCCGACACCAGTGCCCAATAGGGTCTGTCCAAATTGAGGTACATGGATACGAACAGCGACAGCGCCATGGCAATAACCCCCTTCACCGCAAAGGTCACGGTTCTTTTGTCGGGGGTTAAAAAATGGGCCAGTGTCGGAGACAGCTGCATGATTATTCTGCAGTTTTAATATCGATAGAGGCTGTCATACCGGCGCTGAGTGTCACACCCTCTGGCACGGTATCAAGTTTAATATCCACCGGAATACGCTGTGCCAACCTGACCCAATTGAAGGTTTGCTGAACCTGCGGCAGCAATTGGCTATTAGCGGCGGTATTGCTGTCGGCAATGCCTTTAGCAATGCTGACCACGGTGCCGGTAAGGGGTTTGCCGCCACTCATTAAGTGAATAACCGCCTTTTGCCCAACATGAATAAGGGGCATTTTGGTTTCTTCAAAGTAACCGGTCACATAAAAGGACTGCTTTTTAACCAGCGACAGCACCGAATTACCCTTGCTGACATAATTACCTTCCCTGAGGTTGAGGTTCATGATGGTGCCGTTTTCAGGGGCTTTCACTACGGTACGGTCTAAGTCAATTTGGGCAGCGGCCAGCTGCGCTTCAGCAAGGTCGTAAGCCGCTTTGGCTAATTCGGTATTAATGCGATAGGTCTCTAAATCCTCATCACTTATTACTTTCTTGGCAATTAACTGTTTGCGCCGGTCATATTTATGCTTTGCCAGTTCCCAGCTGTATTGGGCTTTCTCGACCGCTGCCTGATCTTCGGCGATGGCGGCCTTATAGCGCGTGGCATCGATGGTAAAGACCACATCGCCCTTTTTCACAACCTGATTGTCTTTAACGTTTAATTGATTCACCCAACCGGAAACATCGGGCGCTATGGTCACTACATTGGCACGCACCCGGCCGTCGCGTGTCCAAGGAGAATAGAGGTAGTGATTCCATACCCAAGTGCCAGCAATAATGGCAACAGCGACGAATAAAAGCGTCACGGCAATTCGGAGTATTTGTCCCATAAGCGGTGTTATTCCCCCAGTAAAAAGATACTCAGTGCCAGGTAGCAGATAAAAAGCGAGACATCGAACCAGGCTTCCTTCCAAATCCACCGGCGCAGGGCAAGTTTGTGTAGCACCAGCCGGGTAGCCAGTGTCATCACAAAGCCCATAAAAGCAAAAACCACAAAAGGACTGAAAAGTAGGCCGCCAAGGGCCATCTCATGAAGCATTGAGAACCTTAATGCCGCAAAAACACAGTATGCGAAGTCATCTTAACCCGAGTTTAGCTGTTTTGCCTCAACCCTTTAGCGCAGGTTAGATGAAAAAGCGCCAGCCGGTTAAGACTGACGCTTGCTTGCTTTGCTTAGAGTAAAGGTCTGTTACAAGCGATTGCCGTTGGCATCAAACAGCTCTGGCGCAAAAGGACGTGGGTCGACATCCATAAAGCTCGCGCGGGTGAAATGTGCTTTTAGGCGGAAGGGTACCGTGCAGTCGAATACGGTTTTACAACTGACCCCTCTTGAGGAAATGGCCGGGTTATATTCAGGTTGCTGAGAGGGGTCGAGCACGTGGCCAGCCACGTTGGCAACAAAAGTGGTGTCCATATTGCCCTGGTAACGGGTTTGCATGGCCCACAGCACATCATCGGTATCAAATAAATCGACGTCTTCATCTACCACTATGACGTTTTTTAATTCGCGGTACACACCCAAGGCGATCATGGCCGCTTGATTGACCATGGCATCGTCTAGTGCCTTGCGTTTTTGTACCTGTAATACCGCCAGAAACTTACCGCCGCCAGAGGTGTGGGCATAGACATTTTTAACGAACCCCGGCAGGGCTTTTTCTGCGGCATTAAAAATACTGGCTTCGGTAGGAATACCGGCCAGGTTGGTGTGCTCTTCGCCCGGGCCGACCAAGGTTTGCAAGATAGCGCCCTGGCGCATGGTAACGGCTGTTACCTTAATGACGGGCAATGATGGGTTGGCAGGGCCGCAGTAGCCTGGAAATTCGGGCATGGCGTGGCCACTGTCGGTGTTTTGGTCTTCACGAACCCGCACATTGGGCAGAATTTCACCTTCAATAACAATTTCGGCGCGGGCAATGGCATGCTGGTTAATACTGACCGCTTTGGTCAGCTGTACCCCTTCACCGCGCAAGCCGCCAGCAATGTGCAGCTCGTCATAGCCAAAAGGCGTGGTGGGCGCTTCAAAGCAGGCCCCGATATAAATAGCCGGATCTAAGCCCATATTGACGGTAATAGGTAAGGGCTTGCCTTGGGCTTCGGCCTGTTGGCGAAAGGCATCAATATGGCGCCCCGGCGCGAAGAAAATAGACAGCTCGTCTTTACCCTGAACGCAAAGGCGGTGAATGGTGACATCGGTTTTTTCACTGTCTTCTGGGTCGCTACCTAATACCAAACCCAAGCACAAAAACGGGCCGGCATCTTCAGGGGTGTTGGTGGGGGCTGGCAATAATTTGCGTAAATCAAAATCGGGGTCGGAGGCTAAAAATACCTGTTCCTGGCAGGGGGCCTGTGCTTGAGGTACCAGTACCGGTGGCAATGCATTATCAATGGCATCACTCATGCACTGGGTAAGCTTATTTGCGGGGGAGTCGAGTAATAATCCCACCCGTTTGCGGCTGGCCATCACGCCAACTAATACCTTGGATGCGGGGGCTTGTTCATAGCCTTTGACGTTGCTGAACATCATTGCCGGGCCAAGCCGAGTTGGCCGGGCAACGGTACCGCCTGCACCAATATGGCGATAGACGCCGGCAAGCTCAGCATTTGGGTCAACCGGGTGTGATGTTTCATAAAACTGGCCAGGGTTACTGGCAAGTACATCAAGGGTTTTACGCAAATCCCAGTTACTGCCGGGATTTTCGGTGGTAGCTAATTTCAGTGGCATCGATAGGCTCCTACAACAACAGCGATGCCCCAGTCTGTAAGGGATTGTTATAGGTATCCAATATGAATTTAATTATTATTGATAACCTAACCTTATAAGTTTTGATGCCATGAACAGCCGCCAACTGCATTACTTTATTGTGCTTGCAGAAGAACTGCACTTTGGTCGGGCCGCTGCCCGTCTTAATATCGCTCAGCCGGCACTTAGCCAACAGTTACAAACCCTGGAAAAGCAGCTCGATTGTGCGTTGCTGCTGCGAGATAGGCGCAATGTCAGGTTAACGCCAGCAGGACAGGCCCTTTTGCTAGAGGCAAGAAAGGTGGTGAGCAGTGTCGAACGGGCTTTGGCTGCGGTTGATAGTGTCAAAAAAGGGCTAAGGGGAACCTTGCGACTGGGCTATGTCGGCTCGTCGATGATGGACCCAAGGCTGCCAACGCTGATACGGCTTTTTTCCGAGCGCTACCCCGATGTTGAGCTGAAATTAGAAGAAACCCACGTAGAACACCAACTGCAACTGCTCAGCAACGACGCCTTGGATATTGCCTTGGTGCGAATGCCACTACCTGCCAATGCCGACATTGCTACCCAAACCTTTTCTAGCCAGCCGTTAATGGCTGCCTTACCAGAGGGACACCCGCTGCTAAAACACAGCAAAATTAACCCGGCTATGTTGTCGCAAGAATCATTTCTTTTACTGGATGACCCATTTGGCATGGCGTTGTTGGATGATGTGTTAGCAACCTGCCGGCGAGCTGGTTTTGCCCCCAAGCCGGGTTTAAAAGTACAACAGCTAACGACCTTGCTAGGGTTGGTTGCGGCGGGCCAGGGAGTGGGATTGGTACCCACCCTCAGTGGTGCACTGGCGATGAAAGGCGTTGTGCTACGCCCCCTTACCGATCCGGAGGCGGTATCAGTACTTTGTTTTGCCTGGTTAGCCAAGACCCGTAATAAGCTTGTCAGCAACTTATTGGCATTAGGTGGCGAGTGATAATGCAGCAAACAGAAAAAAGCCCGCAAATGCGGGCAGGTTGGGATGGCCAGATTGGCCTTTTGCGCGCTCAATAACAAGCGCCATGGCCCTAGTCTAGACCACTGCGGATAAGCTGCATTTTGATTGACGACAAGGTTAGGGTTATTTGTTTTGTAACGAGGCTTAAGTTTGGAACGTAATTTGCCTTAATTCCTAGGTATTCACCCAAACCGGGAGTGAAGTTGGCCATGCCTAGGCTGTTTATGAGCATGCCGAAAAAGGTTGTATCAGCTCAGCGACAGCAGGGCTATCTAACCGTTGAGGCGGTAAGCGATTGGGTTCATCAGTTACAACGTGAACGTGTACAGGTAGCCCATTATTTTTTGTCACCTGGCGATAATGCTTATCGCTGCTTGTATGAGCAAGCCGCTGCCAGTAGGGCTCGCGAACAAGATTTTTATTCCCTATCCCCGGCCGGTTTTCAAAAAAATAGCCCCGTGGCGCCAATTAGCTTGAGTGCAGTTCGCGCCCAGGTTGTTGAGGGTTCAATTGACATTGAGCGTGCGGTGGCGGCATATCATCAGCACATATCACTGCTGTTACAGGTGGTATTCAATGCCGCTGATAAAGCTGATACCCCCGCGCTTTGTCGCTCCCTGGTGGCACTTTTTCATTTTATTCAAGCCAAGGAATACGCAGAATTAGAGCGCATTCGCGAGCTTATTAGCTTGCTTACTAACCAATTTAATCACCAAAGCTACCGCCGTCTTTACCAGCTACAGGAATTACAGGACCGCAGCTTTCATCAGTTTGTGCAGTTTTGTGGCGCCGAGCTTGAAGCCAAATGGCAAAGCCATTGCGCCAGCGAAATCGCAGCACAATTTATGCAGCTAAGGTGTTTTGTTACGCGCTGCTGTCAGGGGCAAAAACATGCGATGACGCCGTCGCAGCTAAGTACCGCTGCAACGGCTCGTTTCGAGTCATTACGGCAATTAGAAATAGCGTTAGTCAGGCAGGTGTTAGCCCTTAGCCAGTTAGGTGATAACGCGAGTGAGCCTCTTTTTGAAAAAGCCAAGCCCAACACTTCTGCTTCTAGCAATGCCATGGTTGAGCCACATCTGGCGCTTGAAGACTGGCAAAACATAGAGTCAGCGAAAAGTATGCAGATGCGCCGCTTCGGCATCGACGAGGAACAGGCGTACAGTAATTTGCGCCATCAGGCGGTGGATAGAAACATGCGCCTGGCGCAGTGGGCCAAGCTTTATATTGCTGCGGGTAACCTGTTGTAAAAAGCACCATGGCAGTGCAATTTTGCACCAGTGTTGTGCAAAATTGCTGCGAATAAAAAAGCCGCCCGAAGGCGGCGTGCTCTTTACCGATACATTACTTACCAATACAAAAGCTTGAGAATATACGGCCAAGAAGGTCGTCAGAGCTGAACTCACCGGTTATCTCGCTCAGTGCTTGCTGGGCTAGCCGCAGCTCCTCGGCGAGAATTTCCCCGGCGGCAAAGCCGTGCAGCTGCTCTTCGCCGGTGTCGATATGGCGCTGGGCATTAGCTAAGGCTTCTAGATGGCGGCGACGAGCGAGAAAACTGCCTTCGGTTGCCCCTTCAAAGCCCATCAGTGCTTTGAGGTGCTCTCGCAGTTCCTCAATCCCTGAACCGGTCTTGGCGGATAGCCGCAAAATACCCTCTTCAAATCCGGGCTTCTCACCGGTCAGCTCAATCTTGTTTCTTACCACGGTAATGCCGAGCTTATTTGGTAACCGATCAACAAAATCAGGCCAAATAGCATGGGGGTCGGTGGCGGTGGTGTCGTTGGCATCCACCATAAACAACACCCGGTCAGCCTGTTCTATTTCGGCCCAAGCGCGTTCTATACCGATTTTCTCGACCGCATCACCGGTGCTGCGAAGACCGGCGGTGTCGATAATGTGTAGCGGCATACCATCAATGTGAATGTGCTCGCGCAGTACGTCACGGGTGGTGCCGGCAATGTCGGTAACAATGGCCGCTTCTCGCCCGGCCAGGGCATTTAATAAGCTCGACTTACCGGCATTGGGACGGCCGGCAATGACTACCCGCATGCCTTCACGCAGCAAGCTACCTTGTTGCGCTGAGGCTTTGACGGCAGCTAGGTCGGCTTTGATGGCAGCTAAATCACCGGCGACTTTGCCATCGGACAGAAAGTCGATTTCTTCTTCTGGAAAATCAATCGCCGCTTCTACGTAGATACGCAGGTGAATGAGCGCTTCTACTAGCTTGTTGATGCGGGCAGAAAACTCGCCCTGCAGAGACTGCACTGCGCTGCGCGCGGCTTGTTCGGAGCTTGCTTCAATTAAATCGGCTATGGCCTCTGCTTGCGCCAAGTCCAGTTTGTCATTTAAGAAGGCGCGTTCTGAAAACTCACCGGGCCTGGCCATGCGCAGCCCCGGTACCGCCAGCACCGCTTTTAGTAGCATGTCCAAAATAACCGGGCCGCCGTGGCCTTGCAGCTCTAATACATCTTCACCGGTAAAGCTGTTAGGGCCGGGAAAGTAGAGGGCAATGCCCTGGTCGAGAATGCTGCCGGTGGTATCAAAAAAAGGGCCGTAATGGGCATAACGCGGCTGCGGTAGTCGGCCTAAACATGCCTTGGCTACTACGGCGGCTTTGGGCCCCGAAATACGGATAATACCGACGCCGCCTCGCCCGGTGGCTGTTGCTATGGCCGCGATGGTTTCAGACATAAAATGCTCCTGACAAAAAGGGCGGCTTGCGCCGCCCTTTTTTTACCTCAGGCCTTTTTTCTCAAGGCCCTTGTAAATAATGAGCTGCTGGCCAATGGACATCAGCGTACTCACCACATAGTAAAGCACCAGACCGGATGGGAAGAACGCAAAGAACACACCCATAAAGAGCGGCATCAGTTGCATCACTTTTTGTTGCATCGGGTCTGTCATGGTGGAAGGGTTCAGTTTTTGGCTAAACCACATAGCACCAGCGAACAACACCGGCAGTACGAAGAAGGGGTCGCGAGCGGAAAGGTCATGGATCCACAGCATAAAGGGAGCCTGACGCAGTTCTACCGATTCCTGCAATACGTAATACAGTGCCATAAAGATAGGCATTTGCAGCAGTATTGGGAAACAGCCACCCAGTGGGTTAACGCCTTCCTCTTTATACAGCTTCATCATCGCCTGTGACTGGCGTTGACGGTCGTCACCGTAGCGCTCTTTCAGTGCCGCCATTTTCGGCTGCAGCATGCGCATTTTCGCCATGGAGGTGAACTGCGCTTTGGTCAGCGGGAACATGGCCCCGCGCACGATAAGGGTCAGCAGGATGATGGCAAAGCCCCAGTTGTGCACCACACCGTGCAGCAATTTCAGCAGCCAGAACAAGAATTCACTGATGAACCACAAGAAACCGTAGTCGACGGTTTTTTCAAGCTTGGGTGCAACGGCGGCCAAGGCATCTTGATCTTTCGGGCCAACAAAAAGGTCAGCATTGAGAGTGACATTGCCTTTGGCGGGCACTGCTATCGGTTTGCTCTTAATACCGATAATGGCGTCATCACCAGACTGCATGCTGTAGACATCGAGCTTGGTGTCGTTAAGTTTTGGCGCCCAGGCAGACACAAAATAGTGCTGCAGCATGGCTACCCAGCCGTGATTGGTTTCTTTACTCAGGTTATGGTCTTTAACGTCGTCGAATTTGTACTTTTCGTACGATTCATCGTCGGTGGAATAAACCGGGCCGGTGTAGGTGCCGTGAGAGGCAAAACCGCTGTCTGGCTCATGCATGGTACGTTTGATTTGACCAAAAAATTGCACCGACAACGGTTTATCGGTGGGGTTGGTTACATCAAACTTGGTGTTTACCACGTATTTGCCGGGGGCCAGCGTCAGGATCTTTTTATAGGTCACGCCGTTGTTAGCTTGGTAGGTCAGTACCAATTGCTGATCGCCATTGGCGAGCTTTTTCGGCGCACTGGCTTGGTATACCGGGCGACCTTTGCTGTCAGAACCGTCAGTGCCGGTTAGGCCACTCATGGCGATGTAATCAAAATCGCTGCGACGGGTGAACAGGCTCAGGCGCTCAGCTTGGCCTTGTACCTTGGCGTAATGCTTAAGCTGGGCACCAACAATGTCGCCACCGCGGGTGTCAACGGTCAGTTCCAGTTCGTCGTTAGCAAGAGTTACCAGCTCTGCCTTAGCAGCAGGAGCAGTAGTACCAGGTGTTTGGGGAACATCAGCTCGGGGCAGATCACCGGCGGAATCGGTAGGAACCGACGACTGCTGTGTCACTGCTGTAGGGGCTGGCTTAGGAGCATGGTCGTTCTGCCATAGCGTGAACAGCCAATAACTGACTGCCAGGAAAGCGAAGAACAACAGGGAGCGTTGGGATTCCATGGATTTAACGTTCTCTTGTTTTGCGTTCGGGAACCGGATCGTGACCACCGGGATGACGAGGATGGCATTTTAGTATTCTACGCACCGCTAACCAACTCCCTTTCAAAGGGCCATGGCGTTTAATTGCTTCAATAGCGTAGTGGGAACAGCTTGGAGTGAAACGGCAAGTGGGCCCCAATAAGGGACTGATGAGTATCTGATACAGCCGAATGGGCAATATCAGGCACGCGCTAAACGCTTTGCCAAGAGTTTCCATAATCTGTCCACCAAAGCCACGTAGTCACTATTTTCCAGAAACTGGGCGGGCTTTTTGACGATGACAATAACATCGGCGTCTGGCAGTTGTACCTGACGCAGTCGCACATACTCCCTGGTGAGCCTTTTCAGACGGTTCCGGGAAGTCGCTTTTTTAACCTGTTTACGAGCGATTGTCAGCCCTAATCTGGCATGGCCGAGATCGTTGGTTCTGGCTAAGAGCGTGACTTCAGGGGAGGAGGCGCGGACGGGGTTATCAAAAACCCTTTGAAAATGCGCGGGAGTTAATAGTCTTAACTCCCGGCTAAATGTCAGCTTCGACACTTGCGGGTGCAACGCACTCAAGTGATTAGGCTGACAGGCGAGCACGACCTTTGGCACGGCGACGAGCCAGTACCTTACGGCCGTTTTTGGTCGCCATGCGAGCACGGAAACCGTGGTCACGCTTGCGTTTGATTACGCTGGGTTGAAAAGTACGTTTCATAATTATTTCCGTCGGTCAGTCGTGTAATCCACTGGGAAAACTCATACCCATTGGCTAAGTGCCCAGGGATGGCCCACAAAAAGAGGCGAAATTATATAGAGGCGGGCAAACTGCGTCAAATATACTCAACGTAAATTTGTCTGCGGCGCAGATTCTAGATCAGTCTGAGATCAATGTAACGATCCTGATGATCGTGGTTGATCTCATGTGCCCTGGTGGTCAACAATAACCCTCCTGCCGCTACCAAGATCCCCGACGACGCAAAAGCCTGGGCAACCATGCCTGGGAGGGTGTCTTTCGCCGTGTTTCAAGGTGGCCGGACAGGCATAATTAAAGGTAGAATAACGGACTTTTTAGTGGGGAGTGTCAGCGTGGGATCGTCGCTTTGGCAGCAATGTCTGGACAGGCTGCAGGATGAGTTGCCAACTCAGCAATTCAGC